>JAISIC010000009.1 GCA_031262225.1 Ruminococcus sp. | reverse complement strand
TTCCGACATAAAATATGCGCTTGTAATCGCCTCCGAAACGCTCACACGATACGTTGACTACTCCGACAGAGCCTCCTGTATTCTTTTCGGGGACGGCGCGGGAGCGGTTATTATAAAGCAGGGCGAAGAAGACGCTCTTTACAGCTCTGTTTTAGGCTCGGACGGCACCGGCGGCAAATATCTTTACGGGAAGATGACCCATGCGGATATTCCGTTTTTTGAGAACAAAACGCTTTTTATGGAAGATTACCCGGGTGCGGACTATAAACTTACCCAAAACGGTAAAGAAGTCTATCAATTCGCGGTGAAAATCATGCCGGAAGCGGTGGAGAGAGCCGTCGCCAAAGCGGGAATAACCCACGGCGATGTGACATGGTTCATTCCGCATCAGGCAAACATTCGGATTATCGAAACCGCCGCAAAGTCAATGAATATCCCGCTTGAACGGTTTATAATAAACATAGCGGAGCACGGCAACACCTCCTCGGCATCAATCCCGCTTGCACTTTTCGACGGGATAGATTCGGGACGGATTAAGCGCGGCGACGTCGTTTGCCTGTGCGGCTTCGGCGCAGGACTCGTTTACGGGGCGATGATTTTTAAGTATTAACGGTTATTTTGCAAGCCTATGAATATCGGCAATTATTGCGAAATATCGAGAATTAACTGTATGGATTAGGATAGATTAGGAGTTTTATATGACGGCATTAGTAACAGGCGCGGCGCGCGGAATAGGCAAGGCAATCGCTTTGCGGCTTGCAAAAGACGGCTTTGACATAGCGGTAAACGACCTTAACGAGCGTTCGTTTGAAGGCTCTGATGTTATAGAAAAGTGTCGGGAGTTCGGCGTTCGTGCAGAGCGTTTTTACGCCGACGTTTCCAAATCGGCGGAATGCGAGGCGCTTGTCAAGGCAGTTACCGAAACTTTCGGCGGCATTGATGTGCTTGTCAACAATGCGGGAATAACGCGTGACGGGCTTATGGCGCGTATGAGCGACGAGCAGTACGACAGCGTTATTGCCGTGAATCAAAAATCGGTTTTCAATATGATAAAATACGCCGGAAATCTTATGAGCCGCGCAAAAAAGGGGAGTATCATAAACGTTGCTTCCGTTGCCGGAATTTACGGCAACCCCGGACAGATGAACTACAGCGCGTCAAAAGCCGCAATAATCGGCATGACAAAGACCGCCGCAAAGGAGCTCGGGCGGCGCGGCGTAACCGTTAACGCGATCGCTCCCGGCTTCATCGAAACGCCCATGACCGACAAGCTCACCGACGAACAGAAGGCGGCAATGATAAACCAAATCTCCATGCGCCGCTATGGACAGCCGGAAGAGGTGGCAAGCGTTGTGAGCTTCCTTGCATCCCCCGACGCAAGCTACGTCACAGGGCAGGTTATCGAGATTTCAGGCGGGATAATGATGTAGGTGGAAGATGGATTTTAACGAAAAAACAAGCGTATACCTTGACACATCGGTAATAAGCCATCTCGACCACGCCGACACAAAAGAAAAATATGATATTACGCATAGGTTTTGGGAAGACGTTAAAAAGGACGTTTATGATGTGTATATATCAAGTCTTGTGATGTATGAAATTGATAAATGCAACACTGAAAAAAGAGACCTTTTACGCAACTATCTTAAAGAAGTTAAATATACTGAACTCAATGTAGACGAAAAGGTTTTACGCCTCGCCGATGAGATTGTAAATCAAGGTATACTAACGAAGAAAAGTTATGAGGACTGTCAGCATATTGCGTTCGCTGTTCTCAACAGATGTGATTGTTTGCTTTCATGGAATATGAAACATTTATCAACATATAAAACAAACAACGGTGTAAGAAAATTAACATTACAAAAAGATCTTAAGACTATATACATCATTACGCCAACAATGATGTTAGAAATGGGGTCAGATTATGCTGAAGATTTCCGATGATTTCACATTAGAAGACATTCGCGCAATCCGCGACGACTTTTACGAGCGTTATAAAGATAACTGGGATTATGAAGCCATGTTAAAAGAAATTCAAGAAGGCGCGGAACATTTTAAAAAGGGTTTGGAAGAGCAAAGAGTGAATACAAAGCCCGCTTAAAGGAGAATCTATGTTACAGATTTCCGATGATTTCACATTAGAAGACATTCGCGCAATCCGCGATGATTTTTACGAACGCTATAAAGATAACTGGGATCGCGAAGCAATGAAAAAAGAGATTCGCGAAGGCGCGGCGGCGGCACAAAAACGCATTGACGAAATTCGCGCGCAAAAAGAAAGAACTGCATAAACGAAAGGTATTTATATGTCAGCAAGAGTTGCTATAACTGGAATCGGCGTTATAACCCCCATAGCACAGACTGTGAGCGAGTTTGATGAGGCTTTAAGACAGGGAAAAAACGGCTTTTGTTCCCTTGAAAACCGCTTCGGCGAGGATTTTGCCATAAAGCTTGCCGCCGAGGTTAAAGATTTTGACCCTTTAAAATACTTTGCGGACAAAAAGGATGCGAAACGCACCGATCGCTTCGCACAGTTTGCGGTTGCGGCAGCAAAAACCGCTCTTGCGGATTCGGGCTCCGATTTTGAAGAGCTTGACCCATACCGCAAAGGAATTCTTTTCGGTGTCGGTATAGGCGGCTTACAGCTTACCCTTGATGAACACTCAAAGATGGTGGAACGCGGAAGCTCCCGAATATCTGCTTTATATATCCCGATGATGATTGCGAATATGTCTTCCGGAGCGATTGCGTTATCTCTTGACGGTGATGACAAAAACGGCTTTCACGGCGACAACTTCGCCTACTGCTCCGCCTGTGCAAGCTCCACACACGCAATCGGCGAGGCGTTCCGCAAAATCAAGGACGGCTATCTTGATGTCTGCATTGCAGGCGGTTCCGAATCGGTTATTAACGAATTCGCACTTGCGGCGTTCAACAATATGAAAGCACTTTCAAAATCGGACAATCCTCTTCGTGCTTCAATACCCTTTGACAGAGAACGTGATGGCTTTGTCATGGGCGAGGGCGGTGCGGCTTTGGTGCTTGAAAACCTAGACAAGGCTGTTGCGAGGGGTGCGAAGATCTACGCCGAAATCGCAGGCTATGGAGCTACAGACGACGGTTATCACATAACAGCACCGGCTCCCGACGGAAAAGCGGCGGCGGCGGCTATGAGCATGGCGGTAAAGGAAGCCGGGCTAAATCCTTCCGATATCGACTATATTAACGCTCACGGCACATCTACCCCGATGAACGACCGCTGTGAAACTGCTGCGATAAAGCTTGCATTTGGGGAACACGCCGCGAAAATAAAGGTCAACTCCACAAAATCAATGTTCGGGCATATGCTCGGTGCGGCGGGTGCGGCGGAGGCGGCGGCGGTTGCACTGCAAATTAAGGGAAGTTATATTCACAAAACGGCGGGGCTTACTGAACTTGACCCCGAATGTGACCTTGACAACTGTAAAGACGGTTATGAAAATATTCATGTTCGTGCCGCTCTTTCAAACAGCTTAGGTTTCGGCGGACACAACGCCTGCATATTAATTCGCGAGGTAAAAAATGGCTGATATTAAAAAAACACTTGAACTTATGACGGGGACGCTGATTCAAAACGGCTTAACACGAGTTAAAATCTCTTCCGACGATTTTGAAATAGAGATTGAAAAGAACGCTCCGAAGGTTATAAATGCTGTGAACAGCCTATCAGAGACGATTGCCGTTCCGACAGAAAAGGCTCTGACTAAACCGGTCGGAAATATCGTCAAAGCTCCTATAATCGGGACTTTTTACGAGGCTTCTTCACCCGGCAAGCCGCCGTTTGTGAAGGTCGGCGACAGCGTGAAAAAAGGCGATGTGCTCTTCATAATCGAATCAATGAAGCTGATGAACGAAGTGACAAGCGATTTTGACGGTGTTGTGTCGGAAATTTTCGCAAAGAATGCCGCTCCGCTTGAGTTTGACGAAGCTGTCATGTCGATCGTGTAGGTGCATATATGACTAAACTTGATAAGAACGAGATTAAAAAGCTAATCCCGCACCGCGAGCCGTTTCTTTTAATTGATGAGATAATCGAGATGGAGCCGGGAAAAAAGGCGGTTGCAATAAAGTATATTGCCCCTGATGATTTTTGGTTTGAGGGGCATTTCCCGGGGCACCCTGTCACACCCGGGGTTCTTATTGTCGAAATGATGGCTCAAACAGGCTGTGCGGCGATGCTTGCTCTGCCGGAGAATGCGGGAAAAATCGGCTTTTTCGGAGGAATCGACAAGGCAAAATTCCGAAAAGAGGTTGTGCCCGGCGATGAGCTTTTATTAACCGTTGAAATAACGAAAACAAAGTCAGCGATGGGCAGCGTTATCGGGTATGGCGAGGGCAAGGCGACGGTGGACGGAAAGCTTGCCTGCTCTGCCGAGATACAGTTTGTGTTGAGGTGAGGGAACATGAGTATAGACCATGTCAAACATTGGCTCAATATGGCTGATGACAGTATGGCAGATGCAAAATGGGCACTCAAAGGTAATAGAGTGTTGCTTTTGGCATATTCATGTAATCTGACTATTGAAAAGGTACTAAAAGCTAAATCAACTTCAGTAACAGGACAAATACCGCCTAAAACTCATGATCTTGTTAAGCTGGCACAGCTCGGTCAAATTTATGACAAATTTGACGAAAAACAACTGGAGTTAATAGAAGTTTTAATGCCGTTACAAACTGAAGCACGATATTCTGAGTACAAAGAAATGATAAAAGATTCCTTAACGCCTGAAAAGTGTACGCAACTCTGTACCGAAACGGAGGAACTATTATGTTTTATAAAAAAGACGCTAGACAGATAGCTAATGAATATGCAGGAGCTATAATTAACGCATACCCTGTCGATAAAGTAATTCTTTTCGGCTCATACGTAAATGGTACACCCAACGAATGGAGCGACATTGATGTAGGTGTTGTTATAAACGGATTTAACGGTGATTGGTTAAGCACAATGTCACGTTTAATGCGGATTCGCCGCGATATTGACACCGACATTGAACCTCACTTACTCGATGAAAATAATGACAGATCCGGCTTCTGCGAGCACGTTTTGAAAACCGGTGAAATTATATACCAAAAACCTTCAAAAGGGGAAGATACAGATGAATATAGAAGAAATTAAAAAGAAGCTCTCCGATGAGCTTACCGCCGCTGACAGGTCGGAGATGATTGAGGCGGCGAAGGTTGCGTTTCTGGGCAAAAAGGGGCATATAACCTCGGCACTGGCGGGGCTCAAAAGCGTTTCGGGCGAAGAACGAAAGACCTTAGGACAGGCTATAAACGCTCTGAAGCGTGAAGCGGAAGCTCTTTTTGAGGATAAACTTTCACAGCTTCGCGAGCTTGAAGAAAAAGCATTAATCGAGGCGGCTCCCGTCTATGATCTGTCGCTTCCTGTCGGTGAAAAAAGCGGCTCTCTCCACCCCATAACTCTTGTGTCACGCGAATGCGAAGCAATATTTGCAAGCATGGGTTTCACCATTGAAGAATATTCCGAGATAACCGACGACTACAACTGCTTTGAGGCTCTCAATATCCCCAAAGACCACCCTGCCCGCGATATGCAGGATACCTACTACTTAGAAAACGGGCAGCTTCTCAAGACCCATACCTCCGCCGCACAAAACACCATTATGCGAAAATACGGAGCAAACCTTGAAAAGGGGATGCCGATTCGTGCCATCTTCCCGGGCAGATGCTTTAGAAATGAAGCAACCGATGCCTGTCACGAAAACACCTTCTTCCAGATGGAGGGGGTTATGGTTGACCGCGATATAAGCATTTCAAACCTTATTTATTTTATGAAAACAATGCTCTCGGAGGTTTTTGAACGCGACGTGAAGGTCCGTCTCCGTCCGGGATTCTTCCCCTTTGTGGAGCCCGGTTTTGAGCTTGATATATCCTGTGCAATCTGCGGCGGCGAGGGCTGTCCGTCCTGTAAAAATTCGGGCTGGCTCGAGCTTTGCCCCTGCGGAATGATTCATCCCAACGTCTTAACAGCGGGAGGAATTGACCCCGAAAAATACACCGGTTTTGCATTCGGGCTCGGGCTCACACGCCTTGCGATGATGAAGTACGGCATTAAGGATATCCGCGATTTTAACTCGGGCAAGCTCTCAAACCTAACCCAATTCGTACATTAAGAGGAAGAAAAAATGTTAGTATCAATGAACTGGATCAACGATTTTGTTGATCTCACAAACGAAGATATTCCCGCTTTAATCAAGCGTTTTACCCTTGCCACGGCAGAGGTTGAGGATATTATTTATAAAGGCTCCGACGTCAAAGGCGTTGTGGTGGGCAAAATCTTAACCTGCGAAGCACACCCCAACTCTAAAAAGCTGCATCTCTTGACCGTTGACAAAGGCGACGAGGTTGTAAATGTCGTCTGCGGTGCACCCAATGCAAGAGCCGGGATTACCGTTGCACTTGCTTGCGACGGCGGAATGGTGGGCGGCAAACCGATAAATAAAGTTACGCTCGCCGGTTATGAGTCCTGCGGTATGTGCTGTTCCGAGGCGGAACTTGGACTTTCGACCGACCACACGGGAATTATCGAGCTCCCCGATTCATACAAGGCGGGAACGCCGATTGAAGAGGTTTTCCCCCTCAACGACATTATCTTCGAGGTTGACAACAAGTCACTTACCAACCGCCCCGACCTCTGGGGGCACTATGGCATTGCAAGGGAATTTTCGGCTCTCACCGGCAAGCCTTTGAAGGCTATTCCCACTGTAAATATAGGCGACTTCACAAGCTTGCCGGAACTTTCAATAAAGTCAACAGACGAGATGCTCTATCGTTATGTTGCGGTGACAGCGGAGAATATCACCGCGAACATTGCCCCTGCATATATGCGTGTACGTCTGTTCTACTGCGGCTTACGCTCCATTAACCTTCTTGCCGATCTCACCAACTACGTAATGCTTGAACTCGGTCAGCCCATGCACGCTTTTGACGGCAGAAAGGTGAAATCTATTGAAGTAAAACGCTTTGAAAATCCTTTCGAGTTCACAACTTTAGACGGTCAGAAGCGAAATATCGAAAATACAAATTTAATGATCTGCACCGACAACGAGCCTTCTGCTGTAGCGGGGGTTATGGGCGGTCTTGATTCGGAGATTGCGGATGACACAACCTCGCTCCTCCTTGAATCTGCCTGCTTTGATGCGGCGGCGATTCGCAGAACATCCGTTAAACTCGGTCTTCGCACCGATGCTTCGGCAAGATATGAAAAATCCCTCGACCCCGAGAACTCTTTAACGGCGGCTCTGCGGTTTATTAAGCTTCTCGTTGACATATGCCCCGAAACTAAAATCACATCTCGTTTCACCGACCTATATCTGAAAAAATTCGATATTCCGGTGATCACCTTTGATAAGCCTTACATCGACCGCTACACGGGGATTGACATACCCTCAGAAACGATTGTTAAAACGCTCACTTCTTTGGGGTTTGACGTGAAGCAGTCGGGCGACAGCTTCTTCGTGACCGTGCCGTCTTGGCGTGCAACTAAAGACGTTTCGATCAAGGCGGATTTGGTGGAAGAGGTTACGCGTGTTTACGGCTACGACAACTTCCCGATTATCACCGCCAGATCGCCGCTTTTCCCTGTCAAGCCCTCCGTCTCAAAGTCCGATGAGCACACAATTAAGGACATTTTGGCGAGACGTTTCAAGCTCCACGAGGTTCATTCCTATGTTTGGTATGACGACAAGGAGAATAAGGAGCTGAAAATCAATCCTGCACCGAATCTCCGAGTTATAAACGCTCAAACTTTCGACCACAGCACCCTGCGGTCTTCCATGACGCCTTCGCTTTTATACTTTATTAATGATAACAAAAACTACGCTTCCGAGTTCGGGATATTTGAAATCGGGCAGGTTGTTAAGGGTATTAAGGACGGTAAAGCCAACGAGCAAAAGTATTTGGGTATTGTCATAACTTCGCGTGATAAAAATGACGAGGCGGTTATTTATAAAGCACGTGATATCGCCGATGTGCTTATCAGAGCGACAAGGGGCATTTCGCCGGAGTTTATTAATATCAAACCCGAAGAAAGCTACAGTCACCCGAAAAACACTTCCGAAATCTTCGCGGACGGCGTTGCTGTCGGGACAATCGGCATAATCCACCCGACGGTGAAGACTGCCATCGACAAGAAGGCACATATCGCATACCTTGAACTGAACCTCATCGAGCTTGCCGCCCTTGCCACAACAAAGCAGTCATATAATGAGACTTCAAGTTATCCCGGTATAGACTTTGATCTTACCATCCCTGCCGCTTCGGGAACAAAATATTCCGACATAAAAAAAGCATGGACAGATAACGCTCCCGAGCATCTTAAATCGGTTAATCTCATTGACATATATGGCGAGGATGATAAGAATATCACCGTGCGAATGTCGTTTGTATCGGCAGAACGAAACCTCACTATGGAAGAGGTTTCCGCCCACGTCAACACCATAACATCACGTCTGTCAGAGATGGGAATAGAAATCCGCAAATAGTCTTTACTATAAAAAACTATGTTAAGAACGCTTTACATCGAGAACTTAGCGGTCGTCAAGAAAGCCGAAATCACGTTTACCGAAGGGTTAAACGTCTTTTCGGGTGAGACGGGTGCGGGCAAGTCGGTGGTTATCGGCGGACTTGATGCGGCTCTGGGAAAGCGCGTGAACCGAGATATGGTCAGAACGGGCGAGAAAAAAGCACTCGTCACCGCCGTTTTTGACTGCGACAATGTCGAAATAGAAAAGCTTCTGTCGTCATTCGGATTTGAGGCTGAATCGGAACTGCTTTTGACACGCGAGATAACCTTTGACGGGAAATCCTCGGCACGTATCAACGGAAAACCCGCTGCAATTTCAATGATGAGCGAAATCGGGAGCAAGCTTTGTGACATTCACGGGCAGAGCGACAACAGGCTCTTAACCGATGAAAATGAACATATAAAGCTTCTTGATGACTTTGCCGGTAATAAAGAATTGTTGCAGGACTATCAAAGTCTGTTTGACGAACTGAAAGCCGCGGCAAAAAGGCTTGCAGCGTTCACCGAAAAGCTCGAAGAGGAGAAGGGCAACCTGTCTTCACATCTTGAGCTTCGCGAAAAGATAACAAAACATAGGGTTAAGCCGGGTGAAGACGAAGAGATCGACTACCTTTTCGAGAAACTTGAAAACGCGGAGGAACTTCGATCTGCGGCGATGGGCGCCGTCTTGGCTCTGTCTTCCGACGAGGACGGTTTTAAGGGGGCTTTGAAGCTTATATATGAAGCAGGGAAGGCAATCGGGCATTATTCCGATAAAACGCTTGCCGGAATTTTCGACGAGCTTTCAGACCTTTCATCCGAACTTAAGACGATTATCACAGAGCTTTCGGGCTATGCGGACGGGATCAGCCTTGATGAAGAGCGGCTTTCTGAAATTCGTGCAAGAAAAGAAATTATTGACGATATTAAAAAGCGTTTCGGAGGGGTCGAAAACTCGCTCACATATGCTTTGGAGCGGGCGGAGCAGTCGGAAAAGATACTTTCGCAGATTGAGGATGCAGAGGTTGAGACAAAAAGGCTCACAGACGAGCGTGACAGGCTTCTCCTATCTGTGACCGAGCTTGCAAAGGCGTTATCAAAAAAACGTTCCGACGCGGCTTTGAAGATGGCGGAAGCTTTACGGTGTGAACTTTCGGAACTTGACATGAAGGACGTTCGGATCGAGTTTAACATGACGCAGGGGAAACTCACCAAATCGGGAATGGACAAGGCATCGCTTCTCTTTTCACCCAACCCCGGCGAGGAACTTCGCCCGCTATCAAAAATCGCTTCGGGCGGCGAGCTTTCAAGGCTTATGCTTGCGATAAAATCAACCTCTTCATCAGCTGACGAAGCTATTACCATGGTTTTTGACGAAATTGACACAGGCGTTTCGGGGCGTGCGGCGGCAAAAATCGGGCGAAAACTTCGTAACCTTTCCGAGAAATCTGACAAATCGCAGGCGATTGCCATAACTCACCTTGCACAGATTGCAGTTTTTGCGAAAAATCACATTTTAATAGAGAAAAAAGTCGCGGAAGGACGCACCTACACAGAGATTGAAGCTGTTACCGGCGAAGCACGGATACGCGAAATCGCCCGTATTCAGGTCGGCGATAATATCACAGAACTTGCTTTGAAAAATGCAGAAGAACAACTTTTAGCTGTCGGTTTGTAATATTGTCGTTACCATTGTAACCATTTTGTAATTGTATTGACAATAACCGTCAAAATCAGTACAGGAAACGCATTGGATAGCTATTTTTTTGTTAATAGAACGTTTATATATTAATCGTTTATAGTTTTTATTCGGCAATAGTTTATGTGCATATTGCACATAATCAGTTGCTTGTTTTTGTGCATATAGCAGATTTTTGGAGTAAAAAATGACATTTCAGATGAATTTGCTTGTTTTTTATGCCAATACGTGCTATAATAAGTTGTAACATATCAGTTACAAACGTAACAAATTAATTTACCTAATCTGCAAATAGCTAACACGGAGAAAAAATAACATTGAGCAAAACGGCAAAATTTCATAAAAAGCACCTTTTGACATTCCGCAAGTTTTTAGTGACCCACGGTGCTGTAGAATCCGACGGTGATATCCCTGTGTTTATCACCTTTTTGGGAACTCTTGTCGTATACATAATAGCTTCAATGCTTCATGCCGCAAAAACTGCGGCTATTGGTGTTTACAAAGCCATCTGCAAGGTCAGCAAGGTTGATACCGGCGGACTTCGGCAGGCGTTCATTAATGCATTCAAACAAACCGTTACAAACGTTTATTTCAGACTGTTCGTATTCTTTGATAACCGCAAAAGCACACGTAAACTTTTCAAAAAACGCCGCCGCCAATATGGTCTTACCAAGGCGATCCGGTTATATATGTCCGATCTTCATTATTACATGAAGAAAAACTCACATAGCTTTGTGACCTTCGCGAATGTCTTAGCTCCCGCCGCCGCAGTGATCGTTTTCGCAGTTGCTGTGAATACCGTGTCTGCAAGCTCGTTCGGCGTTTCGGTAATATCCGGCGGAGAGACCCTCGGCGTTGTTTCCGCAGAGGATGTTTATATGTCTGCGGCAAGAGCATTTTCGGAGCAGACAGCCTATAAAGATGTTGAAAATTCCACAGGCGAAGCGTTTGTAACCGCCCGCCTTGAGATAACCCCCACCGCAGAAGTCATGGATGCGAACTCACTTGCGGCAGTTATGATGTCGAACGCCTCTGTTATTATGCCCGACACCCGCTCCGCTGCAATTGCCGTCCCCGAACCGCTTACCGCACCGGCTCCGGTGTCGGAAACATCGGTCGACATAATTCCCGATATCGCCGGCAAGGTAAAGGCATACGGTGTAACTGTTGACGGCGAGTTTTTAGGTGCTATCGACGACACGAAGGTGCTTTCCATCTATCTTAACGGAGTCAAGGAATCAGGTTTTGACCCTGAAGCCATTGATATAACATTCGACCGTGAAATTGAGTATTCCTACGAGCAGTTTTATTACCCGGAGGAGATCGTTGACGAGTCGGATATAATTAAAAAACTATCCGGAACACGCGAAGCCGCTGTATTCGTTACTGTTGAAAGCGGCGACAATCCATGGGATATAGCCATGGCAAACAATCTGACACTTAGCGAACTGCTTGAATGTCCGGCGGAATATGAAGGCGAGGTTATCGAAGACCTCAGCAAATTCTGCCCGGTCGGCGCAACAATCCAGCTTTCTGAAGAGGTTCCTTATCTGAGTCTCTTAGTGACGAAGCCGAGGACATATGAAGTTGCCATCGATTATGAAATAATGAGATCGTATGACGATTCTATGTACCAAGGTGAAACTAAGGTGACCACAAAGGGCGAGGAAGGTGTGGAGCTGGTCGAGGCAAACGTGACATATCGCGACGGAAAAGCAGTATCACGTCAGATCCTATCCCGCACCGTAGTCACCGAACCTGTCACACAGGTTGAGATTATCGGTACAAAAGAACCGAAAACAATGGTGGCTACAGGCGGCGGCTCGGGAACGTATTTCTGGCCTGTTGCGGGCGGTTATATCTCCGCTTACATGGGCGACGGCAGAGGACACAAGGGGCTTGACATCGCGGCACCTTACGGTACGCACATCTACGCTGCCGCACAAGGCAAGGTTACGCGTGTGGGAAGCAAGGGCGACGGATATGGCATCGCAATCTTCATCACAAACTCCGACGGCAACGTCACAGTATATGCACATATGTCATCAACGGCAGACATCGTTGTCGGCGACACAGTTGTTGCGGGACAGCTCATCGGATATGTCGGCTCAACCGGCAACTCAACCGGCAACCATCTCCACTTTGAGGTAAGGCAAAACGGCACATACCTCAACCCGACTAAGTACGTATCGCAGTACTGATTAACAGCAAAGTTAAAGCCTCCGA
Organism: Ruminococcus sp.; assembly: GCA_031262225.1. Lineage (GTDB taxonomy): Bacteria > Bacillota > Clostridia > Oscillospirales > Ruminococcaceae > JAISGY01. Next base: position 75,971 of record JAISIC010000009.1, on the reverse strand, counting down.
TTGATTTCGGAGGCTTTTTGTTTTATTCGCGATTTATAGCAGATACTGCTCGATCATTGTCCATCATATCTTGGTGCGTTTTAAGGTCTTTATAGCCTGCTTTATTGAGGATTCGGCGAACCTCCTTTGCCTGTTCTTGACCCACTTCATAGAGGATCATGCCGTCTTTTTTAAGGTTTTCTTTCCATATTGCCGAAATTGAACGATAAAAATCAAGCCCGTCAATTCCGCCGTATAGAGCAACATCCGGTTCGTGTTTGAGTTCCGGCTGGAGGGTGTTCATCTCAAGCTTTGTCAGATAGGGGGGGTTTGAAACGATGATATCAAACGCCATCGGTGCACCGTGACGGTCGATGAACTTCACAAGGGTTGACTGCTCCAAAACGCTGCCGGAAACGAAGTTTATCTCGACATTATTATAGTTGCAGTTGAATTTGAAGGTCGGGATTGCAAGGGTCGAATTTTCAACCGCTGCGACGGTGCTTTCGGGGAACATCTTTTTTAGTGCAATTGCGATATTTCCGCTGCCTGTGCAAAGGTCTAAGATAGAAGGCTTCTCTATGCCCTTTTCCTTTATAAAATCGGCGATAATGTCAATAAGAATTTCCGTCTCCTGACGAGGACATAAAACGCCTGTAACAAGCTTGAGTTTGATGTTATGCCATTCCCACATCGGGACGAGATATTGCAGAGGAACACGCTCAAAGATACGTGTGTTAATCGTCTTGTTAATGGCGTTAAGCCTGCCGGAAACGATCTCTGTGTTGGGGTTTGCAAGCAGTGCCCCGATTTGAATTTCACCGATATCGGAAGCAATAATCCGTGCTTCTGCCTTGGCGTCAGTCTTCGGTATACCTCCGCTGACGAGCTTATTTTCAATGTATGGTAAAAGCTCTGAATAAAGCATAATCGTCCCCTAACTGTAATAATCAATGACCTTAATGAGCTTGCCGCCTTTGTATATAAGCCTCGGAACGCGAAGCCCGATTCCGCAGACAATCTCATAACCGATTGTATCCGCCATGACAGCAAGGCCGTCGGCGGTTATTTTACAATCTCCATCGCTCCCGATCAGTGTCACGAGCGAACCTACCGCCGCATTGTCGATATCCGTCACATCAACCACAGTCTGATCCATGCAGACCCGTCCCAAGATATTTGCAGGTTTGCCGTGGATAAGCATGAATCCGTTCGGATTATTGCCGTATGACGATAATGCTCTCGGATAGCCGTCGGCGTAACCCACAGATACTACCGCAATCTTCATGTCAGACGGTGCTGTGAAGGTTCGCCCATAGCTCACCGTCTCGCCTTTGAAAAGCTTTTTTATCTCGACGATATGACTGCGAAGAGCCATGACAGGCACAAGCTTCACCGGCATCTTCATACCGACATCGGGTTTAAGCCCATAAATAGCAACGCCGAACCTGGCGAGGGTTGAACGCGGGTCATAGTGCATCAGCCCGCCCGCCGAATTGAAGCAGTGCCGGTGAATAAACTTCACTCCGGCGCGTTCGCACTCGTCGGCAAGGAAGAAGAAGCACTCGGTTTGGGCGGCTGTGAAGTCGATATCGTCCGAAACGCCGGAATCCGCCGCCGCAAGATGGGTGAAAATGCCTTCTGCCTTAAGCCCGGGAAGCTTTGAAATCGCAATAACCTCGGTTAAAGCCTTGTCAAAATCGTGAAGTTTGATGCCCAGTCTGCCCATGCCTGTGTCTATCTTAATATGTATGCGAAGCGGAGACATTGAATCGGCATTCGGATCAACTTCTGCCGCCAAACTTTCAGCGTGGGAAAGCCCTGTGACGGTCTGGATTATGTTATATTCCAGAAGTTTCGGGACATATGCGGGGTGGGTGTAGCCTAAGATGAGAATTTCACCTTCACAGCCGCCCTTGCGGAGCTTCACCGCCTCGTCTATGTTTGATACGGCAAAATAACGCACACCCGCCTCGCTTAGCACCTTGCAGAGGGTGGTGTCGTCGTGCCCGTATCCGTTAGCCTTTATGACGCACATAATCTCCGTCTTTTTGGGCTTGATAAGCTTTTTAAGCTCGGAGAGGTTATAAAGTGCGGCATCAAGGTCAATTTCGGCGAAAAGCCGCAGACAGTCTTTGCGATATCCCTCACAAAGGCTTTCGCTGTTAAAGTTACTCATGAGCTTTAAGCCTGTCATAGTAGTAATACCGCATGATACGTTTTCTGGTGACAATCCCCATGAAACAGTTGCGATCATCGACAACAGGAACAAAGTTTTGGTCCATAACAAGTTCCAGAAGGTCATCAAGCTTTGCTGTGATACGGACAGGGGGATTTTTTGAGCGGTCTAAAATCTCGCCTACCTTTTTGTCATCAAAGGAATCACCGCTTAAAACAAAGCTTAAAAAATCGGTCGCGGTTACCGTTCCGAAATATTCACCGTCCGCGTTGGTCACGGGGATGGCGGAGAAACGAAACTCCGCAAAAGCTTTGATTGCATCGCCGACAGAGGAGGTGTCGGAAAGAAGTGCCACCTCTGATTTTGGCTGGAGCAGGAATAAAATATTCATAATATCTCTTAAATAATAAATTTTGCTTGCATATTACCTCAATATAAAGTATATCATAGTTTGAAAAATTTTGCAAGCATATTATTTTGTGCATTTTTCACAAATTATCTCGCACATTTTTTACAACTCTTATAAGAAAAACCTCTTGCAATTTCTATCCTGCTATGATATAATTATGATTAAGTCTGATAAACCAAAAACTTATTATATATATTTTATGTTAAAATTCGGAGGAATAAATGCCTAACATCAAATCCGCATCCAAGAGAGTTAAAACACAGGCAGTTCGTGCAATGCGTAACAAAGCCGTAAAGAGCAATCTCAAGAGCACACTTAAAAAAGCGGACGCAGCACTCGTGAGCGGCGAAGGTGCAGCAGAAGCTGTGAAGACCGCAGTAATAAAGCTTGACAAAGCCGCTTCTAAGGGGATCCTCCATAAAAACAACGTTGCACGCAAAAAATCCCGCCTCGCTCGTCAGCTCAACGCCGCAAAGTAGTAGCTTTTTTGTCCAAAAGCGATAAAATTTTTAAATAATACGAAGATTGCACGGCATTAAAAAGCCGTGCTGATTTTCCGTATCCGCTTGTGTAGCACAGTCGGTAGTGCAGCTCATTCGTAATGAGCAGGTCGCTGGTTCGAATCCGGTCACAAGCTGCCTTATGAAAGCCCTCTAAAACCCTGTGTGAATGGGATTTGGGTGGGCTTTTACAATTTTTAACTGTATGCTATTGTATAGCGTTTTTATGTTCTCTTATTAATGGCGATTTTCAGGAATCCATGAAACAAACAGATTACCTTTTACATTGTTTAAGTTTGAACCAAAATGCTCTTTGCTTAACATATCGATTGTTTCTTCATCCATATACTCATCGGGAATATAAACAATCCAGTACCGATCATAGTAATACCGAAAAGTTAAGTTGTAGTTAATCATCCAAAATCCTTTAATGCTGTCCGGATATACTAACCGAACATAAGTGATTCCCAATTCATTTCGTATAAAACCTTTGTTACCCAATAAATCACTCTTGATATCGTATTCAAGCTCACTTTCGCCGTTTTCAAAATCAAATTCATCATAGCCGAATTCTTCATATAGTGAAATTAACTTTTTTGAAAAATTCACGTAGTATTCGCTGTTCTCTTCAATGTTTTTGCACATTAATTCATATTCTTTTGTATGATTCTGTTGCGATATAATCCTCATAGAAAGATCAATTGCATATATCATCCCTATAATAAATACAGGTATCATTACAACAATAGCTAAAATTTTTAAAAATTTCATCACGGATCCTCTCAAACCTTAAACTACTTTCCCCTAAATTTTACTCCCCGGCAGAATCCAAACGTCATCTTTAAGCGGTAAAACATCCTTCGCAAGGCAGATAATCGCGCCCTCCCCGACTTTCATATCGGGGATTTTGTTTATTTGTTTGAATGAAGAAACCATGGATTTTGTCGGGTCGCTTGTGGTCTTAATCTCTATCGGGTGAAGCACATCGCCGTTTTTTATAAGCAGATCAATTTCGTTTTTATCGGTATCACGGTAATAGAAAATCTGCGGTGAGGTTTTCCCGACGTTATAGTAACTTTTGAGAATTTCCGCGAATACAAAGCTTTCAAAGATATGCCCCCATGCCGCACCGTTTACAAGTTGTGTAGGAGTATTCCAACCGAGCAAAAAGCAAGCAAGTCCTGTATCAAGAAAGTACATTTTCGGCGATTTCACAAGCCGCTTGCTGAAGTTATTGTGATAGGGTTCAAGGAGATAAACAAGCCCGCTTGACACCAAAACCGACAGCCACGATTTAACCGTTCCCACATCTTTACCGCACATTTCGCCGAGGGTTACGTAGTTTATCATTTCCCCCGACAAACTTGCACAAGCCCGCACGAATTTCACAAAGGCAATTTCATCGCGGATATTGAGGACTTCTTTTACGTCTTTTTCAATATAGGTTTGAAAATATGAGTCGTAATAGTCGTTCCAATCGTCAAGGTCACTTTCGGTTTTATAAAGTTCGGGGAAATATCCTTTATGAATCCGCGTGATTAAGGAATCGTAATTAAAATCGGGTGCAGATTTAGAAATCTCATCAATATGCGTTTTTGTCGGTAGAAAAGGTTTAGTGTATGACAGACCATCAAGCTCACGACAGGAAAGCCCGAGCATCTTTACTATTCCTGCACGTCCTGCAAGGCTGTCGCTAACACGTTCCATCAGCTTTTGGCTTTGTGAGCCGGTGAGATAAAACTGCCCCGTCTTTTCGGCGTTGTCAGAATCTACAACGTCCTTCACATAATCGAAAAGCTCCGGCACTTTTTGTATTTCATCGACAATTACAGGCGGCTTGTTTTGCTCAAAAAAGAGCGAGGGATTATCTTTAGCACTGCTCCTAACAAGCGGGCGGTTGAGCGAAACGCTGCTATAATCGCCGAAAGCCTTATTAAGCATTGTCGATTTCCCGACCTGCCTTGCACCGGTAATGACAACAACAGGTTTACGCTTCGTAATCCGCTTAATCGTAGCTTCAATATGACGTTTATAATACATAAAAGAACCTTCTTTTTCGTGAAATATCGAATACAATTCTATTATAACCGAAATTTCACGTAATGTCAAGGAAAATTTTCAATTGGAAGGTAAATATACCTCACTTCTCAATCAACCCATGCAATATGTCCAAAATCTCATCTAAAATATCGGGCGGCACGGATTCTATATACTCTGCATCGCGTGAGGCAGGAGTGACGGTTCGGATTTGATCGCACATAACGAAACCGTGTGTAATGGTTCGGTTATCGAGAGCAACGTGTGCCGGATAACCTCTGTCGGTTGACGTTATCGGGCAGATGAGCTTATTTTTTGTAAGAGCGTTAAAATCATTATTGCTCACCACAACAGCGGGTCGGAATCCTGCTTGCTCATGTCCTTTTGTCGGCGATAAGCAGAGTTTGATAATATCTCCCTGTTTTAATTCTCTCACTTTATTATTTCCTCCCCGACATCCTCTCCCCAGTCAAGCTCTTCGCCGTGATAGCTCCCGGTGTAGTTTTTGAAACGCTCTTTGATTGTTTTGTGTTCGTAAACGGGCTTGATAATCAGTTCTTTATTATCCGTCAAAACGTAACTGACGGAAGAATTACTATCTAAACCCAAGGCTTCTGTAACATTCTTCGGCAATCGCAAACCGATTGATTTACCCCAATAACCTAAATTTATAGTTCTTTCCATAAATAGCCTCTCTTAGTTGATATTACAGATATTATAGATATATTATATATCATTATTCGAGATTTGTCAAGCCGTTTCATTTATTTTTAACATACTTAGTATTTCTCGCTGTACCGACTTTTTCGACGATACCGTTTTTGACCAGACCGGCAAGGGCGGCTTCAATTGTTGTAGGGCTGACATCCGGCAGAACATAACAGATTTCCTGTTTTGAAATCGGTAACAGACTATTCAAGACTGTTACTTCCACTCGTTCTCGTTTTGTTGTTTTCGATGCATTCACAACCGCAAAGCGTTTGTCAAGTTCTTTATAGCAATACAGCAAGGTTGCCGTAAAGTTCTCTATAAACGGAAAATAACTGTTTGTGCCATCGTGCCATTTTTCAGAGCTAACCCTTAAAGCTTCGTAATACGAGGCTTTATTTTTATTGATTTGTTCCTCAAACGAGATATATTTTCCTGCATCAAACCCATTTTTGTATAGCAGTAGCAGCGACAATAACCGCGAAATTCTGCCGTTTCCGTCCGCAAACGGGTGGATACACAGGAAATCCAAAATAACACAAGGGATCAACAAGAGCTGATTGATACCGTAATTACTTCTTGCATCCATGTAAGCAAGAATCATCTGTTCCATTGTTTCAGTTGTTTCAATGGCTGATGTAGGAGAAAAACGTACACGCCTTGAACCATCGGACGCAATCTCCATAATCAGATTATCACTTTGTTTATATTGTCCTCCGTTCACAGGCGAATAGGAAAGCATAACTTCGTGCAAATGCAGGATATCACGCTCGCGAATATCCAAATCGGCATAATTGTCGTGAACGATGGCAAGGGCATCACGGTATCCTGCAATTTCTGCTTCATTGTGATTTAGAGGTGCGCTGTTTTGGTTGACAATTTCATTGATACGCAAATCGCTTGTGATGATACCCTCAATCTCATTAGACCCCTTTATTGACTGCACCTTCGCAATGCTTTCAAGGCGTGTGAAAATTACCGCGTTGTTTTGTTTACGTTCACTTTCGCGTTCTTTAAGCTCGGCAATCGCACCTACAATATTCACAAGCCCTGCCGGAAGCATTCCTGTTTCTAAAAACGAATAATCAAATTTTCGCATAATCTCCTCCGCTATTATTATCTGCATATAGTATAGCACATTATGTGCAGATATGCAAGTGGTATGTGCAGATATTTTTCGAACACCTTTGTTATTAACTTTAGCTTGACAAAATACATTATTTATGGTAGTATTAAGGCAAAGAAAGGTGAACGCCATGAAAAAATCAAGGATAAAAGCTCTCGCAATCGCACTCACAACGGCGTTTTCGATGTGTGCTTGTAACCCGGAAGTGACGGAATTGCCCGAATCATACGAAACAGCCGAGGAAGCTTTTATAGCTATGAGTACCCTTTCAAATAGGACAACAACTGCAACTGCAGAAATCACGACAGTTTTAATTGATGATAACATACAGACAGAAACAACAGTACCGCCCAAAACGTCAGATAATAAAAAAACAGAAACGGAATCATTCACTGCAACCTCAAGCGAAACTGATTACACTTACGACGTTTTATCGGAAATGAAAATCGAAGATAAAGATTATATCTTCGGTGATGACGGTCTTTTAATAACACACGGATACAATGAAAAATACAGCGGGAACACTTTTATTTTCAGAGCCGACGGCGAACAGATTACTACAAAAGATACCATGGCTGTGTGGAATAACTATCTTGATTACAGCCTCGACAACAAAAAAGCCGCCTATATTCAATCGGCAGGTTATCAGCTTTTCTATATTTCGGATGAAGATATGGAGCCGGTTTTTATTGATTACTACGCACAGTATTTCAAAATAGCACCGTCGGGCAACGGTATCGCCTATTCGGACAGTGACGAATACAAAGCGAACCTTTACTTATGGGACGGCAAGGAAAAACATCTTATAACCGAGAAATGCTATGAGCCTTACGCATTCTTCATTTCCCCGGACGGACAAACAGTTTTATATTCCCAAACGGATAACGGTAAAAAATCGTGGTATTGTTATACAAACGGAAGGTCAACCTTAGTCGGTACGAATATTAATCCTTTTGCGATAACAGACAACGGCGAAATTATATACTACATGAATGACAACGCTGTATACGCACAAAAAAAGAATGAACAGCTACGGTTGCTTTATGACATGAGCGAAGGGGAAAAAACTCTTACATACAGTTTCAATAAAGATCGAACAGAGATTATGTACGCAATCGATGACAACCTTTATATTTCAAAAGATGCTGAAAAACCGATATGTATTCTTACGGGCATGGAGGAGATAGAGGGGGATGAGCTGCCTCATCTCTTCCCCGATAAAATCGCGAAAACAGGCGGTTCGGACGGCGTATACGGTATAGACAGCTTTGCCGGAACATTTTTCACGAACAATAATCTTTACTATATCCGCGGATTTGACGATGGGAAGTTTACAGCAGAAACTATACTATCTGATATCGCAAATGAAGGAAACGATCCCGAGGATAAAGACCACACATCCTATGACGGCAAGGAGATGAATTATAACATCTCGCGTGACGGAAGAATTATAACTTACCTTAAAAACAATGTAATATACCGCTATGATGTGTATGAGAAGAAGACCGAGACCCCGTTTTTAATTACCGGCGAAGCACAGTTTTATTTTCCGACCGAAAAGGGAGATGCCGTGTATTATTTTAATACCGGCAAAGCACTTTATTACGCTGTGCCGGACGGTGAAAAAATGCTTGTTATCGGCGGGCTGATGGATTTTGCTACGCATTGGCGGGATTTCGTTTTTGACGATGTGGTGATTGACGGCGATAAATTATATTTTATAAATGAAGGCATTGTGTGGTGCTGTGACGGCAAAGACGAAGTGCAGATAAGTGCGGACGGCGATTTTTACACTGAGATAGAATTACAAGGCGGACTTATTGCACTTACAGGGCTTACTTTCGGCAATAATATAACCGACAACGCAGTTTTAACACGTGACGGGACACTGATTAAGACGTATAAATATGAATAGCATACCGGAGGTTGACACTATATAATGTTTTTGTATTTACGATGTACGGGAGATAAGTAAAATGGAACTGAATAAAAAATTTGAACTTGCAGAAAAGCTCCTCTTGAATGAATTGCCTGAAACTATTCGAACTGAGTTTAATTTTTTGTATGCAGTGAGAAATTTAAGCAAGCCCTCGGACGTTCTTGAGAAAGCAAGAATGGAAGCCAAAGAGATTAGAAAAAATGTTGATGAAATAAATAAAAACAAAAAGCGTGATGAACTCGAAGAAGTGCCGGAAAGTGATACGGCTTGTGTACAAGTCCTTTTTGATTTGACTGAAGCTGAGATATCTAAACTTTTTAATTTTGCCTATCAACACTCGGAAATTGTGTGGGGAAGCGCAAAACAAGCTGATTTGTTTAGGTATTGCTGCGAAGTCGGCATTATACCGGATGAATTACCTTCCGCAAACCCGGAAGCGGCTCATGATAAAAAACCGATTTGTGACCGCCCTGTATTTGTTTTAAAATCGCTTTTCCCCATTGAATACGATTCACTTACTTTGCTGATGAAAACAGCTGTTTCCAACCCCTTAATGAAACTTAAAGATGCGAAGTTTGCCGAAAATTTCAAGAAAATGACGCTTGCTTCTTGTAATGAATTTATTGACACGGCAAAATATTGGGGCAGTGAGTATAGATGTAATCTGATGTTGCTTTTCTGTCGTATTATGGGTTATATTGCTCTTCCCGAAACTGATATGAGGCAGATAAAAAAAGATCTGTTGTCTGATGATATTAATCGCTTCTTAGTGGAAAAATCCAATAATTATTTCTATGACCTTTCATCCGATATCGCAAAATTACAAAAAAAACTGCTTGATACTGTCAAGGGACAGGATCAAACCGTGCGTACCTTTTGCGAAGGCTTGTTTGCTTCGGAGATTTTCGCATCCGGGAAGGAGCGAACGGGAGTAAAGGCTTTATTCTTGTTCGCCGGACCTCCGGGCACGGGAAAATCTTTTCTTGCGAAACAGACGGCGAAGTTTCTGGGACGCCCGTATAAAATTTTCGATATGACACAATTTGCAGGGCATGAAGATCAAGGCGGTCTTATCGGTTTAGAGTATTATTGGAGCGGGTCACACGTAGGTTTGCTTACATCCTATGTTGCCGATAATCCAAACGCTATACTGGTTTTTGATGAGATAGAAAAAGCACATATTACAACATTGCACGTTTTTTACGAACTGCTAAACAGCGGAACTTTGACAGATAAATATTGGGATTCTGCAAAGGTAGCAGCGGAAAGAAATTCAATAAAAGAGCAAAATAAAGAGCAGCGTGAAGAATTTTTGAGTTTTAACCCGACAGTTTCATTTAAGGATACAATTATTATTTTTACAAGCAACGCCGGGCGTTCGCTTTATGAAGACGAAAAGCAGAAGAATCTTTCATCTATAGAAAAAAAGACATTCCTTAATGCCCTTGAAACAGAAATAAATCCGTTGACAAGTGAGCCGTTCTTTCCTGCTGCACTCGTAAGTCGTGTTGCGACAGGTTTTCCGCTTCTTTTTAATCATCTCAAACCGCTTAACCTTCTGGAAATTATGAGGTCGGAGTATAAACATATATCCGGTCTTTTTGAAGAAATGTACGGCATTTCAATGCTCGTAGATGACCCCAACACTACCGGTGATACGCACAATGTGCTTGTCTCCATACTTCTTTCCGAAGGCGGTATGGCAGATGCGCGCACTCTTAAGGCAAGAGCTTCGCTTTTTTTCAAAACACGAATTCATAGGATGCTTCAGGAAATTAAGTTTAGAAAGCTTGGAAATTCTGAAAATGTGAAGTCTATCATCTTTAAAGCCGATCTTGACGAGGTGTCTGAGGATATAAAAAATCTGTTCTCAAATAATAGAAAAACACGCATTTTAATGTTCGCAGATGTGACATTTTCAAATATGTGTGTGCGGCAGATAGATAACTGCGAGTTCCTTTATGCATCAACACCGGACGAGATATATGTTTTAGCAGAAGAAAAGGATATTGATTTTGCAATCATATTCATCAGCGAAAATATAGGTTCGGATATATTTACTGAACTTAGAAAAACTAACCCGGAACTGCCGATCTGTGTTCTTGCAGCTTCATTGAAATCAATTCAAATTGACAGGGAATTGATTGCATCATATTTAAGAGCAGGAGCGTACGGAAGCATTATATTTTCGCCGGAAGGCGGTTTTAAGAGCTTTAAAGAGCAGGTAAACGATTTATGCGCCGAAATTTATATGCTTAAAAAAGTTGAAGAATTATCTGCAAAACGCAAATCGCTTGCGTTTAACACCGAAACGGTCGTAGACGGAGATACTGCATACATAAAATTCGTTGATTTTGAGTTAAGACGTGTTACAGATGCAGATGACTTAAAGAATTTGCTCGCTGACTCTGATATTCCGTCTGAGCGTTTTTCCGATGTAGTCGGAGCGGGGCGGGCAAAAGAGGAATTGAAATTCTTTATTGACTTTTTGAAGAAGCCGGAAAAATTCTCTGTTTCCGGGCTCAGACCGCCGAAGGGCGTGCTTCTATACGGTCCTCCCGGTACAGGCAAAACCATGCTTGCAAAGGTAATGGCGGGTGAAGCGGAAGTTAATTTTATCTCCAAATCGGCAAACAATCTTAATGAGGGTTATAGCGGCAGCGGTCCGAAAGCAGTTCGCGACTTGTTTGCCTTAGCACGAAAATATGCACCGAGTATTATATTCATAGATGAAATTGACTTTATCGGTAAGGCAAGGGGCAGCGGTAACAGTATTGCAAACGAAGAAACGCTGAACGCATTGCTGACTGAAATGGACGGATTTTCAACCGACCCGAAAAAACCTGTGTTTGTGCTTGCCGCGACAAACTATGATGTCGAAAGCGGAAAAGGCGGCATCGGAATGATAGACGAGGCTCTTTCGCGCCGATTTGACAGCAGGATACTCGTCGATTTGCCGAATGCAGAGGAACGCAAAGAGTTAATTGAAAAAGAACTCGGAAAAATCAAAAATCACCGTGTCACCGAAGACGGTATAAAAACTTTGGCAGAACGTTCTGACGTATTCCATATGAATCCGTCAAACCTTGTTTCAACTATTAATGAAGCAAAAAGGACAGCATTTAAAAAATCCGTTGCCAACGCAAGTTTCCAACTTGATGACGACACTTTGCTTGAGGCATTTGATATTGTTATTTCAGGTGAAGAAAAGCCGCTCGGCGATGAATACCTCGAGAGAATAGCCAGACACGAAGCAGGGCATTCTGTTGTATATTATCTTTGCGGAAATCTTCCGGCATATATTACTGTAGTTGCGAGAAGCGATTACGGCGGATATATGGCAAGATCGTCAAAGGATTTAAAGAATCCTATTCCGACAAAGAGAGATCTGCTCGGCATCGTTCGTATGTGTTTAGGCGGATATGCGGCGGAATCCATTTACTACGGCAATGAAGACAGTGACGAGGGGCTCTCTTCGGGAGCATCCTCTGACCTACAGAACGCAACCTATATCGTTCGAAATATGATTACCCAATACGGTATGTATGAGGAGTTCGGATTAACTGTCGGTGTAAAAGAATCGGACGAGTTAACAGCACTGATAAATAAAATCCTAAGCGAACAGCTTAAGATAACAAAGGAGTTGATTATCAACAATCGGGCAATGTTTGACAAAGTTGCAGCTGCACTAGTAAATAAAAAGAAATTAACCGAACAGGAGTTTAAGGAAATTTGTGAAGAAACGAGCAGTATCTGTGGATAACGCTAATAACGCGAAAAAGTATTTCTTTGTGGAGCACTGGCATTTAATGACCGCGATTTTGTTTTTTATCGCAGTCGTACTGCTTGATTTGCGTGGTATCCTGTTTCCCGAGCTTATTATAAACGCACCGAGCATGGATTCGTGTTGGAATATGTTTGAAGCCCAAGTCGGTATTTCGGCGGTTGGGCTGACCATCGTTTCGCTCATTATCAGTATCGTGAGCACATCAACCTATGGAATGTCGCTGCCCGAATACATAATGAGAATCCGCCCAAAGAAATACCTGCGATACACCGCTGTTATAGTGAGCATCATTGCGGCGGTTGTCATTAACTGGGCTATGCTTATTTTCGGTATGGAATTCATTGCAATCTACATCTTTGTTCTCACCACTGTTTTAGCGGTTTATCTCACCTATTCTGCAATGCAGATTATCTATGTTAAGGACGATATTAAGGCTGATGTTCGTAAATTTATAGCGGAACACAAACGCGAAAACGACATTGACAATTTCCGCGACATTGACAATCTTTATAAAGCCATGAGCAAAAGCATAAAAAACGGTGACTTCATTGAATTTACAGAGAACCTTGAACTCGCGGAAGAACTGTTAGAGTTTGAGATTGTCAACTGGGAAACACGCGGAAAGAAATTTGCCCAAAATCTCGAGGCTTTGATTGACGGTGCCATGGATACAGACAACAACCGAATCCCGGTCGAGATTATGGAGTTTTACTATAATGCTCTTGGTAAAGCAAACGGAAAAAAAGACGAGAAAGATGACAATAAAAAAGTTTGTATTGAGTGGTTATGCTACAAGGTCGTTCTTAAACTTTTTAAGGTAATTGACTTTGATTATCTCGAGAATTTGAAGATAAATCCTGAGTGCACTTATAAAGAGTTTTTGAAAGTGCAGCTTGATAACCACGATATTTTGTCGGTCGATTTGTATAACGAAAACACCTCCAATGAAGAAAAAGAATATGCTCTCTCCTTCTTTTACCTTCACTACATCCAACTTTATTACAGCAAATATAAAGATAAGTTCGACAGCAGAGTATACAAAATGCTTATCGAATTTGAAGAGAATATCGTTCCTGAATCCTACAAGGACTATTTTAGACGGTTTTTCTTTTATCAAAGCTGTTTTGATTATCCAAGAAAAGAATGCCTTGAAGAACTGGTTTACGTTAGGCAAAGTGACGAGGAACGAGACATAAAAACGCGGCTTGCTGTAAACGAGTCATTTAACATGCCAACGGATATTTTTGATGTACTAAACTTCTCTCTCAACAAGCATTTATACATATGTTTACTTCTTTACCGATGGAAACTCGCCAAGTCAAGTGACGATATTTGGTATAACCTTGCCGAGACGGCGTTGGCGAATTTTTACAGAAATTATTATGAAAGATATATTTCAGAACTCGATAAGCGTCAACACTCTTTTGATAAAGAATTCAAAGCCTTCCTGAAAGAGATGGAGGATTTTAAAGAATTCGGCGAGGGTTTTGGCGTTGGATATGATGTGGAGTATTACCTTAAACACTTTATAGTCTATTCGGTTATGACGTATTCACCAAACGCAGAGACTGCGGTCAATTCACTTGAGCGTATCTTTGGAAAAGAAACGCTCTATCATTTGATGTATCTGGATTTCATAGGAATCGAAGGATATTACATGATGTACACAAATGAAAGATTTCACAAATTCGCCGACATTTTCGGTATTGATTTGCATGCACTTGGCGACAGATTCACCGAGCTTAAAAATGTGATTATCGAAAGGAAGGCGGCATTTGACAAAGAAACCGACACGAAGAAATCTGATAAATTAGATACTGCTCCGTCAACCGTATCAACATAAATAAACACAAAACCACAGGACGTTATCTCGCGTCCTGTGTTTGCTTTTTCATATCTTATTCATCTTCATCGCGATTTTCTCCGCCGTCGTCATCATCTTCTGTTTGAATTGATATTGTCTTTGAAAAACGCCACGCCAAAGCCGCGGCAAGAATAAACGCGGCAACAGCAGTAAAAGCGATAACTATTACAGCGGTTGATTTGTAATCAGCGGCGGCAGTTTCACTTTCTGATATAAGTACGTTTATCTCCTCCTGCATGGCTGTCACAGGCTTTGAAACCTCTGCGGCGGGCATAACCACACCGACAGACCAGTCGGTTCGAGAAAGAGGAGCATATGCAACATACACATCCGAACCGTCGAGCGTTAGTTTTAATACGCCGGTTCTTCCGTTCATCATCTCGTCCGCAAGCGTCCTTTTATCTTCCATTGAGCTCATTATGTAACTCTCGCCGATTAAAGTACCCGTCGGATCGGCAATAGCATTGTTTTTCGGGCTTATGACGACCTCGCCGCGATTATTCAGAAGAAAAGCATAACCCTCTTCGCCGATTTCGGCACTCGTTACCGTCTCTGAAATCTGTGTCATCATTGCACCGGTTCCCGCAACGGCAAGAAATTCTCCGTCAGGTCCGTATATGGGCATGGCACAGGAAACCGATGCACCGCGTCCCGAGGCGTCGGCAAATATGTCTGTCCAGAAGAGGTTGCCGCTTTCTTTTGCCCCGATATACCAGCTTCGTGTTCTGGCATCATATTCTCGGTTGTTTGTTAAAGAAGCGTTGCTGTCCACCAAAACAAAAAGTCCGCTTTCTGTCCCGATATAGCTTGCAGAGACATTTATTCCGCTTACAATATACTCGTCAAGAACATCTGCGGCATTACCCAAAAGCAAAATTTCCGGAAGTAATTCTTCGTAGTTAATTCCCCCCGCTGTTCTTATATGGGGGACGAGGATGCCGTCTTCACCCGGCTCAAGGTAATAAAGCGGGCGTTCTTTGTAGTTTTCGGGGTTTGCGTAAAGTTTTTCGGTATATGCGGCAACTTCTCGGGTATTATTTTCGATCTGCAATAGCTTGGCGTCGATCGACTCCGTAATATATCTCGCCCGTATCACGAGGTCGCTTTCTATCTGTGCCGATAAAGCCTCTGCACCGGCGTTTGAAGCGGTTGTGCCGAGTTTGCTGTCAGGACCGGCACTGTTTTTCACCCCGGACAAAAGTATTCCCGAGGTTACGCAAAGTGCGATCAAAGGTATAAGTGAAATCGCTGTAGTAATCGCAAAAATTTTGAATCTGTTTTTCTTAAACATTTGTCATGCTCCGAATCTTTACCTCAAACGGGCTCGATAGTGTCAGTATACCGGTTGGATAATCACTTATATATATTTTATCATATATAAATAAAAAAAGCAAGTCTTTTTTTATTTTCCGAAAAAAATCCCCTCCAAGCATTTTGAATCTTGGAGGGGACAAGCCCCGGGATTTTTCTATTACCAGATCGAAACCCTGTCTTCGGGGGCGATATACATTCCGTCGCCTTTTTTTATGTCATAAGTTTCGTAAAATTCATCAAAGAGCGGGAGTACTGCGTTGACACGAACCCAGAATCCGCTGTGAACGTCGGACGAGGCAGCCGCGGCTGCAACCTGATGCAGCGGGATATCAGCCCATGAAATCGCATAGCTTTTAAAGAAGGCATCATAGTCGGGGGCTTCTTTGTTGTTTTTAAGATATTCAAGAGCCACCGAAACGCCGCCGATATCCGCGATATTTTCAGAGACCGTCTGAGCGGAGACATTTTCAATCCCGTTCACATATTCATAACCCTCATAATGCCCTATAACGTCATTAACCTTACCGTCAAACGCCGCAAAATCGTCCTCTGTCCACCAGTTGCGAACAAGACCCTTTGAATCAAACTGAGAACCGTTATTATCAAATGCGTGGGTTATTTCATGCCCCATCACCGTACCGATTGCACCGAGGTTTGTTTCAAGCGAGGCATTGGGGTCATAATAGGGTGTTGTCAAGAAGGCTGCCGGGAAATAGATAATATTATATTCAGCTATAAACAAGGCGTTGATTTCATAAGTCTTCATTGCTGTCATAATATTTACGTTTCTGTCGGTATCATCACCGTATCTTGCCTTATCCATTTTGTGCCATGCTTTTTTATATTCAGCGAAAATCTCAAAAGCATTATCGGAAGTAACATCAATTTCATCCCACGCAGAATGCATATCATCGGGATGAGCGGCAACTACACGGAAAGACGAAAGCTTTTTCTTTGCTTCGGTGCGTGCCTCTTCGCTCATCCATGTATATCCGTCCATACGGCTTATAAATGTGTCGATAATGCCTTCTGCCATATCTTCAACATCTGCTTTTGTTCTGGGGTCAACGTAATAATCTGTATAAAGCGACTGCATTAGAAAATTCATTTCCTCTGTCGCCGCCTGAGTATAATAATCCTCTTTGGCAAGTGGCTCTGAACCGTACATTGCTGTATTAAACTTGCCGTATGCCAGACGGAAGCTGTCGCCCATATATCTGCGGTAACTGCGGATAATACCAAGCTTGAAGAACGCCTTGAGCGTATCTATGTTTTCCGGCTCAAAAGCCTTCGCCATCGCGGCAAGCCTTCCGTCATCGGGAACAAACATGAGATTATCGGGGGATGGTTCATTACCGTGAGCTTTCAGTATAGAAGTCAAATCCCACGACGGTATCTTCTCTTGAACCTCTTCAAGTGTATACACGAAATATGCTTTAGACATATCAACAGCGTCTTCGGGGGCAAGTGAAGCCTCCGCTATGCTTTTTTCATACGAAATTGCAGCTGCGGCATTCGCTTCCGGGTTGCTGTCTCCGACAAGGGTGAAAAGCTCTGTTACATATTCTTCGGCAATTTTCGCCGATTCAGGGTCGGAATAGAGCCCCTCTGCGTATTTCAAAGTTAAATCGGGAAGCATTAAAAAGTAAATATTTTTGTTGTCAGCTCGGAAATTGGAACCGACATCTATCCACATGAATCCGTTATAACCTAAGTTTTCAGCCATTTCAAGGTATATGGAATGAATATCTTCCGCCTTTTTTGCCTCATCAATTGCGGTAAAATAGCCTTCTAAATGAGTGATATCAACGTCAGTCTCGCCGATCTTCAAAAAAGCGTTATAAAAATCTGCCGCTTTTTGAGCCTTGGTGCCCTGTTCAAATTCGCCCTCTGTAAACTGCTTCAAAAGAGCCGCAATCTGCTCATCGGCACGGATTTCTGCTTCGGATGTAACACCTGCTTTGGTTTTCCCGGGCTGTAATTTTAAATCTTTGAAATAATCATGATTCACCGTATAGTAAAAATCATCTGCAAGGTTTTCACCGTAAAGAGTGTATATGCGTCTTACAAGTTTTGTGAACTCCGCTTCGGTGAAAATTTCATCATCGGGAGCGTCAACGAAAACCGGATCCTCACCCGAAGCCATACGCAAAACTGCGTTCGGCTCGGGGAGCTCCCCGAATGCACGGTCGACCATTGTGTAGGCATTAGCGGTGGTTAAAATTTCATCAACGTCAAAATCTCCCAAAACTTGCTTGTATTTCACGTCGGGATTATAAAAGTCAGCGGCTTTGAAGAGTGCCCATGCCGCTTCGGCGTTTGTAAACTGTGTCGGGTCGGAATCAATCGGTGCCGCAGACACCGCTGCCCCTGTCGATACTGATAAGACTAAAATGAAAACAAGGATGACGGATAAAATTTTTTTCATTTTTAACCTCTTTGCTTTTGGCTTATTTTTTTAACACAATTTTATCATATTTTTTCGGCGTTGTCAACGAAGATTTATAAACAAATTCTTAATTTTTTCGCTGTTGACAAATACCGTTTTTCATGGTATACTATAAAAAAGTTATTTTGAGGTAGCCTGTGAAAAAGATTAACATCGTTCTCTTGATAGTTCTTGTTTTAATAATCGGCGGGATAGCAATTATATTGAATTTCCATGTTGCAAACCCTGGTAAAGAACCTGTACAGGTGAGCCTTGAAGATATGACACTTGAAGAAAAGGTATACCAGATGATGGTTATATCTGCTTCTGATATAAAGGATGACACCATCACCTTCGGCGGTGTTGTCTATTTCAAAAAAGATATTGAAACGCTTGAAGGCATACAGAGCAAGCTTGCGGCGGCACAGAAGGGTAAGAAAACACCCCCGATCCTTGCCGTTGACGAAGAGGGCGGCAGGGTTTCCCGCCTTAAAGACCTATACCCCGAACTCGGTCAGACACCTTTGCCCCCCATGGCGGAGATCACCGACGACGGCACCGAAACGGGTGCAGTACTTGCCGATGTGCTTGCCAAAGTCGGTTTTAACACCGATTTTGCTCCCGTTGCAGATGTGGGGCAGGAATCTGCCGCAATCGGCGACAGAGCATTTTCAACCGACCCTGCAAAGACTGCAATAAAGGTTGTGGGTGTTGTCACAGCACTTGAAAGCAAGAACATAATAACAACGCTCAAACACTTTCCCGGTCACGGTTCAGCCCTTGCCGACACACACGAGGGGCTGTCAATAACCGATAAGTCTCGCGAGAGCTTTGAGGCGGTTGATTTCATTCCGTTTGAGGCAGGCATTGCGGCGGGTGCGGATATGATCATGACTGCCCACATCACGGCTCCGGCTCTTGACCCGGCAGGCGTTCCGGCGACATTTTCAAAGCCGATCTTAACCGGAATATTAAGAGAGGAACTCGACTTTGAAGGCGTTATAATCACCGATGCTTTGGGAATGGGGGCTGTCGCCGAAAAAGGCACGGAAGGCTCTATTCAGGCAATTGAAGCGGGTGTGGATATACTCCTTATGCCGCTTGATTACGAAGCAACAAAGGATGCCATAATCGCCGCTGTAAAGTCCGGACGGCTCACCGAAGAGAGAATAAATGAAAGCGTTATGCGAATCCTTCAAATGAAAGCTAATCACGGAATGATTTGACGTATATACATTCTTAATAATCCTTGCATTTCCGGATGAATTGTGATAAAATATAAGGAGCGCTAATGAAAAACCAATCTATAACTGTTGAAGCCGTTACAGAAAGCCTCCCGGAAGTTCTTTCCTTTGTTGAGGAGGCGGCTTCCGATATGCCCTTCAAGCTTCAAACTCAGCTTGCGATTGCTGCCGAAGAAATTTTTGTCAATATTGCAAACTATGCATATGCACATGAAAACGGCGGCGAAGCGGTCATAACCGCAAAAAGCGACGACGAGAAGCTCGTTTTAACCTTTGAGGACAAAGGCACCCCCTATAACCCGCTTTCAAAGGACGACCCCGACATCGACGCATCCGCAGAAGAACGCGAGATCGGCGGTTTGGGAATCTTCATGATAAAAAAGCTCACCGACGGAATCGAATATGACCACGCCGGCGGGAAAAATATCCTTAAGATCTATAAATCGAAGAAGTGATATGACCGAAACGCTGATTTCAAACGACACCCTCGTCAAAAAGATCGTCGGACGTTATATCTTCCCGGGAATCATGGCACAGCTCGGGGTCAAGCTCGGAAATATCATTAACACGATTATCGTCGGGCAGATTTTCGGCACCGACGGGCTCGCGATAATAAGCCTTGTTTCCCCGATTGAACTTGTGATGATGTCGGTCGGTTCGCTTATCTGCGTTGCAGGGGCGATCCATGCGGGTTTTGCGATTGCCGGTCGTGACAACGACACCGCAGGCAAGTTTTACTCCGCTTCCTTTTGGAGCGTAATCTTCGTCGGGCTTTTAATCTCGGTTTTCGGCATTATCTTTTCCCGTGATATTGCCTTAATGCTCGGTGCTGATGCCGGTCAGCTTGAAATGGTTGCAGGTTTTCTGCGTGCAGAACTTGCCGGCGGCGTGTTTATGATCGGGGTATATCTGCCGATGAACTTTTTGAAGGTAATCGGTCACCCGTCAAAAGCGATGGCAATGCTCCTTATCATGAGTGCAGTAGGTATCGGCGGAGCTCTCCTCTTCATCAATATATTTTCGATGGGCGTTCCCGGCGTTGCCCTTGCCGCTTCGCTTTCCTATGCGGCGGCTTTCATATACGGTCAGATTGCTTTTGTCAAAGCGGATTCCGGCGTTAAAATCATAAAACCGGGATTTTATATAATAAAAGGAATGACTGCCCTTGTTTCCGGACTGCCCTCCGCACTCAACAATATCCTCCGTGCCGTGCTCTCTCTCTGTGTGAATTTGATAATCCTTTATATTCTGCCGGGAGATTCGTCGGTTATGCTCTCCGCCGTTGCGGTGCTGGGTTCTGTCATGGGGATTATCAATGCCTTCGTGTTCGGAATATCCCAATCGACACTTCAAATCGCCGGCATCGCATACTCTGACCGCGACTACAAGACGGTGAAACTAGCGGTTAAAAATATTTTTATCATCGGAAATATTATTGTAGGGATTTTTGCCGCGATAATTATTATCTTTTCGGGCGATATCGGTGCCCTGTTCGGCATGAAGGACACAACTGCTTCAACATTTGCCTGTATATGTGCAGGGTGCTACGCTAATCTGTTCCTCTGCAATAATATCTTCAGCAATTTTTTTTCGGCGACCGGGCGAAACCTCCCCGCGATTGTCATTGTGTCGCTTCGACTTTCACTTTTTATGCTTGTCCCAGCGTTTTTCATCTGTATAGTCACTGCAAACGGCATCGGGATTTGGATAGGATATTTTCTTGCAGAAGCTTTCGCCCTTGTCTCCATATTCATTTATGCATATGTCAAACGAAGAAAAAATCCGCAGCTTTCAAGACTTTTGCTCCTTGACGGTGATAAGATCAAAAACATAATATCAAAAAATTTCTCGGTTACGGCAACCGACGAATCTGCGGTTACAGCTTCCGAAAGGATTACTGAGTTTTTAGAAGAAAACGAATTTCCCCCGAAAAAAATAATGCGAATTTCCATGGCTGTGGAAGAGATAGTTATGCTTGTCAGAGGTCACGCCTATTCTAAATCAAGCGAAAAGGAATATATCGACTTTCGGATTTTTCATAATAAAAATGATGAAAAGATGTTTCTTCGCGTGCGATACGGAGGAAAAGACTTTAATCTTATAAAATACAGTTACTCGCACTTTGACGATGACGATTCCGACGCTTTCGGCATGAATATGCTCTTAAAGCTCACTTCCGACGCCGCCTACAGCAGAACACTCGGGGTTAATAACCTTTTATTGGAGATATAACTTGGCAGTAACTATAGTCAGTGCAAAACCCGAAGACTCGTATCGGATAATGCGGCTTGTGGGGAGGCAATACGGTAACCTTAATTATGACCGAACGCTTTATGACGAGGAAAAGCTCCAAGACGGCATATCGTCGGGAAACTACAGGTTTTGGATTGCTGTATGTGACGACATTGATGTCGGGATTGTCTGCCTAAAAAAGCATCTGCATTTTCACGAAACTTATGAGGGCTGCACCCTTTCGGTGCTTCCAGAATATCGCCGTCAGGGTATCGCTGCGAAGCTGATGGACTTTATGCGTGAAGCGTTTAATGAAATTTCTGCCTCGTCTGTTTTCTATAGTATCTTAACAACCGGGCTTATCGAGCAAAACCGCGAATTTGAAAACGGTTTCATCCCGACAGGACTTGCCCTTGACCGATTTTTGTTTGACAGACAAGCTTTGAATGTAAAGTCTGAAACCCTGCCCGAAAGACGGCACCATATCTTCATGGTGAAGCCGCTGCAAAAAACAGTTACAGCAAGGCTTTTTATTCCGCCCATGATAGAAGATTTCGTGAAAAGTATATACGACAGACTTAATGTAAAAATCGGCGATGAAGAGACCGCACCGCAAAAGGGTGAGATTGTCACCTACCCGGAAAACGCATATACAGAAGTTTTCGGCTCTTTATATGAAGAGGACGGATATGCCGCAAACCTGTACCTTGACATGACAGACAGAAAATGCCCCGAGAAATTTCTCGAACTCATTAAAGGCGGCTGGTATTTCACAGGGATAAAGCCGCTTCAAAAACAGGCTGAATATATCATAATGCACAAAGGCGATATAAAAAAATCGCTTGATAAAACGGTAACTCTGACTGAGTTTGATGACCTCAAAGAAAAAATACGGAGTATGGGAAATGTTTAAAAAAATCAGATCAAAAATCCTTGCCGTCATCCTTGCAACCGCCTTAATACCGCTTATAGGGCTTTCGGCGGCATCTGTGGCGCTCCTTAACGGCATGAAAGATAACGCACTTTCAACCAACAACGAGCTTGGGACAACCGCTTCAAACGACAGTGCGGCTGCCCTCACGGCACAGATTGAAAGCGACCTCACCGCCCGTGCTTCTGCGATTGCGGAGTCGGTTGACGGAAAGCTTTTGCAGATTGAAAACCATACCCGAATTGTTGCGGCATATACAGAAAAGCTTTACGCCAATCCCGAAAACTATGCTGCACGCCCTTTGAACTATCTGCAACCGGGGGAAGAGGGTACCACGATTCCGCATATAAGAACTGCGGAGGGCGTGGAATATGATGATATTCTGCCCGAGCTCTCGCTCCTTGGCAACGCTTCGGATGTCCTTGATGAATATCTTGTCACCGGGATAAATGTCACTGCAAGCTATATCGGGACAGAGAGCGGCTTCTTTGAAACTGTCGATACCACCGCTTCGGTGCCCAACCGCAAAGATTACGATGCCCGAACCCGGAGCTGGTATATCGGAGCAAAAGAAAACGCAGGTCTTTTCTGGACTGATATTTTCGCCGATGCCTCGGGGAGAGGTGCTTCAATATCGTGTGCCATGCCTATATACGGACCGGACGGTAGTCTGAAAGCCGTTGCGGGGACAGGTGCAACTATGGAGAAGATATCCGAGATAGTAAACACCGCAAAGATCGGCGAAAACGGGTATGCGTTTCTTCTTAATACCCGCGGCGAGGTTGTCATAACGCCGAAAAACGAACTCATAACCGATGCCTCGGGAGCCCTTATCGGCGAGAACTATTTACATAACTCAAATGCAGACCTACAGGCACTTGCAGAGGCGATGATATCCGCACAAAGCGGTATTAAAAAGCTTATGATGGACGGCGACGATGTGTTCATTGCATATGCTCCGCTGTCAAGAACCGGCTGGTCAATCGGCGTGGTTATGCCGAACGCCGAAGTCACAGCACCTGTAACCTTCATGAGAGAAGATATTGACGGGCTTATTTCCGACAGTGAAACGGCTGTCAACAGTTTTATGTCAACAGCGGTAACGGCTGTTGTTATCTCGATTCTGCTTGTCTTGATCCTTGCCGTTATTCTTTCGCTTCGTTTTTCAACGACGATATCAAAACCCATTTCGCTCCTCACCGAAGAGGCAATAGAAATAGGCAAGGGTAATCTTGACTACACAATAACGCTCATGACAGGCGATGAACTTGAGGAACTTGCCCACGCATTTAACATAATGACCGATGAACTCAAAGTTTATATCGGGGATTTTGAGAAGGTTACGGCTGACAAGGAGAGGATTGCAACCGAACTTAATGTCGCAACGCATATTCAGGCTTCAATGCTTCCGCATATCTTCCCCCCCTACCCCGACCGTACCGAGTTTGATCTTTTCGGCAGCATGGAACCTGCAAAGGAAGTCGGCGGCGATTTCTATGATTTCTTCCTTGCGGACGAGAAAACTCTTGCCGTTGTCATCGCCGATGTATCGGGAAAAGGCGTGCCCGCCGCACTCTTCATGGTTATCGCGAAGACGCTTCTTAAAAATAACGCACAGATGAATAAAACCCCCGAACAGGTTTTTAATGAAGTCAACAATATCCTCTGCGAAAGCAACGAAGGCGGAATGTTCGTAACCTGTTTTATGGGTTATCTTGATGTGGAGACGGGTGTATTTACCTACGTGAACGCGGGACACAATCCCCCTGTCATAAAGCGTGTTGATTCATCTTGGGAATTTCTGCCCTGCCGGCCCGGGTTTGTGCTTGCCGGCATGGAGGATATAAACTACAAGCCGCAGAGCATAACCCTTAATAAGGGCGACATGGTTTATATGTATACCGACGGTGTTACCGAAGCGACCGATCAGGTTGAGGACCTATACGGCGAAAAGCGGCTTATCAAAACACTGAATAACGAGATTTTTACCGAGGATATAAACGATATTATCGAAGCGGTCAGAAACGACATAGTTTTATTTGCAAACGGTGCCGAACAGGCAGATGATATTACAATGTTAATAATGAAATATAATGACTAAAATCACTATATAAAAGGAGAATATAAAAATGGTTTCCGATAAGTTCAAGTTTTCAGACAGATCTGCCGACAGCGGATATATTCCGCTTCGGATGGAGGAATACGGGGAGTTTTGCAAGCTTTCGCCTCAAAACGCAAGGCTTTTGGCACTGCTCTCAGAAGAGATGGTGGGGATGGTTAAATCCATTCTGCCTGAATTTGACGCAGTAATCTGGGCGGAAAACTTCGATAAAAGATTTGAACTGACAGCCCAAGTCGATGCAATTATCAAAAGCAAGGACAGAGATAATCTCCTCAAAACGACAGGCGGGAAAAACTCTGCATACGGCAAGGGACTCTTGGGGAAAATCGGCGATATGATTGTGAACTGGTCGATAAACCTGAACGACAACCCCGCCGCGATAATGAGCTATTCGGGAATGGATATGGGTTCGGGGATGGCGATGGTAAACGGTTTTGAAGAATGGTCGATGAAAGCATATCTTGACAGCACCCGCGATACAAAAAAGCCCTCACAGCCCGATGACGGACTTGAGCGAAGCATTATCGTAAACCTTGCCGACGATTGCAAAATGTCGGTGAAAAGCGGCTCGGTTGTTATGACCGTTATTAAAACATTTTAAGTAAAAAAATATAGTTTTAGGAGAAAATTATGACTATCGAAAGAAAACCTTACGACAAGGGCGTTGAACTCACAGTTTTGGGACGTATTGACACCGTCACAGCACCCGATCTTACAGCCGCACTTATGCCTGAATTTGCGGGTGATGCGGACCAAGTTACCCTCAACCTTGCGGCTGTAAACTATGTTTCAAGTGCAGGCTTACGAACACTTCTTGCGGCTCAAAAAGAATCCAAAAAACGCATGAAGAGTTTCATCATCAAAAATGTTGTTGACGAGGTTATGGAAGTTTTCAGCATGACAGGCTTTAATGATATTTTGACTATTGAATAGGTGAAAGCTTTAGATTTAAAACTTCCGGCTTTGTTGCTTTTTGCAGTCGTTATAGCACTGCAATTTGCAACAATCGCCGTATACTCGGCAGATACTTCAAATCGCCTGCAATATTTCCTGTTCGGGGCGGCATTTTTAGTCACAATTGCAATGATAATATTACAGAAAAAACTCTTTAAGGAAAAAGCGGGAATAGGGAAGATTGCGGGCAGTATCCTCATTTCCTTGTTCTATAAGGCTTGTGAAGGGTTAACTCTTTTTGTTGTTTTTTTGTTTGCAATCGAAACGAGTACCGATATCGGATCAAACACTGTCGGGAGCCTTAGCATCGCAGGCGTTTTGTGCTTTTTGGCGATATTTATCATTGTAAAGATTATAACAAAAAAAGACGGGGTAATCCGCTTCACCGCGGCGGATGCCGTTGCCGTCTTTATCGGGACTGCCCCGTTTATATTCTCTCTTTATCTGATTCTATATATACTCATCTTGATTTGGTCTTTAGCTTGATTACCTATTCGATACCCCGCGCATTTCTGCCGAGATTGCCGCAATTTCCGCTTTTCGCACACCATTGATGAGAAGCGGCAGACATATCGGGGCAAGGAGGCGGGCTTTTTTCACAAAACCCTTTGCGTCATGCTCAACGCCTCTTGCCGTCTGTGCCTCGATTATATCCTTCATCTCGTCGGCAAAATCGGGGACAAAACGCATTGCCGAAGCTATGGCATAGGCGTATTTGTATGGAATTTTGAAGGTTTCGTTGAGTGAATCGGCAAGGTCAATCCCCTTTGTCACCCGCAAAACAAGGGCAAGGGGAAGTGCCGAGGCGATAAGTTTCAAAACGAAACCGAGGGAGAACATCACGCCCTGATAGGTTACCCGAAGCCCCCAAAAGAGCGGTATAAGCGTGTCTCCGGTCTGAATAAAGAGGGTTTGGATTACAAATATAACTATCGAAAATTTAATCATCGACTTGATTATATGAAGCATCCATCTCCCCGACCCTGCCGATACGGCAAGAATGAATGTCAGGACAAGTGCCGATATCGGTGCGATGAGTGAGGGTATGGCAAAAACAGCCGTGACAATCACAAGCGATATGATTAGTTTAATTATCGGGTTAGTTTTATGCAAAAAACTATCGCCGGGGAAGTATCCAAGTCCGCCCATACTACTCTTTAATCTCTTTGTCTTTCAGTATTAATTTTTTGCAGTCCAAAAGGTCGATAAAATCAAGGTCGTGGGATATGACAAGTGCCGCAACTCCGCTCTTTACCCTTTTTGACAGGCTGTCTGCAAGGGTTTTTTTCTGATTTTTGTCAAGGCATACTGTCGGCTCATCAAAGAGCAGAACAGAAGGCTTTGTGATGAGCACCGAAGCGATTGCAACAAGCTGACGATAGCCTTTTGAAAGGGTGAAAATCTCGTCTTCGGGGGATAGCCCGAACTCTTCGGTTATATCGGCAAGCAGAGCTTGTTTCTCTGCTTCCTCAATGTTTTGATTATCGGGAGCGGTGAGGCTAAGTCCGAAAAGGAGTTCCTCAGCTACGGTGTGTTTGGAAATCTGCCTGTCGGGGTTTTGGAATAAAAATCCTGCATGACGGGCGAGCGCGCTTGTTTTATGCTCATCGGTCATAAACCCCGCAACAGAAACTTTACCTCTTGTGGGTTTTAATAAACCGTTGCAAAGCCTTAGTAACGTCGATTTCCCAACTCCGTTTTTACCTGTCAAAACCGCGATTTCGCCGGGGCGAAGTTTGAAATTAACATTTGCAAACAGGTCTTCATCAAACCCGAATGATACATCCTCAAATTTAAGCATTTGTCACCGTGTATTCACTTGTACAATATTTTCGCAAAAGATTCTCGTTTCGTTCTGATATGACTATAGTCAAACCCTCCGCGTTTAGCTTTTCGAGAATCTCAAAAACCTGTATCTTCGCTTCGGGGTCAAGCTCGCCGGTAGGTTCGTCAAGGAGAAGTACTCGAGGCTTTATTGCTATCGCCGCCGCAAGTGCAGTCTTTCGCTTCTGCCCGCCTGAGAGGCTTCTGATAAGCTTCCCGCGAAGGTCTGTGATACCCAAAACCTTCATTGTCTCATCGGCAATCTCTTCGGCTTCCGCCTTTGTGTGCCCGAAATTTCGGAGCCCGAAAACAATCTCATCTTCGGGATAGGTGCAGGCGAAGGAGCTGTCAACATCTTCAAGAACAATCGCGGCAATCTTTGAAAGCTCCCCTATCGGCGTTTCAACCGTGTCAAACCCGGCTATTGAAACGTGCCCGTAAAAATCGCCCTTGTAAAAATGGGGGATTATGCCGCAGATTGAATATAAAAGCGAAGTCTTGCCGCTCCCCGAAACGCCTGAAAGTCCTAAAAAAGCCTTTTCGGGAATCGCCAAATTCACGTCCTTTAAGGCGAATTTTTCATTGCCTTTATACTTAAATGAATAGTTTGAAAAATTTATCATTACTTTTTTAAGACCTTTTTCAAGGTCGGATAGAGCACCGAAACTATAATTGCGTTGATTGTCGCCGTGCCGAGGATTATGCCCAAGAATACGCCGAGTGCCGCAGGTGTTTCGCCCGCCGCTCCGCCTGCGTAGTAAAGAAGCCACATGAGCCCGAGGAATGAAAATCCCGAAAAAAGTGTGGTTATAAAGACATTTAGGGGCACCTTCAAGAAACCGTCAATATACTTATTTTTAACCGAAAAGGGGAGTTTTATGAGCAGACACATAACGACTGCACCGATAAGCTCGCTTACAAGGTTGACATAAGGGGTTCCGGGGAAGAACTGGCATACTGCACCGGCAAGAAGCCCGATAATCGCCGCACCGGAAAGCTTAGGTCTTATGAGCAGAATAATAATGCAGTACATAGCAATGATGAAGTTCGGTTTCATTCCGAAGTTGATGAGGTAGCCTACGGCGAATTTCAAAACCGCACCTGCCGCCAGCAGCACCGCTGTGAGCATGAGGTCGGATAGTGAAAGTCCCGCTTTTTTGTCAGAAACAATTTCTCGTTTTTCCATAATAATCACCCGTGATATTATAACAGATTAATCCGTTAAAGTCAAGAGATATTTTATTAATTTACTATAATGAAAAATTAAGGGTGGTATAATTGTTTATATTACAACGGAGGTGTGACATGATAAAACGAATATTTTTGATATTTTTATTGATTATGCTTTGCGGATGTAACGCGAGCACCGAACCTTTTCCTGAAGTGATTTGTAATGAGGCAGAGACCACAACCACTGCCGCTGTGACAACAACCACTGCCGCTGTCTCGACAGCTACAACCCAGTTTATACCGACTTTTTCTCCCTCGCCGATTATAGCAGAAGATGTTTCGGAGGACGGGGCTTTGAAACTGTCGGTGAAGATGCATGACGACGAGTTTGTGACATTTGAAAAGATTACAGCGACAGTTACCCTTGAAAACCTAACCGATGAAGATTACAACTTCGTTTTCGGCGGTGGGGGTGTTGTTGACAATAAGCCGCCCCTTTACTGCGGATTTTGGACTGATGCTGAGTATGAAACCTTAGCCTACCCTATGCTATCAAATCCGATAACCTTCACACCGGGGCAGATTTTAACAAACACCATCGAATTCACCCCGAACTATAAGGAAACGGGCGAACGTATCTTCTTTGCCGATATGCCCTATTCAAAGGACGGGGAAAGATTTTTCCTCTCCATAGAGCCGATAAAGTTTAACGTCATATTCAGATATGTCAACGGAACGACTATTGATTCCACCGCTCCCAAGTATTCAGTAAGTGCCGAAGAGCGGGATAAAAACAGCGATGATCCTGATCAAGACTACAAAACACTTCCTTTCTCGGACGATTTTTCGGACAAGGAATTTTCATACCGTTATCTGGGCAGTTGCTACTATGCTTTGTGGGAGGCCCGTGACGGCAGACTCGTTGTCGATGCCGAAACCACAAAATGGGACGGCCAGACTGTCATCGGCAACTACGGCTGGAGCTACTATAATGCCGCGATTGATTTTAATATACAGCAAGACGGCTTTATTCAAATGTGGGTCTATGCACGTGATTCCGGCGATTTTGACGGCGATTGTTACGCCATCACGATTAATTCGGACGGAAGCTACTATGCGGGCGATTCGCGAGGGATTCACGATTACAGATTCGGTTACGAGAATCAAGGTATTCTTATTACCGGACAATTTGAGGACTTTAACCCCGATGTTTGGAACAGGATATCTATGCTTTCAGAGGACGGAAAGCTATATATCAGCCTTAATTCCGGTGAAAAAATATATGTGTGCGACCTTGACCCGAACGCGGCAGGGGCGATAAAGTTAGAAGCTTCAAGCGGCACGGAATTTGATAATTTAGAGATTGTGAGTGCGGAATAAAAAGTTATCCCTCTGAAATTTTCATCAGAGGGATTTGCTTTTTTACTTGAAATAATTAACGCCGCTGATGAAAATTTTGCTGTCGAAGTTTCCGGGGATATTCGCAAATGTTCCGGGGGCGACACGCTCCGAGTGCCCCATTTTGCCTAAGACCCGTCCCGAGGGGGAACATAACGCCTCTGCCGCTAACACCGAACCATTGGGGTTGAAGGGCAACAGCCCTGTTGCGTTGCCATCCACATCGCAATATTGGGCACAGATTTGACCGGTTTCGGCGAAGCTTTCCGCAAGGGCTAAGGGAGCGACAAAACGCCCCTCGCCGTGCGATATCGGAACGCTGATGATATCGCCGACCTTCAAGCCGTAAAACCACGGCGAACGGTCGGAAGCAATCCGCGTGTTCACAACCATGCTCTGGTGTCTGCCGATGGTGTTGAAGGTCAAAGTCGGGGAGTCGGGGGTCTGGGTCGTTATCCTGCCGTGTTCAATCAGCCCAAGTTTGATTAAGGCTTGGAAGCCGTTGCATATCCCGAGCATCAGCCCGTCACGGCGTTCTAAGAGATCGTTCACAGCCTCGGTTATACCGGGGTTTTTGAAAATCGCTGTGATAAACTTCGCCGCACCGTCCGGCTCGTCACCGCCGGAAAAGCCGCCGGGAAGATAGATAATTTGGCTTTTTTTAATTGCCGCTTCAAACGCCGTCACAGATTCGATCAGAGCGGATTTGCTGATATTTTTGATAACGAAGATTTCGGGGTCTGCCCCTGCCGCCTCAAATGCCCTTGCCGCGTCATATTCACCGTTCGTTCCGGGGAATACCGGGATTAACACACGCGGCTTTGCGGTTTTTTCTTTGGCTGTGTACCTTAAATCTGTTTTAAAGTTGATATTCTTAATTTCAGACGGGCTGTTTTTCACCGTCACAGGGAAGATAGGCTCAAGCTTTGACTGCCAAAGGCTTAAAGCCTTGTCAAGATCAACCTTTGACTTTGGCGTGCGTATCACAAAATCCGCCGAAGTTTCGCCGATAACATAATCCGCCAAATCTTCGGGAACTTCGCCGCCTATTTCAACTATGAATGCACCGTAGTGGGAATGGAAAAGCTCGTTTTTATAGAAGTTTTCGTCTTTTTCGGAAACCGTGAAGTTAAAGCCGATACGGTTGCCAAACGACATCTTCATGAGTGCTTCGGCAATGCCGCCGAATCCGCTTGTGTATACAGCCGCCGCCTTGCAGTCGGTGATGAGCTTTTCGACACGTGCAAAAACTGCTCTAACCGAATTAAAATCGGGGTTTTTGTCCTCGTCAAAATTCGGTGCGATATATACTACAGGGCTCTTAGCCTTTTTGAACGCACCTGTGACGGTTCTGTCAAGTTTTGAGGGTGCAACCGCGAAGGAGACGAGGGTCGGAGGAACGTCAAGGTTTTCAAAGCTCCCCGACATGGAATCTTTGCCGCCGATTGCCGCACTTGAGAGCTCTATCTGTGCTTTATATGCACCTAAGAGTGCCGCTAACGGCTTGCCCCAGCGTTTCGGGTCATTTTTAGTACGCTCGAAATATTCCTGGAAAGTAAGGTAAATATCTGACAGCTTTCCCCCCGCTGCGATAACCTTAGCGACAGATTCAATCACCGCCGACTCTGCACCCAAGAAAGGTGACTTTTCGGAAAGGTATGGGTTATATCCCCATGCCATGATTGAAGCTGTTTGGGTCTCGCCCGACAGCACGGGGATTTTCGCCGTCATAGCCTGTTCGGGGGTTAGCTGATATCTTCCGCCGTACGGCATGGTGACTGTCGCCGCTCCGACTGTCGAGTCGAAACGCTCGACAAGTCCTTTTTGCGAACAGACGTTGAGGTTTGAAATAATCTGATAGAAGCTTTCGGGCTCGTCGTCATATTCGGTGTGCCCGAGGATTAAGGGCACTTCAATCTCTGCCGAGGTATGTTTGGGGGCACCGTTTGAATTTATAAAATCCCTTGAAAGGTCAACTATCGTTTTGCCGTTCCAGACCATGCGAAGACGCGGATCTTCGGTGACAACCGCCACAGGGGTTGCTTCAAGATTCTCCTTCTGGGCTTCTGCTATGAACTTTGACACGTCTTCCTTTGCAACCGCAACCGCCATGCGTTCTTGGCTTTCGGAGATTGCAAGCTCCGTTCCGTCAAGCCCGTCATATTTTTTGGGTACCTTCGAGAGGTCGATAACAAGTCCGTCGGCAAGCTCGCCGATTGCAACCGAAACGCCGCCTGCACCGAAGTCGTTGCAACGCTTAATCATCGCCGTCACATCCGGGTTTCTAAACAGCCTTTGAAGCTTTCTTTCTTCGGGTGCGTTACCCTTTTGAACCTCTGCACCGCAGCTTTCGAGCGATTCGAGGCTATGTGCTTTGCTTGAGCCAGTCGCACCGCCGCATCCGTCACGCCCGGTCTTGCCGCCGAGAAGGATTATAACATCGCCGGGGTCGGGGCGTTCACGCCGCACATTTTTTTCGGGAGCGGCACCGATAACGGCACCGATTTCAAGCCTCTTTGCCGCATAGCCGGAATGATAAACCTCACTCACCTGTCCTGTGGCAAGACCGATTTGGTTACCGTATGAGCTGTAACCATTCGCCGCACCGACTGTAATCTTTCTCTGCGGGAGCTTGCCTCGCATCGTGTCGGACACGGGAACGAGCGGATTTGCCGCACCCGTTACCCTCATCGCCTGATATACATAGGAACGCCCGGAAAGCGGGTCGCGTATCGCACCGCCAAGGCAGGTCGCCGCTCCGCCGAAAGGCTCAATCTCGGTGGGGTGGTTGTGGGTCTCGTTTTTGAACATCAAGAGCCAATCTTCGGGGGCTCCGTTCACATCCACCTTGATTTTTATCGAACAGGCATTAATCTCTTCGGATTCGTCAAGGTTTTGTAAAATTCCTTTTGCTTTAAGCTCACGAGCACCGATAGTTGCAATATCCATCAGCGTTACAGGCTTGTCCGCTCTGCCCAAAGTCTCTCTTGAAGCAAGATAATCCTCATAGGTTTTGCGGATATATGCAGAGGGGATCTTCACATCATGGAGATTGGTTAAAAAGGTTGTGTGGCGGCAATGGTCAGACCAGTATGTGTCGATCATCCGAATTTCAGTGAGGGTCGGGTCTCTGTGCTCTTTTTCGCTGAAATATGACCGACAGAACTTCAAATCAGCCTCGTCCATGGCAAGCCCGAAACGGTCTATAAAGGACTGCAAAGCCTCATCACGAAGAGCCGTGAAGCCTGTCACCGTCTCAACCTCGGTGGGAATATCATAGTTTGTTTCAAGTGTTTCATATCTGTCAAGGGTCGCTTCTCTGCATTCCACAGGGTTTATGAGATAGTTTTTTATTTCAAGATATTCTGATGCAGAAAGGCTCCCGTCGAGCATAAAAATTCTTGCAGTGCGGATTCGAGGACGCTCGCCGCCTGTCATAATCTGAATACACTGGGAACAGGAGTCGGCGCGCTGGTCGAACTGACCGGGGAGATACTCCACAGCAAAGGTATACCAAAATTCATCAGGCTCAGACATATCTGCATAGACGTTATCGACAGCAGGCTCGGAAAAGACGTTATCAACTGCGTTGTTGAAATCGTCATAGTCAATGAGATCCGCGTCATAACGGTTTATGACACGAAGCTTTGATATCTTGCTCCCCAAAGCGGCTCGGAGATCGGAAAGAAGCCCCGACACCTCCGCCGCAAATTCGCTTTTTTTTTCGACATAAACACGATATACCATAGATTATCCTTTAATTTCTATTCTTCTTCCACTGCCGCATCAATCTTTGTACGGTCAACAACGCCCCAGAACGCGGGTTTTGCGATGAGGTCTCTGTCAAAGAGGAGGGGGTGGTTGGTTCTTCCGGGGATGGGATAGTCGTTGAGCCATGACATACCGTCATAAAAGCCCCACATTACCACCGTTTCAAGGTTGCCCTTTGCCGCTTCTTCCCTGAACATATCAAAGAGGTCGGCATAGCGAACGGCAAGTTTCGTCTCATTCTCGGCGTTCATGTCAACGGTCAGGCTCTGGTCGCTCCATGCGTACATTGAAACGTCAAGCTCGGTTACCTGAATAATCAGGTCGGGGTTTATTTCTTTAAGTGTCGCAAGCTTTTCAATCGCCATCTTGAAGTTTATTATAGACGGCCATTCAAGCTGAATGTGTGCTTGGATACCGACGCCGTCGATGGGAACGCCCTGTTCAAGCATAGACTTCACGGCATCATAGAAGCCGTTAAGCTTCCTCGGGTCCTGCTCAAGGTTGTAGTCGTTGATAATCAGCTTTGCATCGGGGTCTGCTTCACGTGCAAGATAGAAAGCCTGCTCTATGAAATCATATTCATCGCCGTCGCCGTCAAGATCACCGATAATCGGTGCCCAGTATGACTGTTCATGCAATTGGCGAAGCTGCCCTGTCGAGTCGGAGAACGCCTCATTAACAACGTCCCAGTATTTGATTTTGCCTTTATAACGTCCGACGGTTGTGTTTATGTATTCGGTCATTCTTGCCATAAGCTCGTCGGAAGTCGCTCTGCCGCCTTCGCCCGAACCCTTAAACCACCACTCCGGTGCTTGGGAATGCCAAACGAGGGTGTGTCCGCGAAGGATTGCATCGGGATTAGCATCGCCGAACGCGATAAACTTATCGGGAGCGGCGAAGTCGAAAACGCCCTCTGAAGGGTTTACATACACGGGTTTCATCTCGTTTTCTGTCGTGAAGATATTAAAATGTTTGAGTGCAAGGTTATATGTATCTGTGCCCTCTTCAAGCTGGAATGTGTTAATCGCCGTACCGAGATAAAAATCATCCGCAAAAACATCTTTGAGGTTCGGGAGAGTTTCGTAAGTCGCAGGGAGACGATACTCCTTGCCCTCAAACATTGCCTCATCAACCGTTGTTTCACCGACTGTGGTTATTTCTGCCGGTGCAGAGGTGGTCGTATTTTGAATTTCAGGTACTGTATCAGTTACTACCGCTGCGGGTACATTGTTACAAGCGGTAAAAAGCATTGCGATCGCAATCGCTGTTACCGGCTTTAATATCTTAATTTTCATCTTCTATCCTCCGGGTAAATCAATACACTTTAATTTTAGCATATTTATTATGAATTTACAAGGGTTTTTCTGTGATATTTTTGTGTTTTTCCGTTATCTTCGCTGCGATATCGGCAAAAACGGGTGCGGCGGTCAGAGTTCCCGATATACCGTCCTCACAGATAACCGTCACAGCATATTTCGGTTTATGGTAGGGGAAAAAGCCTGTGAACCAAACCCTTACTATCTCCGTGCCGTCGGGCTTAAACTGCCCTGTTTGGGCGGTGGAAGTCTTCCCCGCCGCCGTCACTCCGTTAGGAATAGCCGTTCTCACCGATTTTTGGATAGTGTCATACATCGCATATCTTAAAAACGCCGCCGTTTGCTCGCTCATAATCCTTTCGCCGAGAAGCTGACTATCCGGCTCAAAACTTTCGATATCATCGGCAAGCCCCATAACAAGCCTGACGGGCGGGAGAACTCCGCCGCCGGCAATAGAGACGGTGAATCTGCATATTTGAAGCGGCGAGGCGGTAAGTTTGCCCTGCCCGAACGACAGATTTGCAAGCTCGGCAGGAACGCGAAGCTCGGTCATGGTCGGAAGATTTCCCGATGCGGAAATCATGCCCGGTGCCAAGGGGATATCTTCCCCGAAACCGAACTTTTCGATATTACTGTAATATCTTTGCAGATTGAGGTCTTCCGTCAGCGAAATGAAAAACGGATTACATGATGTGACAATAGCGTCATGAATGTTGATAACCCCGTGCCCTGCCCAACTATGGCAGTTGAAATGATTTCCGCCGACATTAATAAAGCCTTTACAGTTATAGGTATATTCGGGGGAAATTCCGGCTTCAAGAGCGGTTGCCGCCGCTGTCAGTTTGAAAACACTGCCGACTGCATAGGGAGCTGACACCCGATTATAAAGAGGGGAATCGGGGGAATCAAGGTAGTCTTCAACCCTGCTCCGGTCATAATCCGGGAGGCTCACAGCGGCGATAATATCCCCTTTCATGTCCATAATAACAATCGCACCCTTTGAAAGCCCGCCGACCTTAGCGGCATCTTCGGCGATCTTTTGAATATCCCTGTCAAGGGTCAAGACGACACCGCCGTTTTTAGGCTCGGGCTTTATAACCTGTACGGGAAGCCCGTCAAGCACCTTACCCTTTGCATCTGCTCCGAAATAAACCTTGTTTTCGACATGAAAAGTTTGAAGATAGTCTGAATATGCACGCTCGATGCTGTCTGTAATATGCACGGCGGTGTTCTCGGTATATCTTATCGGCGAGCTGAAAACAAATTCGCTGTTGCCTGTGTTTTGGGTAATTTCCGGTTTGCCGTCCGATATATCCACAGCTAAAAGGCGGCTCTCGCGGTTTGTGAAAGATATCAAATTTCTGTCGTAAATATTTCCATATCCGCCGTCAACAGTTATGCTTGTTTTGCCGCCCGAAATAAGCACCTGTTCATGATTTTCGCTCATCAAAGTGAAGAGTTTGAAAATAACACCGACGGCAAGCAGTGATAATAAAACAAAAATAAAAACAATTCTTCTCATGGAAAGATTGTTGACATTATCACCATTATTATACAAGTATTAGTGATTCAAAAAAGCCCATACTATCAATAATTAATCAATAGGAAGGGCTTTTTATATGAAAATTACAGCTGAATTTGACAGCATAGACACCGCTGATGTTGTTGCCGCATCGCTTCGCCATCAGATCATGGGTATGGCGGATATTAAGGTTACTCCCCCCGAAATGACTTCACATTCCGAAGAGAGAACATTTTACGGTTTTGCTCCTGCTTATGCAAACACGATAGGTAACGCCTCGTTCGGTATGTCAACCGCAGACAACAGCATACCGCCCGACTCGCGGTCAAAGTCGGTTCGCTTACAGCTTATATGCAGAAAAGACGATGCCGCTCTTGCAAGACGGATTATGATAGGTTACGGCGGAAGAGATTTAAGAGGTTCTTAATAATATAGTTACTGATGATTGGGCTGCCTTGCAACCTTGTTAATTGCCTTTATTACGATAATATCTAAGTCGGTTGTTGCCATCTGGTTCATTGTTTCGGTTCGCTTGAAGAGTTCACCCTTGTGTGATGTGACATACTTTGCACTAACGGAGTTAAGTGCAAGGCAGAGCATATCGTCCTTGCATATTTCGCATTTGCAGCAGTCAAAATTCTGGATCAGATGCTCAAGCTTGTCCCTAAGGATGGCTTCCATTACGTTTACCATAAAAGTCCTCGATTCGCTTGAATTTAATCAAGCAAAGTTATTCATTACAAGTCCTGTGATAAGTTTCGGGAAGAAATATGTCGATTTTTGCGGCATTTTTTCGGATGCCGCCGCAACGTCACGGATTTCAGAAACCTTTGTCGGATTTAAGATAAATGCACAGTTTCTGCCTTCTATGTCCACAGCTTGAAGAGCCTCAACCTGGTCGCGTGTGTAGGTCAGATTCTTTTGATTTGCCATGTTTTCTTTGTCTATCCCCAAAATTCGCTCTAAAACGAGTGTGTGGAGAACTGAAACGTCCAAACCGCAGTACGCATCAGATTTGTTTCCTAAAATCTCCTTGACGGCGTTTTCGTCACGAAGTCTGAATATCTTACACTTCCCGCCGCCCAGATATAAAGCGAAGGTCTTCTTGCCCGCTTCATAGTCGCTGTGGAGTGCCGCTGTCATGGCATCTTGGTTTGAAGCATCGGAAATGTCAAAGTATTTTGCAGCTTTTTCTATGAGAGCGTTTGCATCGAAATTATCCATATCTTTTACGATACGATGGGTCGGGAAAATAACGAGCCCGTCGTTTTCGATGTTTGCTAAAAACATTGCGATATAGCCGGAATTTTCTGTTGCCTTGCCCTCTGCGATAAGCTTTTTTTGGAAATTCAGAGCCGTTTCATAGCGGTGATGACCGTCTGCGATATAAAGCTTTTTGTCGGTGAAGAGTTCCTGTAAGCGTGATATAACAGCTTCGTCGGTGACAGCTGTACATTTGTGAATCGTACCGTCCGGGTCGGTTATGACCATATCGGGAGTTTTACCTAAATCGTTTAAGCCTAAATCGTTTAAGATAGCCCCGACTGCACCGTCCTCGTCCATATAGAGCGAATATATCTGTGAGAAGTTGCACATCGTTTCACTCATGAGGTTGAAGCGGTCGGTCTTCGCCTTGGAAAGGGTTTCTTCATGCGGGAGAACAACACCGTCGGAAAACTCGTGGAGCTTCACCAGTGTCACAAAGCCTTTGAGTGAATTTTTAACGCCGTTTGCGACAAAATCCATCTCGTATATGTAGATACCTTCTTTTGCGTCTTTTTCGAGAATCTTCTTGTCAAGCCATGATCTCAGAAGCTCGCCCGCCTGTTTGTATCGGTCGTCGCCGCCGGTAGGAAGCTCAAGCCTTATGATGTTATATTCATTTTTTGCGATATAATCCTCCCTCTGCTTCGGGGAGATAATGTCATAGGGCGGGCAGACAAGCTCCCCTATAGCTCCTGCATTTGCGGTGTTAAATCTACAGCCGTTGAAGGGTTTAATTGTTGCCATTTAATTCTCGCTCTCTTTATTTTTAATTTCAATAATTTCTAAAAATTTTTTCTACGTAATTCTATTATTTTGAAAGCATCCGAATAAAACGGTTCACGCTTTGAGAGATAATCGACCAAAACATCTGTATCAATCAATACGACCATATTTTCCCTCGAAATATTCATCTTTTGCTTTTTTCAAATCAATTTCAAACGGCGGAACATTTGACAGGATATTCTGCAAATTATCAAAGGCTCTCTGTAGTTCTTCGGGGCTTCGGTCGGGGTGTAAATTATTTTTTAACCCCTCGACAAAACGTTCAACCTCATTAAGTCCCTGCTCTGACATGGTCTCTATCTCTTTAATCAGTTTGTCTCGTTTTGACATAGCCTTTCTCCTATCTGTCTGCAAGTTTTATATATTCCGCCCTCGGCTGAACAGCCTTATATGCGGGTCTTATTATCTTGCCTTGGTTTGCAAGCTCTTCCATGCGGTGGGCAGACCAGCCCGCGATACGCGAGATTGCAAAAAGCGGAGTGTATAGTTCTTGCGGGAGCCCGAGCATTGAGTAGGCGAAACCGCTGTAAAAATCGACGTTCGCCGACACGCCTTTATAGATTTTGCGGTGCTCGGCTATCGCTTCCGGTGCAAGCCTTTCAATAAGCTGATACAGCTTATACTCGTCATCAAGCCCCTTATCCTTCGCAAGTGCCGCAACCGCTTTTTTAAGAAGGTTTGCTCTCGGGTCGGAAAGGCTGTATACTGCGTGCCCCATGCCGTAGATAAGCCCGGTTCGGTCAAATCCTTCTTTTTGGAGGAGCTTCAAAAGATAATCCTTAACCGCATCTTCATCGTGCCAGTCGGAAAGGGTTGCCTTCATGTCCTCAAACATTTGGGTTACTTTAATATTCGCACCGCCGTGCTTGGGTCCCTTGAGGCTTGCAAGTGCTGCCGATATCGCCGCGTAGGTGTCGGTGCCGGACGACGTTACAACATGGGTTGTGAAGGTTGAGTTATTGCCGCCGCCGTGCTCTGCATGAAGCACCAAAGCCATATCAAGCACCGCCGCCTCTGCTTCGGTAAACGAACTGTCGGGGCGAAGCATATGCAGAATATTTTGTGCTGTTGAATATTCCGGCAATGCGTTATGTATAAAGAAACTTCCGCCGTCGTGGTAATATGTTTTGGCTTGGTATGAATATACCGAGATGAGCGGCATTAACGCTGTCAGTTCGAGCGACTGCCGCAAGACGTTTGGAAGTGAGATATCGTTTGGATAGTCATCGAATGAAAATAACGTTAAAACACCTCTCCCAAGGCTGTTCATCAGGTCGTCGGAGGGGGATTTCATGATAACATCGCGGACAAATGTCGGGGGGAGATTGCGATATGAAGCAAGAAGATCGCAAAATTCGCCCAGTTCAGGCTGTGTCGGAAGTTGCCCGAAAAGGAGCAGATAACAGGTCTCTTCAAATCCGAAACGCTTGTCCGACAAAAATCCTGCGGTGATGTCGTTCACATCAATGCCGCGATAAAAAAGCTTGCCCTCACAGGGGATCATCTTTCCGTTTTCTTCAATATATGACTCGATTTCGGAAATCTCGGTAAGCCCTGCAAGCACACCCTTTCCGTTTATGTCGCGAAGTCCGCGCTTAACGTCATAGGTTGTGTAAAGTGCAGGGTCAATGTTCGAGTTAGAAACGCAAAGCTCGGTGTATTTTTGGATGAGCGGTGAAACGTTCGAGAAATTAAAACTAAACATTATGGTCTCCTCCGGGAATTGTATATGCCATGAGTTTTGGACCTCCTTAGGGCTATACACATACTATTATACAGCATATTTAAGCTTTTGTCAAGGAGTTTATTTGTTACAATTTGGGGATTTTTTATTCGCACATAGCATCGGCAATGGCTTTCACATCTTCAAAGCTTTTTATCTCGCCGCATTTTCTTCGCAAAGCCGCCGCGTTTTTAGTTCCGCGAACATAGAAAGCGCATTTGCTCCGTGCTTCCGACAGAGCGGCTCTTTCACCTTTATCTATGACTGCAAGTTCGATCTGGCGAAGCATAATCTCTGCCCTTTTTGGGTGCGGCGGTTCGGGGGAGTATTTCCCTGTGTCTGAAAATTCGCGAATCTGTGAGAAAATCCATGGCTTTCCGTAAGAGCCGCGGCCGACCATCACCAAGTCACAGCCGGTCTCGTTATACATAGCCGCCGCATCTTCGGGCGTTTTTATGTCGCCGTTGCCTATGACCGGGATTTTCAGAGCTTCCTTAACCTGCTTTATGATATCGGGGTCGGAGTGTCCGCCGTAAAGCTGTTTTTTTGTACGCGGATGAACGGTTATAAAAGCCGCACCTGCGTCTTCAAGTGCCTTTGCAAACTCCACCGCGTTTATATTTTCTTCATCATAGCCGCTTCTGATCTTCGCGGAAAGGGGGATTCCCCCCGGTATTCTCAATTTTTCTGCCGCCTTGACCGCTTCTGTCATAATATCCGAAGCAAGCTTTATATCCTTCATCAAAGCCGCCCCGCAGCCGTTACCCACGACCTTGGGAACGGGACAGCCCATGTTTATGTCGATAAAGTCGGGGAGCCTCCCCCCGCATACATCGGGGAGCATTTCTATAGCCTTTGATATAACATCCGGCTCGCTTGTGAAGAATTGCAATGAATAGTGGGTATCTGTTTTATCAACAATACACATTCTCGCCGTTTTTTTGTCGCCGTAAACAAGTCCCTTTGCGGAGACCATTTCCGAAACAGTTAAAGAAGCGCCGTGTTCGCGGCAGATTTGACGGTAAGCAAAATCGGCAACGGAAGCCATCGGCGCAAGTGCGGCATATTTCGGTAAAACTATCCCAAT
Organism: Ruminococcus sp.; assembly: GCA_031262225.1. Taxonomy (GTDB): domain Bacteria; phylum Bacillota; class Clostridia; order Oscillospirales; family Ruminococcaceae; genus JAISGY01. Next base: position 34,358 of record JAISIC010000009.1, on the reverse strand, counting down.
ATCTGTCATAGTATCGGCAACGCAATCTCAAATTCGGTGAAGTTTCCCGGCTCGGACCTTACAATAAGCTTGCCTTTATGGAGCCTCACAATACCGCTCACGATTGATAATCCAAGCCCCGAACCGTAACGGTCCTTGCCCCTTGAGGCATCGGCTTTATAAAACCGCTCAAAGACTTTTGTAATCTCGTCGGAGCGAAGTCCGCCGCCGCTGTTTCTGATTTTAATTGACTTTTCGGAATCGTTTGAAGTGAGTAAAATGTCTATAACGCCGTCATCTTCGGTGAACTTCACCGCATTTTCGATGAGGTTGAAGATAACCTGATTGAGAAGGTCAACGTCTCCATGTACCGTAAATTCACGGTATTCGGGGGCGTTCACGGTGATATTCTTGCGGTTGATGGCATCGCGAAAATGCATGAGGACGGTTAAAAATTCGGGCAGGATATCAAATTCTTCCGCATTAACCGGCATCTTCCCGGCATCAAATGCAGAAAGGAACAGCATATTATTAACAAGTCGAGAGAGGCGTTTTGTTTCGACAGAGACAAGACTGAGATATCGTTCGCTGTCCTCGGGCGGGATAGTGTTATCAAGGATTCCGTCAATGAAGCCGGCGATGGTTGTCATCGGGGTGCGAAGTTCGTGGGAAACGTTTGCAACAAAGGCTTTGCGGTCGTCTTCGGTCTGTTCGATATTATCGGCAAGGCGGTTTAAGGAATCTGCCAAGAACCCGATTTCGTTGTCGTTGTCAATCTGCATACGAACGGAATAGTCGCCGCCTTCAAACTCAACAACCTTGATTGTCATCTCTTCGATCGGGGCGATAAAACGTTTGGTGACAAAATAAACAGCGATAAAAATGAGTGCCACACCGAAAAGGACGGCTAAAACGGTTGCCGTGACAAGCCCTAAGGCAAACTCGTTATAAATAAGAGCACTGTTGGCGATAAGCCTGTAACCGTCGGGGGCGGGTGTGACAGCGTGGAAAACGGATACCGGGAATGAGCCCGAAACGGTGGAAAGCGACGGCGAGGTGTCCTTCTCAAGGGCTTCGGGGTTTATATACATGGGGGGATTGATACCGTCAAACTCTCTTTCGGTGTATAGAAGTCTGCCGGAAAGGTCATAAAAAAACGCGGCATCTGAGGGCTCGGAAATAAGCCGCTCGAACTCCGTGTTTTCAAACGCTATAAGTGCAGTACCGCAAAGCACTGCACTCACTAAAAGCAAAACCGCCGTTGTGATTCCGGCAACCGCCGTGAATATATCAGAGAATGTCTTTTTAAGCATACGTTAAGGACGTTGGTGGAAACCTTTCTGAAGAAAGGCTTTCCCCCAAACCCCCTTCCAAAGACTTTATTGCCGTTCTCACTCTTTCTGAGTTTAAGGATTTCTGCGTGTAATTTAGTTTTACTGCGGATCTTCGTCGGCTTCAAATTTATAGCCCACGCCCCAAACAGTCTTGAGGCTCCATTTTTTAGAAACACCCTCAAGTTTTTCACGAAGTCTCTTTATATGAACGTCTATGGTCCGGGAGTCGCCGTAGTATTCAAAGCCCCAAACTTCATCAAGAAGCTGGTCGCGGGTGTATACGTGGTTGGGGTTGGAAGCAAGATAGAAAAGAAGCTCAAGTTCTTTGGGGGGTGTATCCTGAACCTTATTATTCACACGAAGCTCATAACGGGTCATGTTCACTACTAAGTTTTCGTAGCGGACTTCTTTGATCTCCGGCTCAGAAGTCTGGTTTTGGATACGGCGTGAAACCGCCTTGATACGAGCAATAACCTCTTTTGTATCAAAGGGTTTGACTATGTAGTCATCAGCACCGAGTTCAAGCCCCAAAACCTTGTCAAAGGTCTCCGACTTCGCGGTAATCATGATGATGGGAACATTGCTTTTTTTACGGATTTCCCTGCACACCTGCCAGCCGTCAAGTTCGGGAAGCATGATATCAAGAAGAACTATATCGGGTTTGAGGTGGTTAAAGCTTACTATAGCGTGGTCGCCGGTGTGGGAGACGATGACATTATAGCCTTCTTTTTCAAGATAAAGCTTTAAAAGTTCGCAAATGTTGTTGTCGTCGTCAACAACTAAGACCTTACCGAGTGACATAGCAGTAACCTCGCAATAAAATTTTACAAATTATTAATGTTTATGTACTTATTAAGTATACCTTAAAAATCTGTGAAAATCATTGCGATTGTGTGAACGTGTTATGTCTTAATTGTAAATTTCACAAAAATTATGCTTCTCATTAATATAATGATAATTATAAATTTATTTTTTCATTAAAGTTTATACAAAAATTACTGTTCATCTGTCACTTCGGATAGCTTGTCGACAGCCTTCCCTGCGATATCCATAACCTGCTCGATAAGAACATTTATAGGATATTCCATTTCAAAATAGGTGTATGTCCAGGTCCCGTCATCAAGAACATAATCATCGTCTTGGTAATATTTGCTTTCATCAAAATAAAGCTCGCCGTTGATGTAAAGACGCTCGTCAATCCATTCGCATTCGGCGACGGCAGGCTTCACAGCCTGTCTGACACGCTTTTTCAGGGTGGTACCGAGATCAATGCAGCCGAAAGCAGAGCTGTCAAGATGCGTCGGGATCATATATACATCAAGTTTGCCGGTGGAGTTGTTTTTAATATCTAAAATATAGTATGAAAAGTTGCCGGACGGCGACTCTCCTGTGCCTATGATGGTGTCTTCGGTGGTGGTGCGGAAGACATACCAGACAAAATAGAAAGCGACGCTCCCTATAACATATACAAGAAGGAATATTGTTCCCCAAATAGTTTTAGCGGTTGGGTGGACGCCGCTTGTGAAGAAGCCGAAAAACGCTAAGAGTGCGGCAGGGACGATAAGCGGGAGGTTGCCCCAGTCAAGGAGGAGTATCGGCAGCAGCAGCAGGACATTGACCATCGAGATCATTTTTGTGACCGGCGATTTTCGGGTGTAAAACATGATGAAGCCGGAAAAAACGGTGAAGAGAACATAAAGAATCGCGAACATAACGCGATTTGAATAGCTTATATCATAGAAAAAAACCATGACGCAAGCATAGCATAAAAACCAGGTATAGAAAAGCCCTAAAAAGCTCACGCCGAACTTGAACCATTTGTTTTTTATCAGTCTGTGAATTTTTTCCATAATTTAATGATATCTTTTTGTTCTTCTGACAATGATATAGATAAGCAGAACGATTATCGCCACAGCACCGGCTGCAAGGATAACGGTTAAGATGATGGCAAGGGTATCGTTGATATCGCCCGAAAGACCTTCTTGGGGTGCTTCGTAGTCGCCGATATTTGCAACTGTCTCCCCGTCGGGGCGGGTTATAACCACTTCATCAAGATAGAAAACATCGCCCGAGAAGGTGCTTTTAACAGGGATTAAAAATCCGAAACGGGTGTTGTTGCAGTTTTCGGGAACTGCTAAAGTAACGTCGTTCCAGCTGTCGGCTTTCCAGTCGGTCGTCGCGGTGGGGAGATAGAGCATACCGTCGGTGTAAAAAACTATTTCGGGATTCGCAGCCCGTGATGCCCCTGTGGGGTAAAGTTTCGCGGATATGGTGCAACCCGCGAAGTCGGTGAGCCCGAAGCGGTCGGCTGTTATGTAAGCACCGCCGGAAGAATTTTCGATTGTGTCCCCCACATAACTTTCCGAAACGGCAAGTGCACCCGCACCGTCGTAACTTTCTTTGTCGGAAACAACGTATTTAAAGCCGGTCGTCTTAACAAGATCGGCATTATCATTCAGAAAAAGCTTGACGCTGCTGTCGTTGTCGAAGGCAAGAGCCGCCGATTCCGATGCAAAAACAGGGAGCGCCATTAAAGACATCGCCATTATTACCGCTATAACTAAAAGGGATATTCTTTTTTTCATAATATTTACCTTTTGATTGATGTTTTGATTCTGAAAAAATATTTATACTATATTAGTATAACCCCAAATACTGCATAAGTCAAGGACTAAAATATAAACTAAATATGAAATGTGAATGAAAATTGTTAATGATATGTTTACAAATTAAAACGATTAACAAAAAATAAAAGACTTGTTTTTTGTTTTGACATATGTTAAGATAAATATATGAAATTAAAATACCTGTTGGAGGAATTTTTGATATGCAGTACGGACATTTTGACCTTGAAAACAAAGAATATGTTGTTGACCGCCCCGACACACCGGCACCTTGGTCGAACTATCTCGGTTCGCCGGAATACGGTGCGATAATCAGCAACAACGCCGCAGGCTACAGCTTCGTGAAATCGGGTGCAAACGGACGTCATGTGCGTTATCGTTTCAACACCGCAATTGCCCTCCCCGGCAGATATATCTATATTAAAGACTGTGATAAAAACGACTTCTGGTCTGCTTCATGGCAGCCGGTGGGCAAGCCGCTTGACACATATAAATCCGAGTGCCGCCACGGCACTGCCTACACGGTGATAACCTCGGAATATGCCGGCATTAACACCGAAACGGTTTATTATGTGCCGCTTCATGCCGACTATGAAATACGCCGTATTAAGATAACAAACGCTTCCGACAAGACGCGAAATCTTTCTGTGACAGGGTTTATCGAGTTCACATCCGATAACAACTATAAGCAGGATCAGATAAATCTGCAATACACCCAGTTTATCACCCGCACCTCTTTTGAAGGCAACAAGATTTTACAGCACATTAACGAAAACAGCGGCAGGGACGAAACCGGCTCAAATCACAGAGAGCGTTTCTTCGGTATTGCGGGTTGTAAGGCGGATTCTTTCTGCGGCTCGCTTGATAATTTCATCGGTCCCTATCGCGGATATGAAAATCCGATAGGCGTCGAAAAAGGCGAACTTGACAACAGCTTTAACTACAACTGCAATTCCTGTGGGGCGTTATCAAGTAAAATATCTCTTGCTCCGGGTGAAACAAAGTGGATCACCTATGTTTTAGGGCAAAAAGACAACGAAAAGGCGAACGCTATTATCGCGAAGTATGAAGATGAAAATATCGTTGACTTTGAAGTTGAGGCTTTGAAAAAATACTGGCACGGCAAGCTCAAAAACCTTTCCGTTTCAACTCCGAACGAAGCTTTCAATAACATGATTAACGTTTGGAACGCTTATCAGTGCTTCATCACCTTCACATGGTCGAGAGCGGCTTCCCTCGTTTACTGCGGCGAACGCAACGGCTACGGATATCGCGACACCGTTCAGGATATTCAGGGGATAATCCACCTTGACCCCGAGCTTGCGGCAGACAAAATCCGCTTTATGATTTCGGCACAGGTTGATAACGGCGGCGGTCTCCCCCTCGTGAAGTTCACGCATAACGCAGGGCATGAAGACACCCCCGACGATGCTTCCTATGTTAAGGAAACCGATCACCCTTCATATCGTGCAGACGATGCTTTATGGCTCTTCCCGACGATATGCAAATATATCGGCGAGACAGGGAATATCGGCTTCCTTGATGAAAAGATTGTTTATGCAAACGGCGGTGAAGACACTGTTTATGACCATCTCAAACGTGCTGTAAACTTCTCGATGGAACGCCTCGGCGCTCATAATATGCCGGCAGGGCTTCATGCAGACTGGAACGACTGTCTGAGGCTGGGCAAGAAGGGTGAATCAACCTTCGTTGCATTCCAGCTTTACTACGCTTTCAAAATAATCCGCGAATATGCAGAGCTCAAAAAAGATGAAACATATATCGCATATCTTGACAAGGTGACAGGACCTTTAACCGATGCTCTCAACGCGTGTTGGAACGAAGATCGCTTCATCCGCGGAATACGCGAAGACGGCATTGAAGTCGGCAACAGAAACGACCCCGAAGCTTCAATGTGGCTTAACCCGCAGTCTTGGTCGGTTATCTCCGGCTTTGCAGGGAAAGAACGCGGCGAAACCGCCATGGAATCGGTTCACAAAATCCTAAATACCCCTTATGGTGTGAAGCTTCTTGAACCGCCCTATCAGAATCATTATTTCGACGGTGCGTTAATGCACATCTTCAACCCCGACACAAAAGAAAACGGCGGCATATTCTCGCAATCGCAGGGCTGGGTAATACTCGCCGAATCGCTTTTGGGTCATGGTGACAGGGCATTTGAATATTTCCTTGAAAGCTCGCCTGCGGCTTTAAATGACAGAGCGGAAATCCGCGTTATCGAGCCGTACACTCACGGGCAGTTCACAGAATCGACAAGAAGCCCCTATGCAGGGCGTTCACACGTGCATTGGCTTACCGGCACCGCCTCCACCGTTATGGTCGGATGTGTTGAAGGAATCTTGGGCTTCCGCCCCGATGCAAAGGGACTGACGCTCTCCCCGGCTGTTCCGTCCGACTGGAAAGAATATACCGCAGAAAAAATCTTCCGCGGCAAAATACTGAATATAACCTTCAAAAACCCGAACGGTAAACCCGGTGCAGATGCGGCATCAACGATAACATTAAACGGCGAAAAGCTTGACGGGCTTTATATTCCGGCTGACAAGCTCGGCGGTGTTAATGCGGTTGAGATGGTGTTCTAAGATTAAAAGAAACGCGGCAGATCATAATGATCTGCCGCGGTTTTTTCATTCCTTCTCATAAAGCTTATTCGCTATATCATTGCATTCAAACAAGAGTTTGCTCATATCGATTGTCGTATATTCGCCGCCACGATAAACTATCTTGCCGTTGCACATAGTCAGCTTGACAACGTCGGGGGCACCGGAATATACTAAGTTCGGGACTACGTCGATAACCGGCTGCATGGACGGCTTTGCCATGTCTATTACTATCAGGTCGGCGGTCATGCCTTCTTTTATATCGAGGAGGTCGGGAAGTTTCATGCAGTCCGCTCCGCCGTATGTCGCAGCCTTAATCGCCGCTGATGCAGGCATAGCTGCTGCGTCCCCTGTCGAGAGTTTTTGTAAAACACACATGAGATACATTTCCCTAAACATATCAAGGGCGTTGTTTGAAGATGCCCCATCGGTGCCGATCGCGATATTCACACCCCTGTCAAGAGCCGCAGAAAGCCTTGCAATCCCGCTTGAGAGCTTCGCGTTTGAACACGGGTTTGTGATCATATACGCACCCGTCATTCTCATTATCTCAAGGTCGTTATCGGTCATATGAACGCAGTGAAAACCGCCGCCGCCGTTCTGGAAGATATTCAGATCATAAAAAACCTGTGTCGGGGTCATGCCGCCGTGGCGTTCTTTGCACTCGATAACTTCCCTTGCCGTTTCGGAGCTGTGCATATAAACAGGCTCGGAATATTTTTTTGAAAGCCATGCAACACGCTGCATAACCGCGTTATCACAAAGATATTCACTGTGAAAGCCGAGGCGATATGAAACAAGCGGGTCGTAATCTTTATATGTATTATAATAGTTTTCAAGCCGTTCTACAGTCGCTTCCGCATTTTCGTATGAACCCGTCGTGCCGCCGCAGATAATGGAACGCAGTCCTGTCTCCACCGAAGCTCGGGCGATTCCTTCCGGCTCAAAATACATATCAAAAGCGGTAGTGATACCGTTTTTAAAATACTCCGCCGCCGCAAGCTTGGTATAGGTGTAAACAACCTCTTCGGTCAGCTTCTCTTCCATCGGGAATATCTTGGTGAAAAGCCAGTCCTGAAGCGGCATACCATCGGCATATGAACGCAGGAAAGTCATCGCCGAATGTGCGTGGGCGTTTTTGAAAGACGGCATTAAAAGGTCGCCGTTCAGGTTAATTTCCGTTTCAAAAACAGTGTCAGATTCCTTTGCAGGACCGACATAGGCGATCTTGCCGCCGTCAACCCAAACTTCACCGTAATTTATATCCATATCCGAAACGGTTAAGACGTTTGCGTTATAAAATCTTATCATTGATTATTTAAACTCCTTGGCTCCTAAATTTGGCAATATAAATAGTATATTTTATGAGTTTTTTAAGGAAATAATTCCGTTATGTTTTTTCTTGTACATAAGATAGGCGGATTTGCTGATAATATAGGTAAATTTTGATTCTTTATCATCACAGGAGATGTTTTTTATGAGATTACGTAAATCAATAGCGTTAATAGCCGCAGTTGCTTTGAGTATCGGCGTTATGTCCGGCTGTACGCCCAAGGAGGATTCCGGTGCCGCTTCCGCTCCCACAGCGGGAGGAAAGGTGCTTAATATCTACTGTTGGAACGATGAGTTTCGAAGCAGGGTTGAAAAATATTATCTGCCCGAACACCCGCTTCCCGACGGCGTGACCATCAGTTGGATTGTTACCCCCAACGCCGACATGGCATATCAGACAAAGCTTGACCAAACACTCCCCGGTAATGTTACTGCCGCCGCAAACGACAAGATAGATATCTTCCTTGTTGAGGCTGACTACGCCGCGAAGTATATCAACACAAAATACGCTGTTCCCCTTTCGGAAATCGGCATAACCGATGCTGAAATTGCAGATCAATATGCCTATACAAAGCAGATCGGCTCTGATGAAAAGGGTGTAATCAAGGGTATTTCATGGCAAGCCGCCCCGAACCTGTTCCTATATCGTCGGTCTATCGCTAACCTTGTGCTCGGGACAGACGACCCTCTCGAAGTTCAGAAATCGGTTGCGGACTGGACAACCTTTGAAAACACGGCAGGGACAATGTCGGCTTCGGGTTATCAGATGGTTTCCGGCTATGACGACACATTCAGGGCTTTTTCAAACAGTGCCGAAAAGGCGATTGTCGAAAACGGTATCATCGAAGTTCCCAAAGCATGGCTTGACTGGGTCGATCAAACAAAGCTTTTTTCCGACAACGGCTACAATAACCGCACCCGCCTCTGGGATACCGCTTGGGGTGCCGGTATGGCTAAGGATTCCACAGTCTTCGGATATTTCGGACCGGCATGGTTCATAAACTTCACCCTTGTTGACTATTCAATGGCAAACGCCGAAGAGGGTATTGTCGCAGGCAACGGCTCTATCGGTGACTGGGCAGTTACAGACGGTCCTGCTCCCTCATACTGGGGCGGAACCTGGATCTGTGCCGCCGAAGCAACCGACAATATCGACGAGATAAGAAGTATCATGCGAGTGCTCTGCACCGACAAGGCGATTATGAAACAGATTGCAACCGACCCCGGCGTTGAAGACTACACCAACACCATGTCGGGTATGCGTGAGGTTGCCGATTCCGACTACAGCTCAATTACACTCGGCGGTCAAAACCCATTCCCGCTTTACACCGCCGTTGCCGACAGAATTGATATCTCGAAAACCATCTCCCCCTATAATCAGTTAGCCGAAACCTTCCAGACTGTCATGGCTGACTACTTCTCCGGCGCTGTTGACCGCGATACCGCTCTTGAAAACTTCTATACAGCTGCTCGCGAAAAATATCCCGAACTCAAACGTCCGTAATCAGAATTAGTTATATTGTATAAAAAATCTCACTCGTGTTATACTATTTGTACAATAAACCGAATGGAGATAAACAAATGGCAGTAAATGCTCGGAGCGGTGCGATAACTTACAGTGGCAGCGGCAGCAGCGTGGTAGCCCGACCGCACCGTCATAAATCAATAAGCTATGAAAAATGGGGATATTTCTTCATTGCACCCTTTTTCATTGTCTACGCCGTGGCTTCGCTCTATCCTCTCATCATGACATTCATCTACGGCTTCTTTGAACGCTATCAGGTCTTGGGGCAGGATATGCACAACGAGTTTATCGGGCTTGATAACTTCCGACAACTCTTCTCAAGCCCCGATGTTGCAAGGTTCGCAGGCAACACATTTATAATCTGGGTTGTCGGGTTTATTCCTCAGATTTTCATATCTTTAATCCTTGCCTCGTGGTTTACCGACCTTCGCCTCAAGCTCCATGCAACGGGATTCTTCAAGGTCGTAATCTATCTTCCAAACGTTATCATGGCGGCGGCTATGTCGTTTCTGTTCTGGGCGCTCTTCGGCGACACAGGACCGATTAATCAGATGATCGCGGAGCGAACAGGGTCGATATTCCAGTTCATGGTGTCAATCCCGGCGACAAGGCTCATTATCTCGGGCATCAACTTTCTTATGTGGTTCGGCAACACTTCAATCATGCTGATGGCGGCTATAAACGGCATCGACACCTCGCTTTATGAGGCGGCTTCGATTGACGGTGCAAATTCAAGCCAGACTTTTTGGCGTATCACAATGCCGCTTATTCGTCCGATTCTGCTTTATGTTATCGTTACTTCCCTTATCGGCGGTCTGCAAATGTTCGATATTCCGAACATCATGACACGCGGTGCGGGCGGTACGGATCGAACCTCAATGACACTTGTAATGTATCTTAATAACTTCTTATCGGGCACGCGTGACTACGGAATGGCTGGTGCACTTTCGATAATCCTCTTTGTGGTCGGAGGGGTACTGTCGCTGATCGTTTTCTACGGTATGCGGGACAAAGACGCGGTCAAAGCAGATAAACAAAAACGCAAGCTCATCCGTGACAGAAAAAGGGGGATATAATCTATGAACAGACAGTATGACATTGCCGGCAGACAGAATAAAATCGCTCTGGGCACTCATCGCCTTGTGAGCTATATCGTGCTGATAATTTTAGCCTGTATCTGTCTTTTCCCCTTCATCTATCTTGCAGTCTATACAACGCGTTCGCACTCGGCGATTCAACAAAGCTTTTCGCTCATCCCGGGGAATTATTTTATCAAAAACCTAATCTCGGTGGTGAGCGACCCGACAAGAAATATCCTTCGCGGTATGTTCAATTCACTTATTATCACAGTCTTTGCGACGGCTTTGTCGGTTTATTTCGCGGGGTTCACTGCCTATGGGATTCATGTCTATGACTTTCACGGAAAGAAGACCGCCTACACCTTCATACTGCTTATTATGATGGTTCCGACACAGGTTTCCGCACTCGGTTTTGTGGATATGATCTACAACTGGGGATTAATGTCAACCTTCTGGCCCCTTATCATCCCTGCAATCGCGGCACCGGCAATCATGTTTTTCATGAAGCAGTATATGGAAGCATCGCTTCCGCTTGAAATTGTCGAAGCGGCAAGGATTGACGGCTGCAACGAGTTTATGATCTTCAATCGGATTATCACACCGATACTAAAACCGGCATTTGCTGTTCAGGCAATCTTCGCCTTTGTGGCAAACTGGAACAACTACTTCTTACCGCAGCTTATTTTAGATAAACCCGAAACCCAAACCCTGCCGGTCTTAATCCAACAGCTTCGTGCCGCCGACTATTCGCAGTTTGACATGGGCAAGCTCTATATGTTCATTGCACTTTCGATTCTGCCCGTGGTTATCGTCTATCTGATACTTTCAAAGTTTATCATCAGAGGCGTAACACTCGGAGCAGTCAAAGGGTAACTTTTTCAAAAACGCACCGGAGTATTCCGGTGCATTTTTTGTTTGCAAAATGTTAATAAACACAAGGATTTCGCGGAGGACGCCTGCGTCCGTCCACTTACCTCCAACCGGCAGATAAAGTTTTGCATATCGTAACGCCGATATTGTCAAGGGGTTGTTGCTCGCGGCAGGCACCGAGCTTGTAAGCTTCCATCGGCATACCGTAGACAACGCATGAAGCCTCGTCCTGACCGATGGTATATGCACCTGCCTGTTTGAGTTTTAATAGACCTTTTGCACCGTCCGCACCCATTCCGGTGAGGATTGCGGCGATAACCTTACGCCCTGCAACCTGTGAAACAACGGTAAACATATTGTCAACGGAGGGGCAGTGCCCGGAAATCTTATCTGTTCCTTTTATCTCGGTGACAAAACCGCCGAGCGGATCTTTTTTAATCCCGAACTGAAATCCCCCGGGGGCTATTATAACTCGTCCCTGTTTGAGCTTGTCGCCGTTTTCGCCTTCCTTAACCTCCATCTGACAGGAGCGGTTTAAGCGTTCCGCGTACATTTTTGTGAACACCGGGGGCATATGCTGGACTACGACAACGGGGGGAGAATTTTTGGGAAGTGCCGTTAAAACACATTCAAGGGCTTCCGTTCCGCCTGTTGAGGCTCCCAGAGCGATGATATAACCCTCTTCGGCACGTTTTGAAAGTCCGCCGATATCGGTGAGAGCCGGCATATTCGGGATGACCTTGCCGTATTTTGAATTTTTTGTGTTAGAGCCGAAAAGTCCGTCGATCTCTGCTCTGACAGCCGCCGGAGAGATTTTTGCGGGCTTTGTTTTGGAAGCGGAGCGAACTTTAGCCGCCAAACCCTCCATGAAAGACTGGGTTTCTTGGGGTGATGTGGGTTTTTTCATGAACCCTGCCGCACCGGCAGCAACCGCATCCTTTTCGGTAACCTTCCCGGAGGTGATAAGCACACAGGGAATCGGGGTCTGTGCCATGAGCTGCCGCAAGAAGTCGATACCCGAAATCTTGGGCATATTAATGTCCATTATTAAAACTTCGGGCTTGTGCTGTTTTATCATATCGCCCGCTTCAAAAGCGTCTTGGGCTTCGGCAACGACTTCAATGTCGTCTGCACCCGCAAGACCTCTTTTGATTATTGTGCGGAACATTATGGAGTCATCGACCACCAGAACTTTAACTGACATAACTAAACCTTTTTGATCCGACGATAAACAGCCGGTTTTTGATAGGTGAAACGCGAAGTTTTCGGAACGCTTTCTGCGTGCCCGACATAAAGATAGCCGCCGTCTTTAATCGCGTCATAAAAACGCTCGATGAGTGCATTTTTTGTGTCGGTGTCAAAATATATCATAACATTTCTGCATGAGATGAAGTCGTAAGGCTTTGTTATCGTGATTTTGTCCATAAGATTAAACTTTTTGAACTGAATCATCTTGCGGTACTTTTCCTGCACCTGATATGAACCGTCGGGGCGTTTTGTGAAGTATGACAGCAGCCATTGCTTGGGAACGTCTTTCAAGCCTTCCGCTTCATATATCCCGTCGATTGCCTTTTTGAGCACTTCGGTATCAAGGTCGGTTGCAATAAAGCTAAGGTGCCATGCGGCAAACTTGGGACCGAAATAATCAATGACGGTAAAGAGTATGGTATACGGCTCCTGCCCTGTGGAACTTGCCGCACACCAGAAATTGAGGTCGTGGGTTTTGTTGTTCTGCTCAAGGTAGGGGAGAATAACATCTTTGAGGTAAACAAAATGCTCCGGCTCACGCATGAAAAAGGTGTGGTTTGTGGTAAGCTTGTTGACAAGGGCGATTGTTTCGCCGCCCGTTCTGTCGTTGAAGGCAAAATCCAAAAACTCTTTGAAGCTTGAAAATCCGCGGCGTTCAACCGTGTTCGCAAGCCTTCCCTCGATGAGAACCCTCTTTTTTTCGAGGTTTATGCCGTAGGATTTTTTCATATAAGCGACGAGCCTGTTAAAGTCGTCGTCGGTCAGTCTAAGCATTGTTTCAAAGCCGCTTTATCACAAAAGCAGCATCCTTCCACGGAAAAATAAAGTTACTATAACACCGCAAGGTTCTTTAAACGCTGAAAGAGAAGACTCGACAGCCCAACCGCACGAGTGCGGTCGACAGCCCAACCGCACTGCGTGCGGTCATTCCCAGATGAGTTTTTCGCAGTCAAGGAGTAGTTTTGCTTCATCTGTGCCGTTTTCGATGATGTTTTTGATGTAGCGGTTTGCGTTTACGTTTTGGTATTGAGGGGTCTGGGTGATGAGGTCGTGGTCAACCACAACAACTTCTTGAACCCTGTCAACGATAACGCCGACCTGTTGAAGTCCGCCGTCAAATTCAAGAACAATGATGCAGGTGCGATCGTCGTAAGGAACTTCCTCAACGCCGAAACGCTTGCGGATCGAGATTACGGGAACGACTTTGCCTCTGATATTGATAACGCCCTTGATGTAGTCGGGGATATTCGGGATGACGGTGGTTTTATCGATACCTATTATTTCATTAATATATTCGATTTCGATACCGTATATAACGTCGTCAATATTAAACCATAAAATTTCGACGCCGTCGCTCATTGTTTTTTTAGCACCGCTTTGCGGCATTTTATCTACAGCCATGATTTACTCCCCCTAATTGGTTCCGCCGATTATTGTAGCAACGTCAAGGATAATTGTTATCGAGCCGTCGCCGAGGATAGAACAACCTGTCATGCCGTGGGATTTTACGCCGAAGTTGTTGAGAAGCTGTGCCCAAGGTTTAACAACAACCTGTTGTTCTCCGATGAGCTCGTCCGCAAACATACAAGCAAATCTGCCGTCTGCCTCGACATGGATAACAATGCCGTCGTTGAGGTCGGTGTATTTTGACTCCAGTCCGTATAGGTCGTAAAGGCGGATAAGCGGGTGAACTTCGCCGCGAATCATAATCATCTCGCGTCCGGAAGTGTCCTTGACAAGCTGGTTCGGGCGAACCTTGAAGCTCTCCTTGATGGAGTTTATCGGGATTGTGAAGATGGAATCGCCGACAGAAATTTCCATACCGTCCACAATCGAGAGGGAAAGCGGAATCTTAATGGTAAATACCGAGCCATATCCGAACTTCGAGTCAACAGACACGGAGCCGCCTATCTTTTCGATATTCTGTCTGACAACATCCATGCCCACGCCTCTGCCCGAGAACTCTGTTACAACATCGTTTGTGGAGAAGCCGGGGAGCATGATGAGGTGATATATTTCCTTGTCGGTATATTCATTTGCAGGCTTGGTGAGGATACCTTGATTTTCAGCTTTGGCAAGGATTTTCTGTGCATCAAGACCTTCGCCGTCGTCGGTGATTGTGATGATAACCTCGCCGGAAGCGTTATAAGCCGCAAGGGTAATTTTACCCTTTGCCGGTTTGCCCGCAGCGATACGTTTTTCAACACTGTCCTCAATGCCGTGATCCATCGAGTTACGAACCATATGCATTAGCGGGTCATTGAGTTGGTCGATAATCGACTTATCAACTTCTGTCTCTTCACCCTCGAAGATAAGATCAACGTCTTTATTGAGCTTAACCTTCATGTCGCGGACGATTCTTGTCATCTTGTTAAATGCACCCGAAAGGGGCACCATTCGGATTGACATAACCGTGTCTTGAAGCTCGGAATTGAGCTTGCGGAGCTGGCGAGCCGCTTTCTGGAAGTTGTCAAGCTTCATACCCTTGAGGTCGGGGTTGGAGGTTACCATCGCTTCGGTGATAACGATTTCGCCCACAAGGTCAAGGAGCGTGTCAAGCTTGTTGAGGTTTACGGAGATGAGCGACTGTTTGTTGCTCGCCCCGGAAGAAGATTTGCCGATCTGGTTATTGAGCTTTTCAACCGCCTTTGTGGTGCCGATTGCATCCTTTTCGGCAGCGGACAGAGAAGCGGGAACGGTCTGCTCTGCGGCAGGAGTACTTTGAATATCCATCTTTGGTACCTCCGGTGTAGTCTGCGTTTTCGGGACAGGCTGTATTGCAGGTGATAAGGAATTTTCCGCCGCTAAAATTTCGTAAGAAGCGACGTTGGGAGTAGTTTCAACCGTCTTAATAACTGCTTCGGGGTCGTCGGCAGAGAAGTTTATTGTGAAGCCGTTTTCTATGATAGCCTTGCATGATTCGGAGTTGCTTTCAATGTCGGACGGGATATATTCAAGCTCGGTGCATTGATATTGGATATTGTTGATAACAAGGAGTGCTCGGAGGTTTTCCATCTTACAGTCCTCTTCAAAGAAAACTCGTATGGAAACCGGCTCTCCTGCCGCAATCCCGGGAATTTCTGTCATAACTTCATATGACTTAACATTCGGGGTGTCGGCGATTTCGGCGATAACAGCCTTTGTGCTGATGTCGGAAGCGGCGGTGAATTTGATGATAAAGCCGTTTTCGATGATTATCTTCGCCGATTCGGAGTTCGTTTCGATATCGGAGGGTATGTATTCAAGCTTTTCACAATCGGCTTGTATGTTTTCCACAACCTGGAAAGCTCTGAGGTTCTCCATCTTGCAGTCGTCGTCAAAATAAACTTTCACTATTGTAAGTTCATTGTCTGACGATTGTTCTTGAACTACAGGAGCAGCCGCTTTTACGGGTTCGGGGGTCGGAGCCGGAGCAGATACAGGTGCAGGAACCGGTGCAACCGGATCCTCTTGGCTCGGAGCCGCCGGGGCTTCAGTCCCTCCTGCCTTGACAGATGCCGCGTAGTCTTCGATATGCTTGATCTGTTCGGAGAGATCGGAGGCGTCGGCGTTGTCGTCCTGAATAACCTCCATCTCGTTTTTCATGATATCGGAGGCTTGCAGGAGAAGATTAATGAGTGCTGTGAAATCGTTAATAACCGGCTTTTCTTCGCGGATAACATAGAACATATCCTCGATGCCGTGTGCGAATTTAGACAGAGCCTCAAGCCCCATCATCGCCGCCGAACCTTTTATGGTATGCATTATACGGAAGATCGCGTTGATATCATCCTCCTCAAAAGAAGATGATGCCTCGGTATTCATCAGTATATTATCAAGCTGCTCTATTAAACCTGTGGTTTCATAGATAAACATCTCGATCATCGATTCCATGCCGGCTTCAAACTTTGCCATAAAACACCTACCAAAACAGAGGTATAAAACCTGAATATATTTTGAGATATAACTATTATACATCAAAAATTTGAAACAAGCAAGTACTTTTATGAAAAAAATAAAAAATAAAGATTAGATATTTTGTGAAATTTTGATACAGAATTGTAAATAATTTCTTAAGTAAAAAAATATTTAAGTTTTCGGAAGTTGTTACGATAAATTAAATATAAGTTGTAAAACAAGTAGGTGAGAGCTTTGGCAGACCTTATACCGAACCCGGCGATACAGACAATACCGCAAAATACTAACAATTCCGACCTTCGCACACGACCGGGAGAAATTCTGCCGCAATCGGGCGACGCTCGGATTACGACCCTTTCCGATCTCACACAGATTATTGACAGCCAAAATCTGTCAGAAGAGATGGCGGATCAAAATCTTGCCGACCGTATCCTGCTGCCCAGACAGAATGCTTTCACCCCGAAAGACCCGGCTGTCACCGCAAAACTTTTGCAGGCACTGCTTTCAAACGATATGATTATGTCGCTGGGCGAGACCGGCGAAAACGAGCTTGTGAACAAGCTTACCGAGTTTGCCGACGAAGTTATGCTCTCCCCCGACGCACTCCCGGCAGACCTCACCCGCCAGCAGAGCAAGACAACCATGTTTTCGGGCGATCTGTGGGAGATAATGAAGGATATCTTTTCCGGGAAGGTTTCACCGAAAACCGAGATTCTGCAAAAACAGCAACAGGAGCTTTCGGGCAATGCTAACAGTAACAGCAACGGCAATAAAGCATCAATCAGGCTTGCCGATACAATGAAACCGCAGATAATGACACTGCAGGAAATGAAGCAGGTTATCACAAGCCGTGAGGCGGCGGAGGCGTTCCCTAAAACAGAAATATATAAAAATGCGGCGCTTGATTTCATCAAAGCCGCTGTCGGCATATCCTCAAAAGAAGATATAATCAATTCCATCGCCGCGAACCTCAAGTTCCTTGCCGCCGAAGCCGCTCCCTCAATCGCGGTTCGCGAAAAGCTCTCTGACGCCGCCGACAACCTTAATCTGCAAACCTTCCCGGCTCTTAAGGGGCAGATTATGGAACTCCTTAATACCACCGGCAAGAGTTTGCTTCTTAATAACAAAACAAAGGCACTCATTCCGCTTGCCGTTTATAATATGTCAAGGCTGTCATTCAAGGCTTCCGACCTCACCGACAGCTTTTCGGAGCTTGTCAAGCTGTCCGACCCGGAAACCGCTTCAAACCTCCGTCAGGCGTTCATTAAATATGTCGAAAGCTCCGATCTGTCATCGGAAGATAAAGTCGCTGTCCTTGAAGGGAGCGAAATCGCTTCGGCTAAACATTCAATGACGCTCATTGCAGAACGGCTTTCCGACAGTGCGGCTGTGATGATATCAAAAACTCCGGCTTCCGAGATTGCCGACACGCTGACAAAGATTTTAGACCTCTTCAGAAGTCCCGAGAGCAAACCCGATACTATTAAAAATACAGAAAATAACACTGTACAAAAGGCGGCGGCACAAAAAACGACGGCATCTCAAACAGCACAAACTGCGGATATAACGGCTCATACTCCTATGAGCCTTGCAAAGGCTGTAACGACAATCAAAGATATGGTGGGGTCGTTCACCCCCGACAACATGAAGGGTGCCCTCAACACCGTTATCCGCGATTTTGAGAAGACCAAAAACCTCAACGAGTTTGCCGGCAGGCTGTCGATGATTGTCAATAAAATCGTCGAGCCCGATAAAAAGATGGTGCTTGCCCAAGCCCTCAACGATGTTCTGGGGAACATAGCGACAGATAAAAGCGTAAACTACACGCCGCCGACGGCGACAGAGACCCTTGCCGACTTCGTGGCTAAAAACCTTAATGACCCGGCGCTGAAAACCCTTTCCGAACTCGGTCCGGGCGAGATGGTGAGGTCGCTCCTTGCCGCACCCGGCTCAAACACGCCGCTTGTGCATATGATGGCACCGCTGCATCTGGGCGATCTTCGTGCCTTCGGGGAAATCTGGGTTGACCCGAATGCAGAATGGGTTGATCCCGACGGTAAGCAAAACGGGCGGCGTGACGACTCGCAGGTGTCCCATGTTTTCTTGGCGTTTGAGGTCGAACATACCGGATATTTCGAGATGGAGCTATATGCCCGCGAGAAGGATTTGAATATATCAATAAGCTGTCCGAGGGGGATGGAGGAACGTTTCGCGAAACTTTCGGAGATAATTCCGAAACTTGTTGAGTCGCAGGGATACACCGCGAAAAACATGACGGTATCTTCACTCAAAAAGCCGCGAGAGCTTTCGGATGTGTTCCCGAAGATAACCAAAGAGATATCGGAACTTAATATCAGGTGTTAAGCTTGTAGGTGAGATTTTATGGCAAATGAGATAAAACGCAAAGGCAGACAGGTTAGCAGGGAAGAACGCTCTGCAATCGCACTCAAATATAATCCGCAGGACGACTACACGCCGATTATCGTTGCCTCAGGGCACGGGAAGGTTGCGGAACGGATTATTAACCTTGCCGATGAAAACGGGATTCCTGTATATCGCGACGATTCGGCGGCGGCGGTGCTTTCGATGCTCTCGGTCGGGCAGGGTGTGCCGCAGGAGCTTTATTCGGTTATCGCAGGGATTTATGTTGAGATTTTGGCGATAGCGAAGGAAGGACAGGAATAGCAAAAAGCGGTATCGAAAGATACCGCTTTTATGTACTGGAGGAGGATGGATTCGAACCATCGAAGCTGAAAGCAACAGATTTACAGTCTGCCCCCTTTGGCCGCTCGGGAACTCCTCCGAATATTTTACAAAAAGCTGGTGAACGGACTCGAACCCCCGACCTGCTGATTACAAATCAGCTGCTCTACCAACTGAGCTACACCAGCTTATCGAAACAAGGCGTTTCGACAGCTTTATTATTATATCATGAAAATTTATGAACGTCAACTATAGGGCGAAAAATTTACATATTGTTAATAAATCACCACAATGAATCTCTGAAGGAATAGTAAGAACTGTCAAAAATATCGAATTTGATGTATTGATGGCGGCGGGGAACGACAAGACCGGAATGAGAACGATGAGCATAGTTTGAAAAATCATCGTCGGGATCGTTTCTTTGGGTGCGTTCTAAGACATTGAAGAGAGCAAACTGCTCGGCAAGGTCACCGTATTCGTCCAAATATGTCACAGGGATAACGCGGGCAACCGAGTCATAAATGGGATATGGGTTTTGTCCGCCGAGAATAGCAGCATTATATTCGGTTGATGCGGCATATTCAGCGACAAGATTCATATTGTTGGGGATAATATCCATGCTTCGCAGGTTATCTTCGCCCACGCAGACAGTTTTTATTATATCGGCGGCGATTTCGGGGTTGTCGGAGCCGGAAGCAACGGACAGGAATGTGCCGCCGGCGGCAGACGGAAGCGTTGCGGGACAGACCGCCCAATCGCCGAAGGTGCCGTCTTCGCTTGTGCCTGCGTATTCGGATATTGTTTTGAACAGAAGGTCGTATGAGCCGACAAAACCGAGGGTGGTGCCGTCTTTACCCATCTCGGCATACCATTCTTTGGTGTGTGGCGTAAATACACCGAAATAACCGGCATTAGTCAGATGCACATTTAAATAAACCCAAAGTGACCATGTTTCGGGGAAAGTAAGGACACCATCGGTAACGAGAGGCGTTTCGGCATTTTGAGCAAGCGGACGCATAAATTCCGCACCCGAGGCGGCAAGTCTGTACGTGTGTATGCCGTCATCTGCCGAGACCTCAAAGAAATTCGCCGTGAGGGTCAGGTCGTTCCATGTACCTATCATCTGCCGCATAACGGCGGGGTCTGATGAAAGCAGGTGCTCGTCGGCATAGGAGCGGCGGTATATAAAGGTGTCGGGGGTGATATACCATGTTAAAGCCTTGAGTTCTCCGTTATCGTCGGTGCCGTAAGAAAGGGTGTACGGGTACATATTTGCTGTGTCATCAGCGGTAATGCCATATTCCGACAGCGGCAGAGCAAGGTCGGATTCAACGAATTTTCTTACAGTTTCAAGTTTGGAAAAAAACAGATCAACACGCTCATCGGGGGATTGTCTGTCGCTTTTGTTCATGAAACGCTCAATACCGTTGGCGTAATTCTTTTCCTCTACGGTTGTAATATTTATCGTGAAGCCTTCGGGAGGGGTGTAGAGTTCTAAAATCGTTTTTGCAAGCTCTTCATCCCATGTGTAGATGTTTATTACCTTTCCGGTGGCAAGAGGGTCGGCGGTCGTCTCGGTAACCCTCTCCGTTTTGGACTTAGGAGCAGTCGTTACGCTTTCGGTGCCGCTTGCCGTTTCAGTCGAATCTGACAAAGCCGGCGAAACGCTGTTACAACCACAGAGCAACAAGGACAAAATTATTGCCGCTGTCTGTTTTATTTTCATGCCTCTGCCTCCGTCAAATCTTTCGGCTTTTATTTACGAACAGGACGCACATTCCCCGATTTCGCCGACAATCGGGAGCGGGTCTATGCCTTGGCGTGTGTAGTAGTCCGACAATGCAGAGCGGATCGCCTGTTCAGCCAAGACGGAGCAGTGAAGCTTTTGTGCAGGGAGACCATCGAGGGCTTCGACTACAGCTTTATTTGTGAGTTTGAGGGCTTCCGAAACAGGCTTGCCCTTTACCATGTCGGTCGCCATGGAGCTTGTGGCAATCGCCGCACCGCACCCGAAGGTCTTGAACTTCGCGTCGGTGATGACGTTGTTGTCAATTTTCAGATACATCTTCATTATATCGCCGCATTTCGCGTTGCCGACCTCGCCGATACCGTCGGCGTTTTCAAGCTCTCCCACGTTGTGAGGGCTTGCAAAATGTTCCATTACTTTTTCACTATATAACATTTTTAATTCTCCTATTTCATTGGTGCCTAATTTATTGAGGATAATTGCGGTGCGAAACGCTCAAACATTTCCGGCTTGTGTGTGAGGTCCTCCCAAAGCGGGCTCATGGCACGAATTTTCGCACAGACTTTCGGTACGGTTTCGATGATATAGTCTATCTCTTCGTCTGTGTTATATTCGTTGATTGAAAGCCGCAAAGAGCCGTGTGCTATCTCGTGCGGAAGTCCCAAAGCTAACAGCACATGAGAGGGGTCAAGAGAGCCGCTTGTGCAGGCAGAGCCTGATGATGCCGAGATTCCGGCAAGATCAAGGTTGAGAAGCAGGCTTTCGCCCTCAATGCCGATAAAGCTCATATTCACGTTGCCGGGAAGGCGTTTGCCGTCTTCAACACCGCCATTGACACGGCTTGCCGGTATCTTTGAAAGCTCTTTTATGAGTTTGTCACGCATGGTGATGATTTTAGCTTGCCTGTCCTCTATCCCTGCGGTGGCAAGGGTTATAGCTTCACCGAGAGCAACAATTCCGGCGGTGTTTTCCGTTCCGGCACGCTTGCCGCGTTCTTGTGCCCCGCCGTGCATGAAACGATCAAGCTTTAAGCCGTTTTTGCAGTATAAAAATCCAACGCCCTTGGGTGCATGAATCTTGTGCCCCGAAACGGACATCATGTCGATATTTTGCTCGACAACGTTAATGGGAACATTTCCGATCGCCTGAACTGCGTCGGTGTGGAAGATTACGCCCTTTTCACGACATATCTTCCCTATCTCCGGAATGGGAAGGATAGTTCCGATTTCGTTGTTGGCGTACATTATGGTTACAAGTGCGGTGTTGTCGGTAATCGCATCTGCCACTTGCGAAGCTGTTATATACCCATATTCGTCAACAGGAAGATACTTAACGGTGAAGCCGTCCTTTTCGAGTGCCTGACAACAATGCAAAACCGCGTGATGTTCAAAATTCGTGGTTATAATCTCTGTCTTGCTCTTTTCACGTTTGAGCCTGCGAGCGGTCTCTTTAATCGCCCAGTTGTCCGCTTCTGTTCCGCAGCCGGTGAAATAGATTTCGTTTGTTTTCGCCCCGATTGCCGCCGCACATTGGCTTCGAGCCTTTTCAATTGCACGGAGAGCGTTCATGCCGAGTGAATATATGCTTGACGGATTACCGTAATTTTCCGTGAAGCAGGGAAGCATAACCGACAAAATTTCGGGTAAAACAGGAGTTGTAGCGGCATTGTCCGCATATATTTTCATAAAAATTGCCTTTTCAAATCTATATTTAAAGCTATTTTATAGTATAATCCCGAAATATGAAAAAATCAAGCATAAAATAAAAAATAGTACATTTTGCACAAATTTTTGCCACAAATTTTAGTGATAAGAACAGTTTTTTAACTTTTCTATTGACAATATTATTTCAAACGCTTATAATATTAGGGCACGGCATTTAAAAAGGGAGTTTAGCTCAGCTGGGAGAGCATCTGCCTTACAAGCAGAGGGTCACAGGTTCGAGCCCTGTAACTCCCATGCTCGCAATTCGTTGCGGGCTTTGGTCTGGTAGTTCAGTTGGTTAGAACGCCGCCCTGTCACGGCGGAGGTCGTGGGTTCGAGTCCCATCCAGATCGTAGCTTTTACTTCGTAAAAGCGTTGAATTTTGCTTCGCAAAATTCACAACTGGTTAATTTAGTGCATATTATATTTATGTGCATGCGGATTTAGCTCATTTGGTAGAGCGCCACCTTGCCAAGGTGGAGGTAGCGAGTTCGAGCCTCGTAATCCGCTGTCTGTATAAATCGTTGTACAGAAAATTTCTCGCACGTATCCCCCAACGCTCAAAGACCAAGAGCGGCAATAAGGCACACTTGCGTGTGCGGCGCTATAGCCAAGCGGTAAGGCGTGGGTCTGCAACACCCTGATCCCCGGTTCAATTCCGGGTGGCGCCTCTTTTGCAATAAGAAAAGTTCGGTAATAATCGGACTTTTTTTATTTTTTAACAATTTGGGCTTGCAAAGCTGATGAAAATATGCTAAAATAAAATTAGCTATCTATGTATTCATATTAAAATATAAAGGTATAAGAAATTGGCTGTTGTTATTGCTGTAGCTAACCAGAAGGGCGGGGTCGGGAAATCGACTACTGCCGTAAACCTTGCCGCCGCCTGGGGAAAACGGGGGAATAGGGTTTTGTGCATTGATTCGGATGCACAGGGCAACCTTACGAGCGGGTTTGGGATAAAGAAAAAGAGCCTTGAATTTTCGGTCTATGATGCCTTGCTTGGCAGGAAAGCTTTGTCAGACACGGTTGTTAGTACTGCGTTTGAAAATGTTTGGGTCGTTCCGTCTACGAGTGACCTTGCAGGGGCGGATATCGAACTTATCGAGCTTGAAAATAGGCAGAGCAGACTTAAAATGCAGATTTTGACCTTGAAAGCGGAGTATGACTATATCTTTATCGACTGCCCGCCGTCATTGTCGCTGCTGACGGTTAATGCACTCTGTGCCTCGGACAGCGTTATAATCCCGCTTCAATGTGAATTTCACGCTTTGGAGGGTCTTTCACAGCTTGTCGAGTCGATAAAGCTTGTCAAACGCCGTTTTAATCCTAATATTGATATCGAGGGGATACTCTTCACCATGTATGACGGAAGGTTGCAGCTGACGCATCAGGTTGTTGATGAGGTGAAAAAGCACTTCCCATCTAAAACATTTGAAACGATAATACCGAGGAATGTCAGGCTTTCGGAGGCTCCGAGCCACGGTCTTCCCTGCGTTTATTACGATAAGGGAAGCAAGGGCGCACAAAGCTATGAAGCTTTAGCGGACGAGCTTTTGTCAAATCACAGTCACGGCAAGAAAAAAGTCCTCGCTTAATAACACAAAAACAGGAGAATGAATATGGCACGAAAAGGCGGATTAGGCATGGGGCTTGGTGCACTCTTTGACGACAACAGCACGTCGGTGGGTGAGAATATAACAACGCTTCGCCTGTCGGTGATTGAGCCGAACCGTTCGCAGCCCCGTCAGAGCTTTGACGAGGAGAAGATAGCTTCGCTTGCCGAGAGCATAAAGCGAAACGGACTGCTGTCTCCCATTATAGTTAAGCCGCTTGACAACGGGCGATATCGGATTATAGCAGGGGAAAGGCGATTCAGAGCCTGCAAACTGCTTTCTATGACCGAAATTCCGGTGTCGGTAAAGGATTTTTCGGAGATCGAGACGGCGGAAGCCGCACTTATTGAAAATCTTTTACGCGAAGACCTCAACCCGATTGAAGAAGCTTCGGGGATTGAGGAACTCATTAAAATCCACGGGCTGACCCAAGAGGCTCTTTCAAAGGTTATCGGACGATCTCGCTCCGGGATAGCAAATTCACTCAGGCTATTGTCATTGCCCGAAAAGGTTCGCGATATGCTGATTTCCGGGAAGCTTTCAGCCGGTCAGGCTAAGGTACTTGCGGGGATTGACGACGAGGCGGCTGTTGTGACGTTTGCTGAAAAAGCTTGTAACGGAGGTTTAACGGTAAGACAGCTTGAAGATTTGATAAAACGAAACGAAACGCCGGCTAAAAAAGAACCTAAGGCTAAAAACAACTATTATACCGAAACGGCTTTAAGCCTTCATGAGATTTTGGGGCGTAAGGTGAAGATAACAGGGAGCGGCAAAAAGGGGAAGATAACCCTTGAGTTTTCGGGAGAAGACGACCTGAAAAAGATTGCTCATGCACTTGAGAAGATGAAATAGAAGGATTGAGAATATGCTTGATATCAGATTTGTGAGAGAGAACCCCGATGTTGTTAAGGAGAATATGCGGAAGAAATTTCGCACTAACCTTGAGATTGTTGACGAGGCGATAAGGCTTGATGAGGCTTTCAGAGCCGCTAAGGCAGAGGGAGACTCGCTTAGAAACGAAAAGAACAAAGCCGCGAAAATGATCGGCGGTCTGATGGCGAAGGGCGAAAAGGAAGAAGCTGAAAAGGCTAAAAAGCAGGTTGCCGAATATGCGGCAAGGCTTGATGAGCTTGAAAAAATCGAGGCGGAGACCACCGAAAGCCTTGATAAAATCATGAAGCGTATTCCGCAGATAATCGACGATTCTGTTCCTATAGGTAAGGACGATTCGGAGAACGTTGAGCTCCAAAAGTTCGGCGAACCTGTCGTTCCCGACTTTGAAATTCCCTACCACACCGACATTATGGCTCGTTTTGACGGCATCGACTTGGATTCGGCTCGAAAGGTTGCCGGCAACGGTTTTTACTATCTCATGGGCGATATCGCCCGCTTACATTCGGCAGTTACAACCTTTGCCCGCGATTTCATGATTGACAACGGCTTCACGTATTGCATACCGCCCTTTATGATTCGTTCCGAGATAGTTTCGGGGGTCATGAGCTTTGCCGAGATGGAAGCTATGATGTATAAAATCGAGGGTGAAGATCTCTATCTGATAGGCACTTCGGAGCACTCGATGATAGGAAAATATATCGACACAATCGTTAAGGAAGAGACCCTCCCACACACCCTCACAAGCTACAGCCCCTGCTTTAGAAAAGAAAAGGGTGCACATGGCTTGGAAGAACGCGGTGTTTATCGTATTCACCAGTTTGAAAAGCAGGAGATGGTCGTTATCTGCAAGCCGGAGGACTCGATGGCTTGGTATGATAAGATGTGGGACTTGACAGTACAGCTTTTCCGCAAGCTTGATGTTCCCGTCCGTACCCTTGAGTGCTGTTCGGGAGACCTCGCAGATTTGAAGGTTAAGTCTGTTGACGTTGAGGCTTGGTCGCCGCGACAGAAAAAATATTTTGAGGTGGGAAGCTGTTCCAACCTCGGCGATGCACAGGCTCGCCGTCTTAAAATCCGTGTTGCGGGTTCTGACGGTAAGAAATATCTTGCACACACATTAAATAACACAGTTGCGGCACCTCCGCGTATGCTTATCGCATTTTTGGAGAATAATCTTAATGAGGACGGCTCTGTTAATATTCCTGTCGCTCTTCGTCCTTACATGGGCGGCAAAGAAAAACTAATTCCGACAAAATAGGACAAAAAATTAGATATATGAAAAAAGTATTAATTGCAAATCGCGGCGAGATTGCTGTACGCGTTATCAGAGCGTGCAGGGAGCTTGACATTGAAACTGTCGCCGTATATTCAACCGCAGATAGGTCTGCTCTCCACGCACAGATTGCCGACGAGGCAGTCTGTATCGGTGCACCCGCTTCAAAGGATTCATATCTTAATATGGCGGCAATCCTCACGGCGGCTTTGCAGA
The DNA here is from genome assembly GCA_031262225.1 of Ruminococcus sp. GTDB lineage: Bacteria > Bacillota > Clostridia > Oscillospirales > Ruminococcaceae > JAISGY01. The sequence goes on along the minus strand of JAISIC010000009.1, from coordinate 7,697 downwards.
CAGGGGCAGATGCGATTCATCCCGGCTTTGGGTTTTTATCCGAAAATCCCGAATTTGCAGAGGAATGCGGCAAGCACGGCATAAAATTCATCGGTCCCGACTATAAATGTATATCAATGCTCGGCGATAAAGCAGTAGCGAAGGCTACCATGAAGGCGGCGGGAGTCCCGGTTATTCCCGGTTCGGACGGTGCTGTGAAATCTCTTGCAGAGGCTAAAACTATCTGCGAGGCTATCGGCTATCCTGTTATGATCAAGGCAGCGGCAGGCGGCGGCGGTCGCGGCATACGTCGGGTTGATACCCCCGAAGACTTGGAACGGCAAATTGTCGATGCGAAGAGGGAAGCTAAGACCTATTTCGGCAACGATGAAATGTATATCGAAAAGTTCATCATCAAGCCCAAGCACATTGAGTTTCAAGTGCTTGCAGATGAGCACGGAAACGTTGTTCATCTTTTTGAGCGTGATTGTTCTATGCAGCGTCGTAATCAAAAGGTGCTTGAAGAAACGCCCTCCCCGGTTATGACCGCAGAGCTTCGCGAACGTATGGGAACGGCGGCGGTTAATGCAGCAAAGGCGGCAGGATATAAAAACGCAGGAACTATCGAGTTTTTGCTTTCGGGCGAAGAATTCTACTTCATGGAAATGAATACCAGAATACAGGTTGAGCACCCTATAACAGAGATGCTCACAGGCATAGACTTAGTCCAGATGCAGCTTAAAATCGCGGCAGGCGAAACTCTCCCCTTCACACAGGCAAATATTAAGGCTTCGGGAGCTTCAATTGAATGCAGAATTAACGCCGAAGACCCCGACAAAGATTTTCGCCCCTGCCCGGGGACTATAAACGCTCTGCATATTCCCGGCGGTCCGGGCGTGCGGATTGATTCTGCTGTCTATCAGGGCTATGCTATCCCCCCTTATTATGACAGCATGATTGCAAAGCTTATAGTTCACGCTCCGACAAGGGCAGAAGCGATAATGCGTATGCGGCGGAGCCTTGCCGAGTTTATCGTTGACGGCGTTAAAACTAACATTGATTTTCAGCTTAGTCTGATAACCGACCCTGTTTTTGAAAAGGGCGATTATGATATAGCGTATCTATCAGAGAAGATGGCGGAGAAGATGACAGGAGCATAATATGGCTCATATTCAAAAATGCCCGAACTGCGGCGGCGATGTGCTCGACGGTTATTGCTACGCCTGCGGGATTGAGGTTGCACCGCAAGAGGAGCAAAGTGGCGGCTACCCCCACATACAGACCGACTTCGCAGAACCCCCGCCTCAAACCGACCGACCTAATATAAAAGTTGAAGATATCGTCTATGAAAAGCCAATCGAAGAAGACTTTTATACTAAGTATAACAAGATGAGCTTCGGCGATAAAATGGGAAAATACTGGTGGTTTGTTTTATTATCGCTTCTTTTGCCTACTTTCTGGCTTGTTCCGCTTTTTATCGTGATCGGAAACCTGTTTTTTTACAAACACGAAAAATTAAAATTCATAGCCGAATTAGCCTTGCTTGCTCTTGTCGGCGTGATACTTTTAGGATAAATTAACGACATAGGAGATTAACATTTTGGCACTTGAAAATCTATTCGGGCTCGTGAAAGAGCGTTGGAAACCAACCTCTTCGGAGACGACGAAAGAAGAAAATACAGAAGCTGTTAAGGGTACTGCTGCAGAAATTACGGATGCACCCCTCGCGGCAGCTGAGGCTGCCGCGACATCGGGGGGGACTGCCGTCCCCTTTAAATGTCCGCGTTGTATGCAGACGACACCTGCAGATGCGTTTTCGCAAAACCTTTGGGTGTGCCCGTCCTGCAACTTTCACAGCCGCATTTCTGCCTTAGACAGGCTTCGTATCTTCGTTGACAAGGGAACTTTCTCGGAATTTGACAAAACTATGACAAGCCTTAATCCCATTGAGTTCCCGGGATATGATGAAAAGACGGCAGCTTTGAGGGCAAAGACCGGCATTTCCGATGCGATTCTCACAGGTACGGCTTCAATCCACAACATACCCTTTGTTATCGGGGTGATGGATTCAAACTTTCTGATGGCTTCGATGGGCTCTGTCGTGGGTGAGAAGATAACCAGAGCTTTTGAATATGCAGAGGAAAACGGTCTGCCGATGGTGCTCTTTTCGGCTTCGGGCGGTGCACGTATGCAGGAGGGGATTATATCTCTCATGCAGATGGCGAAAACGTCAGCCGCAGCGGCAAGATATTCCGAAGCGGGGGGACTTTTCATCTCGATCTTAACCGACCCGACAACAGGCGGCGTTGAGGCTTCCTTTGCTTCGCTCGGCGATATCATCATTGCCGAACCGAAGGTGTTAATAGGCTTTGCGGGCAGACGTGTTATTGAGGGGACGATTAAACAACATCTCCCCGAGGATTTTCAATCCGCCGAGTTTCAGCTTGAACACGGCTTTGTTGATATGATTGTTGAAAGGAAGGCTATGAGAAAAACCTTACGCCATATCCTTCGCCTGCACGGATTCGGGGGTGTGAAAAATGTCGGCTAAATCAGCTTGGGACTGTTTGCAGATAATCAGAAACAAAAACCGCCCCACCGTTGAAAACTATATTCCGCTTATATTTGACGAGTTTTATGAGCTTCACGGCGACAGGCATTTCGGCGACGACCACGCCATAAAGGGCGGTATAGCATCCTTTGAGGGCAAGCCTGTTACCGTTTTGGCACAGGTTAAGGGACGTAATTTAAATGAAAATAAAAACACCAACTTTGCCATGCCGCACCCTGAAGGGTATCGGAAGGCGATGAGGCTTGCTTTGCAGGCTGAAAAATTCAAACGTCCTATAATCTGTTTTATCGACACTCCGGGGGCGTTCTGCGGAATTGATGCAGAAAAACGCGGACAGGGTGAGGCGATTGCACAGAGTTTATTCTTATTTTCAAAGCTTAAAACGCCGGTTATCTCTGTAATCCTCGGCGAAGGCGGAAGCGGCGGAGCACTTGCACTTGCTGTATGTGACAGGCTTGCGATGCTTGAAAACGCTGTATATTCGGTAATCAGCCCCAGAGGTGCGGCATCAATTCTTTGGAAAGATGCGGCTAAAGAAAAGGATGCGGCAGAGGTTTTGAAAATAACCGCTCCCGACTGCAAGAGTTTCGGGATTATAGAAAATATCATCAGCGAACCTATAGGCGGAGCTCACAACAGCCCCACAGACACCGCAGAAAATATTAAAGCGTATATATCAAACTCAATTCGCGATGTCACAAAGCTTAACACAGAGGAGCTTTTAAAAGCACGATACCATAAATTCAGAAAAATCGGGGTTTATGGTGAATAAATTATAGGAGTAAATCATGAACGTTGTTTTAGATATGTTTATCATTGATACTTGTCTCAGACGTTATCAAGATGCCTTAACCGATATAAAACTGTTTGATACCAAATTTCCAGATAACGTTGACGGGCATAACTTCTTAGTCGAGGTAGCACAGCGTGCATTAACCCACCTTCAAATATTGAAAAAATGCAACGTTGAACCGTTGCCGCCATTGAAGTGATTAAAGTCTTAACTGCCATGAGCGGGGGCGTGGATTCGAGTGTCACCGCCAAGCTCCTTGTCGATTCGGGATACGACGTCATCGGTGCGACGATGAAGCTCTTTGACTCAGAAGGTGCTGTAACAGAGAAGTCCTGCTGCACGGCAGATGATGCTTTTGATGCAAAGAGCGTCTGTTTTTCGATGGGACTCGCACATTATGTCTTTAATTTCGCAGACGATTTTCGCAAGGATGTTATCGAAAATTTTTGCGATTCATACATAAGCGGAGCAACCCCGAACCCTTGCATTGAATGTAACCGCAAGCTTAAATTTGAAAAGCTTCTTCGCCGTGCTCGCGAGCTTGATTGTGAAAAGATTGCAACGGGACATTATGCACGCATAGAAGAAAAAAACGGGCGATATTTACTTCGCAAGGCAGTTGACATAAAAAAAGACCAATCCTATGTGCTCTATACTTTGACACAGGAACAGTTATCACGTACTCTTTTTCCGCTCGGCAGTCTCACAAAACCGGAAGTCAGAGCAATTGCAGAGAAAGCGGGCTTTGTTAATGCCGCAAAGCACGAGAGTCAGGACATCTGCTTCGTACCCGACGGCGATTATGCAAGTTTCATTGAAAGATATTCGGGGCAAGTATTCCCAAAGGGGAATTTTATTAATACCGACGGTAATATAATCGGTGAACATAAAGGGATAATCCACTACACAATCGGTCAGCGAAAAGGCTTGGGAATGGCTTTCGGTTCGCCTAAGTACGTAAAATCTATAAACATAGCCGATAATTCGATTACTCTTTGTAATGTTGAAGATTTATATACAAATAGTGTAATTATAAAGAATATAAATATAATCATGCCCGACAGGTTAGGCGAAAAGCTTAAGGCAAAAACAAGATACAATCAAATTGAAAGCCCCTGCAACGCAGTTCGGATTGATGAGGATACCATCAAAGTTACCTTTGACGAGCCGCAAAAGGCAGTCACGCCCGGGCAATCCTGCGTTTTGTATGACGGGGAATATGTTGTAGGCGGCGGAATTATTGTAAACTAAAGCTCGTATCAGTTAAGATACGAGCTTTTGTTTTAAATATCAAGTTTATCGTAGAGTGAGCCTGCCCCCAAGAAGGTTTCATCGGTTATAACCGGCTTTTTATAGTCACGCTCGAAGGAAGACTTCGGCATTTCAATCTGCTTGAGTGGGATATCATCATTCCTGCGGGTGCGATCATTCCTGTCTGTCCTCGGACGATCCGAATTTCTGTTCGATCTTGCTCCTCTTTCCTTTGTCGGATATTCGCCGTCTGCCTTAGAGGGGCGGGAGAAGGTTTTCGGTCCGCTCACTCTGGGGAACGGTCCGTCATGCTTTTCAAAACCGCTCTTTCGGCGGGGTGAAGAGGTGCTTGTAATAACCACCCTGCGATACGGTTCGTCGCCGATGCTCTTGCTTGAAACCCCCGCAATCTCCGAAACCGTCGCATGGATAATCCTGCGTTCATAGGGGTTCATCGGTTCGAGGGTAGATGAGCCGCCCGATTTTATAACGGTGTTTGAAAGGCGTGTGGCAAGTGCTTTTAATATCTCTTCGCGTTTCTCGCGATATCCGTTGCAGTTGAGGGTTACTCTGAAATAATCTCTTGTTCCGCGGTTAGCCGACATAGAAGCAAGGTATTGGATGGCATCTAAGGTTTCGCCACGACGTCCGATAACAGTACCCGAAACCTCGCCCAAAACGTCTATGAAAGCGTTTTCTTTTTCTTCGCGAAGCTCAAGCTCGTTGTCTATTCCCATGTTTTCAAGGATTGTTTTAACGTATAAAACTGCAATCTGACCCTTAGTTTTCGGGGTATATTCTGCCTCGATTTTAGCGTCCTTCGCACCGATTCCCAAAAGTCCTTTTTTAGGTTCTTCCAAAACGGTAAAGGTGATATAGCTTTCAGGCACTTCAAATGCCGCAGCGGCTGCGGATTTCGCCTCTTCGATAGTTTTTGCCGTAAATTCCTGTTTCATCAAAAACCCCTATTCATCGATATACTCTTCGCCATACTTCTCGGCTTGTCGGCGGCGGGCTTCGTTTATAAGTTTTCTTTCTATTTCACGCTGTTTTGATTTTGATATCTTCTCCGCTTCGGTCTTCGGTTCGTCTTCATCATCTTTGAGCTTACCCGAAACGGTAATACTATTCCTATTTGTTTGTTCAGGGGTTACAGTACCATTTTGCTCTGCTAACATCTGCTGATAACGTTCCATCATGGAGTTTCGCTTTTTTGTTTTATCCTTTTTCTTAAGCTTGTCCTTTTCAACAAGCCCCGCAACATATTCGGGGGTGTAGACTTTATTTAAGAGCACCGATTGTGCAAAGCCTATGAGGGCCGAACAGGTCCAGTAAAAACCGATTGCGGCGGGATAACCGATTGCGATATATACAGAGAAAACAGGCATAACAAACAGCATGACATTCATCGAATTCATCATGCTCTTTTGCATACCATCTGCAGAATTTTTGGTCGCTCCGCCTGCAGCTTGCATCTTCTTCTGGCGGATATACATATAAACGGTAGAGCCAAGCTGTGCAAGACCAGACATAATCGGAATCATAATAAGCCCGATCGAAGCGGCATCCCACACCTCAGGCTTAAAGCTCGGGATCATGCCAAGATCAATAAACCCGAACAACATATTGTTGAAATCCTGTACCTTCTCCACAAATTCAAGCGGGAGACCGGAAAACAGGTCGGGTTGGTCCTTTATGGCACGAACGATATATATTTCGGGACGAACGGTGAAAGACTGGTTTGTCCCGTAAATGGTCGCGGCTATTTCGGTTGCCTGTGTGATTACGTCCTTTGAAGCACGGATAATGTGTGTGAGCGGACGATAAACGACATCGAAGATACCGATGAGGAGAGGAAACTGAACTAAAAGAGGAAGGCAGGATGACATCGGGTTTATTCCCTCTTCGGAATAAAGCTTCATCTGCTCTTCGTTGAGTTTTTGCTGGTTGCCCGCGTACTTTTTCTTGAGCTCCTCAAGTTTTGGGGTAAAAGCAGCCATAGCCGCCGTTGATTTTTGCTGTTTGAAAGCAAGCGGCAGCAGTATTACTCTTGTTACGATGGTGAAAAGGAGTATTGCTACGGCGTAGTTGTGGGTGATCTGATACAGTGCCCACATTACAAAGCCCAAGGGATAGCCTATGATTTCAGAAATAAAATTCAAGTCGATACTCCGATTAATTTAAGATATCCGATAAACTATGATGTCGTGATTTGTCAGATTTGTCAATTGCTAAGTCCCATGTTTTTAACAAAATAGAGACCAAACCTGTCGGGAACATAATCTATGCCGCCCATGCTCCAAGGATTACAGCGAAGAAGCCGCCAAACGGCTAAAATCGTACCTTTTATAGTACCATGCTTTTTTATCGCGGTGAAGGCATAGGACGAGCAGGTCGGGTAGTATTTGCAGCGTCTGCCAAAGAAGGGTGAGATGTGTTTTGAATAAAATCTTATACAAAAGAGCAAAAATCTTTTCATTTCACACCCCGGCTATTCTTATTTACAAAAGGCAACAGCCTGTCCGTAAAAAACGGAAGTAAATCTGTTGATTTCATGCTACAAAGCTTGTCCCTTGCGATGAAAACGTAGTCAAAGCTTTCCGGCAATGAGCTTTCAATCTCACGAAGTGCCGCTCTGATAATCCTTTTACAGCGGTTGCGAACGACCGCGTTGCCGAGCTTTTTTGAGACTGTTATACCGTATCGCTTACTGTCAAGCTCGTTTGGCACGATATGAACGGTTAAAAAGCCGCTGTGCAGATATCGCCCCTTTTTATAGGCACGAAGAAAGTGGTTGTTGTCTTTGATGGTGTCCATTAAGACTTATCTTAATAGCTTAAAACTTTTCTGCCCTTAGCACGACGACGGGAGAGTACATTTCGACCGCTCTTGTCGGACATTCTTGCTCTGAAGCCGTGTACTTTCTGGCGGTGAAGTTTTTTAGGCTGGTATGTTCTTTTCATTTTTTCCTCCGAAAATCCCCTGTAATGATTTAATTAACGTCAAATGGGTATATTTTACTATTATATTTATAGTGTAGCCTAATAATTATACAGTAAACAGAAACGAATGTCAACAGTGTTAATAAAAAATTTACTATTC
>JAISIC010000032.1 GCA_031262225.1 Ruminococcus sp. | reverse complement strand
GGATTAAATCTTGGTAGTATCAACATCAACATCATCTGGGTCATCATCCTTCTCATCCTCGTATTCGGCAACGGCGGCATCAGCCTCGGCGGCACCGATTCTTGCTCGGTTTGCTAAGTAACTGCCTTAAAATCGCGCGAATACATAGCAAAAAGCCCTCCTGTTGGAGGGCTTTTATCTTTATACAGTTTGTTTTCTCTTATCGCCGAAATGTGCGATAACGATAGATATTATTATACATACCGCACCTGCAATCGCCGCCGCACCGCAGATATTATAGATTTTGCCGCCTATGAATGAGGCAGTTTGGGCTATTATTATCTGTGCCGCGTTCGGAACGCCGAAGACAATTGCCGAATTTTCAACGAGTGCTACCCCGAGGGCTATCAGCCCTGCGGCTATGATCGATGTCACCCCCGCTGCCATGAAGGGCGAACGGAATTTTTTATTCACAAGTCCGATTAGCAGACAGAAAATTCCCGCAAAGATAATCTCGAGGATGATTACCGGCTTGGAAATGAGTGTTCTGATTACCCCGACACCGTTTACCCCTATGGCACCTTCGATAAACGCTTCGCCCTGAACAGATTCAAGAACCGTTTTTGCGGAATCGATTGAAGCGTAGGCAAGTGCAATATCGTGTTCGGAAACAGGAGGTTCTCCCGCTCTTTCAAGTGCCCTGTTTATAACGTCAAGGTTATCGTCATAAATTTTCTTTATATCCTCGACAGTAAGCACGTCAATCGCCCTGCCGTCACGGATATAGTAACCGTAATCGGAAAGGACGGAAATCAGCTCGTCGCGGAAGGTTGTGTCTTCATATATATCTTCTATATCCTCTTCGGAAAGCCCCATCCCGTCAGCCATGACATAGACGGCTTCTTTCACCGTTTCGCCCGACTGTTCGAGCGGTGTTCCTTCGACGGGAAGATTTAAGATATCGACAGAATCTATTATTACTCCGATTATCTCGGGATTTGTGATTTCTCTCGCTATGTAACTAATCCCCGCGGACAGTAAGAGTGAAAATGCAATAAGACCGAAAACTGCCGACAACAGCACATTAACGATTTTCCTGACTATCCCGACAGGCTTTTTAACCGGCTTGACAGGAATTTCGATTATGTTTTCGGGCTCGGGTTCTTCAACCGGTTCCGTTTCTTCAACCGGTTCCGGCTCGGGCTCTGTAATAATTTCTTCAATAGCTTCGGGTTCTTCGGGAATAATTTCTTCAACTACTTCCTCGATTACTTCCGGTTCTTCAACCGGTTCCGGCTCGGGTTCGGGAATAATTTCTTCGATTACTTCCGGTTCTTCAACCGGTTCCGGCTCTGTTGCGATTTCTTCCGGAATAACCTCTTCGATCGCCTCTTCGGTCAAAGCCGATCCGCAGACTATACAAAATTTCATAGACTCGCTTGTAAATTCTCTGCCGCAGTTTACACATCTTTTCATATTTCACATTCCCCTTTGAGACTATTATAATATAATATTTGAGTAATGTCAATATCTTTTTTAAAAAATATATGTAAAATTTTACAAGAGTAAAATGGGTAAAAAATGACAGACTAAGCTTGTATACAAAAATTTACGTTTTCGGAGGTTTTCATGAAAACAAGCTACAAGTCTCTTCTTAATCCCACAGAGGTGGTATTCTGCATGATTGATCACGAACCGCAGATGTTTTTCGGCGTTGAAAGCACCTCGCGTGCAACAATCCTCAACAACGTGACAGGGCTTGCAAAAACGGCAAAGGTTTTCAATATCCCGATAATCCTTTCCACCGTTGAAGCAAAGCAGTTTTCGGGTCCCCTTGTGAAGAAGGTTCAAAGTGTTTATCCCGACATTATGCCGATTGACAGGACATCATTAAACGCTTGGGAAGACAGCAACTTCAAGAAGGCTGTTGAAGCGACAGGCAGAAAGAAGATCGTTCTTTGCGGTCTTTGGACAGAGGTTTGTGTTGCCCTCCCCACACTTTCCATGATTGAGGACGGATACGATGTGTATGTTGTTTCCGATGCTTCGGGCGGCTCGACCTATGAGGCTCATCAGATGGCGATGCAAAGATGCATCCAGGCAGGTGCTCACCCTGTGACATGGCAGTCGGTATGCCTTGAGCTCCAGCGTGATTGGGCAAACAAGGTAACCTATACCGCAGTTACAACACTCCTTCAGGAACACGGCGGTGCATACGGTCTCGGTCTTGAATATGCAACGGCAATGGTGCCCAAACCCGCACAATCGTCACAGAGTAAGACCGCCTAACTATGAAACGCCTATACAAAAATGTGTAGGCGTTTTTTAATTTATCTGAAAAGTTCTTCTGACTTTATTTCGGGGTGGCGATATCTTGCACGGTTTGCGGTGCGTTCTTTATAGGTTATTGCACCCATCGGGCACCACTGTATGCACGCCATGCAGTGCTGGCAGTTGCTTGCAAAGTGCGGCTTGCCCACAACCATTGTGATATTTTTTGTCGGACAGATTTTCGCACATATCTGACAACCTGTGCAGCGGCTGTGAACGCGATAATCCTTTGCGAATGTCAGATATCCCGGCTGCTTTTGAAGCAGGGATTTTCGCGGAGGGCTGTCTGCTTTTATATTCTGATCAATAAGCTTGAGCTTTGCCTTCTCGCCGATTGTTTCAGCTTTACGCTCGGCAGATGATAAAAGCTTTTGCTGTACTATATCGGGGAGTGCAGGGTACATAGCGATATAGTTTCCCGGCATTCGGACAGTCCAAGCATATGAAAGCTTGCCGCCTGCCGCATTAATGATCTCGGCAAGCTCGTCTTGCACGCTTCCGGCAAGACCGCCTTTGGTAATAACACCGAAGATATAAATATTTTCGGGCAGTTTCAGATTTTCGATAAAGCTTCGCACAATCGGGGGCACGGCACCGTAATACACGGGGAAAACAAAGCCGATTCGCTCGATGGTCGAGTCATCTGCAAGATCCTCTGTGTTTTCATGCACCATCGAAACAAGGCGGGTTTCACCCATTTCCTGCGCTATGGTTTGTGCCGCGGCAAGACTGTTCCCTGTCCCGGAGAAATAATATAGTATATTTTCCATATGAATTTGCACCCCCCAGAATGATTGGCTCTTTTCAGTATACATTAATATGAAATAAAAGTCAATATGTCAAGAATTAATCAAAAAAAGTTTACATTTCAAAACGTTTAACCTTTTCCGTACGCCGCCTTTTATGCTTGACAAAAAGGTAAATTTATGATACACTTAAAGGTACTATAAAGATTGGGAAGAGAAAACTCTAAAATGGCAGACTCGATGATCCATTGTTATAAAACGGGCGGTAAAAATATAATCCTTGACGTGAACAGCGGCTCTGTGCACGACGCGGACGAATTAACCTATGACCTGCTTTCAAGCCTTGAACCCCCTTTCACGCCGGAACTTTCGGAAGATATATATCAAAAGCTTTCAAGGTTTTATACCCGAGACGAGATAACAGAGTGTTATTCCGAAATCAGGGCTTTAATCTTTGACGACCTTTTATATTCTTCCGATATTTACGCAGAATATGCAGCACGGTCGGTGCCCTCGCCCCTTAAGGCTATGTGCCTGCTTATTGCCGAAGACTGCAACCTTCGCTGTGAATACTGCTTTGCGGAGGGCGGCGACTACGGCAAGAATGACCGACGGCTCATGAGTTTTGACACCGCAAAAACTTCAATTGATTTCCTTGTCACCCATTCATACGGGCGAGACAACCTTGAGGTTGACTTTTTCGGCGGCGAACCGCTCCTTAACTGGGATGTGGTTAAAGAAACTGTAAAGTACGGGCGTGAGCAGGGAAAGCTTCATAATAAAAATTTCCGCTTCACCATCACCACAAACGGCGTTCTGCTTGATGATGAGAAGATAGATTTTATTAACTCGGAAATGAGCAATGTTGTGCTGTCGCTCGACGGACGGAAAAATATCCACGACCGTATGCGGATTTCTCATGACGGCGAAGGCTCATATGACGCTGTTATAGAAAATTTCAAAAAGCTTGTCGAAAAACGAGGCGGCAAAGATTATTACATTCGCGGGACATTCACAAAACATAACCTTGATTTTTCAAAGGACGTTTTGGCAATTTTCAATGAGGGTTTCACACAGATTTCCGTTGAGCCTGTTATCGCATCTTCCGACAAAAGCTATGCTATAACCGAAAAGGAACTCCCGGCTATATTTTCAGAATATGAAAAGCTTTCAAAGATTATTATTAATAATCACCGCTCGGACGAGCCGAGAATGAATTTCTTCCATTTTTCCGTTGATCTTTGGAACGGACCCTGTGTTATAAAGAGGCTTCGCGGCTGCGGCTGCGGCAATGAATACTGTGCGATTTCCCCCGACGGTTCTATATATCCCTGTCACCAATTTTCGGGTGTGGAAAAGTACCTCATGGGGAATGTGCATCATAACACCTTTAACTTTGAGCTTAAAAATGAATTTGCATCGGCTAATGTGATGACAAAGCCCGACTGCAATGAATGTTGGGCGAAATATTATTGCTCGGGCGGCTGTGATGCAAATAACTACAGCTTCAAGGGCGATATCAAAACGCCGATGAAGCTGTACTGTGAGCTGCAAAAGAAGCGGCTCGAATGTGCAATTGCGATTGAGATTGAGGAATGGGCGGACAGGCAGGAGACTTAAGCTTTCTGTGCAACTGTCACGTGTGCAGGGCATAACTTTATAAGCGTTTCCGCTTGTTCTGCGACAGAAGCGTTTGAATATAACCCCTTTGAGGCAAAATCGTCTGCAAGACGGGCGAAGTGAATACAAGACCGAAAATCCTGACGGATATAAGAAGTCTCGGCAAGCTCTATGGCAGACTTCCCTGCAAGTGCCGAAAGCTCGTCAAAAAGCGGGGAGTCGTTTTCAATTCCGTCGGCAATTTCAATAACCTTTTCAAATTCACCGGCGTGAAAAAGCTCTTTCGCCTTGACATAGGCAATCGCGGCAAGTTCAACAGAGTCTGCAACCAAAACGGAAAGCCCGAGGCGTTCGGTGAGATATAAAAGCGTCTTCATCGACGGATTTGCCGCACCGCTTTCAACTTGTGACAGCATATTCCTTGTGATAACATCGCCGACTGTTTCGGCTTGGGTCAGCTTTAAGCTTTTACGTTTATCCTTTATGGCTTTCCCGATTTCGTTTGAGTTCATAAGCTTTCCTCCATAGGATCCCCCGCGGGGTTCGGGGCAAAGTACTGTAATATGTCCATAGCCTTTACTTTATTATAGCATGAAGTTTTTTAAAAAGCAATAGGATTTTGTAAAAATATTTTACCATTTTGAGGACTTAATATGAAAGACGGGTTTTTAAGAGCCGCTGCAGTGAGCCCCCATGTTACCCCCGGCGACACGAAGCGAAACGCCGATGAGATTATCGCACATATAAAGCACCTTTCAAAAGAAGGTGTTGCTCTTGCCGTCTTCCCGGAGCTTTGCATAACCGGCTATGGGTGCGGGGATATGTTTTTACACCCCTCTTTAACGGCTGCGGCAACTCGTGAGCTCACAAGGATTCTTCGCGAAACCGCTCCCCTTGACATACTTTTTTATGTCGGTCTGCCCGTTATCGACGGCGGCAAGCTCTATAACGCGGCGGCGGCTTGCTTTGGGGGTGCTGTCGTTTCGGTCACCCTCAAAAATCATATCCCGAACTATAATGAATTTTATGAAAAGCGATATTTCACCTCTGCAAACGAAGCGAAGGAAGGCTTTGCTTCATCTTCACTGATAAAACTTTTTTCAAAAAACACCGATACCGGCAGTGAAGCGATGGTCGGTGCGGAAATATGCGAAGATCTCTGGATGCCTGCTCCCCCGTCGGGGATACTCGCGGGGAGCGGTGCAAATATCATCTGCAACCTTTCGGCTTCAAACGCTGTGATAGGCAAGGATATATACAGGCGTGATTTGGTGAAATCACAGTCTGCAAGGTTAATTTGTGCCTATATCTATGCAAATGCGAATCGCGGCGAATCGACCTCCGACTGTGTATATGACGGGCAGTCGTTCATAGCCGAAAACGGCGTGATTTTAGCTGAATCAAAGCCTTTCTCGGAAGGTGCGATTATTGCCGATATCGACATTTCTCGCCTAAACCGCGAACGCATGGTTATGACGACCTTTGAAAATATCAAAAACGAAATTCCTGTTATAAGTCTTTCAATGCAAAAGCGTGAATATGGAAAGCTTTTCAGGCAGTTTGACAAACACCCCTTTATCCCGAGCAATAACAGCGAACTTGAAAAACGCTGTGAATATATTATAAATATGCAAAGCTACGCCCTCACCAAACGCCTCGATTCGATACATACCGGCAAGGTTGTTATCGGGCTTTCGGGCGGGCTTGATTCAACACTTGCCCTGCTTGTTGCGGTGAAAGCATTTGACATATTAAACATCTCAAAAGCGGGGATAATCGCTGTGACTATGCCCTGTTTCGGGACAACGGCAAGGACGAAAAACAATGCCGAAAAGCTCGCCAAGGCTTTTGACACCGATTTTCGAGAGATTGACATTACCGAAGCCGTTAAGATACATTTTCGCGATATCGGGCTTGATGAGAATGACCGCACGACAGCTTTTGAAAATTGTCAGGCACGCGAACGCACACAGATTTTAATGGATATTGCCAACATGGAGGGCGGTATAGTCCTCGGCACGGGCGACCTTTCGGAACTGGCTCTCGGCTGGGCAACCTATAACGGTGACCATATGTCTATGTATGGCGTTAATTCGGGCGTGCCGAAAACCTTAGTCCGCTACCTTGTGGGCTATGTGAAATCCATTTCAGAGCCCGACACCGCCGCCGTTTTGGAAGATATCCTCGCTACTCCCGTTTCGCCCGAACTCCTCCCCGCTTCCGAGGGTGCACAAAACACCGAAGAAATTGTCGGACCCTATGAGCTCCACGACTTTTTCCTGTACTATTTTGTTCGACAGGGCTTTTCGCCCGAAAAGATTTTAAGAATAGCCGAAATTGCGTTCAAGGACGACTATGAACCCGAAATAATCAAAAAATGGCTAAAAGTGTTTATAGACCGCTTCTTTGCAATGCAGTTCAAACGCTCCTGCCTGCCCGAAGGAGTGAAGATCGGCTCGGTGTCGCTTTCGCCGAGGGCGGATTTCAGAATGCCTGCCGACATAAGTCGAAAATTCTTGGGTGATTTATGAAAAATTTTTGCGGCGTTGATGTCGGGCTGACCGACACAAAATACGCTTATAAAAAAGACGGCAAGATTATCTGTACTCGCGAAAAGCCGGACGGCAATTATGAGTTTGGCTATACAGGTGTTAAAGCTCCTGATGGTTTTAGTGAATTTAACTGCGTTGTTGCCGGGGCAAAGGAATTAACAGGGCTTTCAAACTTCCTGCTATTGAGCATGGGGACAGGTACGGCGTTTTTAAGAGTAAAAAATGATAAATATACTCACCTCGGCGGCACAGGTGTCGGCGGAGGGACGATAAAAGGCTTATACAGTTTATTTGCCGAAAATTCTGATAATGCAGATGTTAAAGAGATTGCGAAGATATCAAAAAGCGGCAGTGCCTGCAATACAGACCTTAAAATCGGAGACATATCAGAGGATCTGGGCTCGCTTCTGTCAAAGGATATCACCGTTACTAATCTATCTAAACTATCAAAAGAGACTTCAAAGGAAGACTTCGCGGCAGGGATTATAAACCTGACAGCCGAAGTGCTGATGATGATGGCGGTGTTCGCCCGACGAGATGATGAGACGATTGTCTGTATCGGCGGATTATCACAGCTTGACAGAATCAGAGAGACGGCTTCTGTACTCGGTGCTATGCATAAAATAAGTTTCATTTTTCCCGAAAACGCCTCGTTCGCGGGGGCAATCGGGTGCCTAATAGAAATAGAAAATTTAAGGAGACTATCATCATGACCTATCGTGAAATTGCAGGGATTAAGGTATCGCTTTTGGGATTCGGCTGTATGCGTTATCCGCTCGCCTCGGACGGTTCGGTTGACAAAATTCAGGCGGAAGCTATGCTCAAAGCGGCTTACGCGGCGGGCGTAAACTACTACGACACGGCATATCCATACCATGGCGGCACTTCCGAACGCATAACCTCCGACATAATGAAACAGTTCCCCCGCGAATCTTTTCACTATGCAACAAAGCTCCCCTGTTGGGAGGTTTACAGCCTTGATGATGCAAAAAGGCTCTTTCAGGTTCAGCTTGACAGGCTCCAGACCGACTATGTTGATTTCTATCTTCTCCATGCCTTAAACCGCGAAAGCTGGAAGCGTATGAAGGATCTCGGCGTTGTTGATTATTTTGAAGGCTTGCAAAAAGAGGGTAAAATCAAGAGATACGGCTTCTCTTTCCACGATGAATATGATGTTTTTGAAGATATAATCTACTATCGCAAGTGGGAATTTTGCCAGATTCAGCTCAATTACATGGACACCGAATATCAGGCAGGACTTAAAGGCTATGAAGACTGCGTGAAGCAGGGAACAGCCGTTGTTATCAT
>JAISIC010000024.1 GCA_031262225.1 Ruminococcus sp. | reverse complement strand
TTTTTTTATCTTCGTTCATTTTTATCCTCCCGTTAATTCCAACGTCTGCGCTCTAAAGCCCTGACAGTCAGGAAGTTAAAGATAAACACAACGCTTATGAAAAAGAGTACAGTCGGTATGCTGAGTATACCGGCGAAAAATTCGCTGTATCGCGTATAAAAACTAAGCTGTGTTACTATATTTGAAATGGTTTCATTAGAAATAGTAGCTGCAAAGGTATCAAGCTGATATAAAGCATAGTTAATGATAAAAGCCAAGATAGCAGCGACAACTTGATTTTCGGTCATTGCAGAGATAAACTCGCCTATCGCGATAAAGGATGCTCCGAGCAGGAAATATCCCACGAAGTTTCCTATCATGATTGCCCAGTCAAGAGACCCCGCAAGCCCGAACATAATGAGAGCATAAACGATAAATACCGCCATTCCTATAAGGAGCATCGTGCAGGCGGCAAAAAATTTCCCTCCCACAATTGAGAAAAGATTAACAGGTGCCGTGAGCAGACATTGGTCGGTTTTTTGACGTTTTTCTTCGGTGAAAAGTCTCATGGTGAGAAGCGGGATAATAAACAGGAGAATAAAGAATGCTCCCGAATAAGCAGCGGTAACATCCGCTACTCCCAAATACATATTGTAGTCAACAAAATAACGTGCAGAGTAAAAATAGAGTATTGCGATAAAAACATATGCCAGCGGAGAGGTGAAGTATGATTTAACTTCCCTGCGATATATTGCATTCATTTACTTTCCTCCTCGCTTTCGATATTTTCATCAGCCTTATCTGCTTCGGGGGCTTCCGCCTTTTTTGCACCGCCTAAAAGTGACGCAAGTGCTACATTCGCAGCGGATTTAAGCTGTGTTTTCTTTTCTTCCGAAACCGTTCCCTGCTTGAGTTTGTCAAGCTTCTCTATTGCTTTGTCATCCCCCATAGTGATCATAAGGAATATGTCCTCTAAGGTAAGCTCGTCAAAACGCAAAGCCAAAAGGTTCCAGTTTCGAGCTGTAATACGTTTTACAAGCTCTTTTCTTATATCATCCTTGACTTCGATTTCATAGTCAAAAGCACCCTTTTCACGCTCTGTGTCAGCACGAACCCCGTCAACACCCTTAATGCCGCCTATAACCTTGATAATCTCGTCGCGATCTCCCTCAATCCTTGCGATAAGCCGTTTTTCACCGGTTATGGCGGATGTCAGGTCTTCCATATTTCCGTCCGCCGCGATTTCACCGTTATTAATGATGATAACCCTGTCACAGGTAGACTGTATCTCGGACAGAATGTGGGACGAAAGAATTACGGTATGGCGTTTGCCGAGCTTTTTAATAAGCGTTCTGATTTCGATAATCTGCTTCGGGTCAAGTCCGACTGTAGGCTCATCCAAAATGAGTATCGGAGGATTCCCGATCAAAGCCTGTGCAACGCCGACACGCTGTTTATAGCCCTTTGAAAGGTTTTTAATAATACGGTTATATACTTCTGTGATTTTTGCAAGCCTGCAAACCTCTTCGATGTGCGCCTTCTTGGGAAGCTTGCATTTTTTGAGCCGATATATAAAGTCAAGATAGTCCTTAACCGTCATATCGATATAAAGCGGCGGATTCTCGGGAAGATACCCGATGAATTTTTTCGCCTTAAGCGGCTCTTCCAAAATATCAATACCGTTAATGAGTGCCTTGCCTTCGGTGGAACTGATATAACCGGTTAAGATATTCATTGTGGTTGATTTTCCCGCACCGTTGGGACCTAAAAAGCCTAAAATTTCGCCGTCATTCACGGTGAAGCTGATGTCATTCACAGCGGCTTTTTGACCGTATTTCTTGGTCAGATTTTGTACCTCTATCAAAATTTTCACTCCCGATGTTTTTTTACCTAACCCGCTCATTATACCATTTTATTGTGAAAGGTTCGTGATAGGAAAGGAAATTTTATATTATATTTGCTGTGCCTGTATATGCTTTATGCCGTCTTTTATTCGCTTTATCGTCTCATCCTTGCCTAAGATCGCTGCAAGCTCCGTTCCGCCGCCCGGTGTCATAGCCTTTCCGGACAGTGCCGTGCGAAGCGGAAAGAGCAGTACCCCGTTTTTCACGCCCATTTCGGAAATTTTGTTCATCACAGTCTCGTGTATTGCCGCTGCCGTGAAGTCTTTTTGCTCCTCAAAAATAGGCAACAGCGTTTCGAGCGCTGTCAAAGAGCTTTCAAGTGTTGTTTTCATCTTCTTGTTTATATAAAGTTCGTTGTCATATTCGGGCATACTGTCGATGAAGTCAACCTTTTCGGGTATGTCAGTGAGGAGCTCCGCTCTGGGCTGTAAGCAGGAACATAAAAGGTCAAAATCAATGTCATCACGCCCTACAGTCTGTTTTATATAAGGCATAATCACAGCTTTAAACTCTTCCGGAGGGAGACTGCGAAGCCACGCCGCATTAATCGCTTTCATCTTCACTTCGTCAAAAACTGCCGGCGATTTTGAAATGCCCGATATGTCGAAAGCTTTTATAAGCTCTTCAAGCGAGAATATTTCCTGTTCCCCTTTGGGAGCCCAGCCGAGAAGTGCAATATAATTTATAATCGCGGGGATATAAAACCCTTTTTTGACAAAATCGCCGAAATATGCGTCACCATCGCGTTTTGAAAGCTTGTGGGTTGTGTCCCTCATGATATGTTCAACGTGAATATATTCAGGGATATCCCAGCCGAAAGCTTCATAAAGCAGATTATATTTGGGCGTTGAAGAAAGATATTCATTGCCGCGGACTATATGCGTTATCGCCATGAGATGGTCGTCAACCACATTCGCAAAGTTATAGGTCGGCATACCGTCGGCTTTAATTAAAATCTGGTCGTCAAGATCCTTGTTAGGGGTGATAATCTCACCGTATATAACGTCCTTGAAGCTTGTTTCTCCGGTTGTCGGAACCTTCTGCCTTATAACATATTCCGCACCGGACTTTAGTAATTTTTCCGCTTCTTCCTTTGATAAGTCGCGGCAATGCCTGTCATAGTGGGGAGTCTCCCCTGCCGCCTTCTGCTCTTCATGCAGAGCCTGTATTCTTTCTTTAGTGCAGAAACAATAGTACGCTTCGCCCTTCTCTACAAGGCTTTTTGCGTACTCTTTATACATTCCCATCCGCTCGGACTGGATATAGGGACCGTAATCCCCGCCTATATCAGGACCCTCGTCCCAGTTAAGCCCGCAAGACCGCAGGGTATCGTATATAACCTCTGTCGCACCCTCAACGTAGCGGTTTTGATCGGTGTCTTCAATACGCAGAATAAATGTGCCGCCGTCCTTCTTCGCTAAAAGATAAGCATATAAAGCGGTGCGAAGATTCCCGATATGCATAAAACCGGTGGGGCTGGGTGCAAATCTTGTTCTGACCAAACTAATCTCTTCCATTCAACCTAAAATTTTAATGTCTTTTTCCATCTGCGTCTTCAAAGCTTGCAGACTATCAAACTTAACCTCTTCGCGTAAAAAACGTTGCGGGATAATAGTAACTTCCCGGTCGTAAAGATCTCCGTCAAACCCTTTGATATATGTCTCAAGCCGAGGGGTACCTTTGTAGTTTACTGTTGGTTTTATCCCGAAGTCTGTAATTCCGTCGTAAACCGCTCCGTCAAAAGATACTTTGCATATATAAACGCCCTGCTTTATCTTCACCTTTTCGGGCTGTATTGCCATATTTATCGTCGGGAAACCGAGCGAACGCCCTATTTCCTTACCGTGTTCTACCCTACTTTTGTAATAAAACTCATATCCCAAAAGTTCATGAGCCTTTTCTATCTCACCCGCTTCGAGCAACTCTCGAATCCTCCCCGATGAAATTTTCTCATTGTCATATAAAATCTCGGGTGTTATAGTTAAACCTATTCTCATTTCGCCGCAGATTTTTTGAAGCGTTAATGTATCTCCCGATCGTCCCGATCCGAATTTGAAATCTTCCCCTACAACTATATTAGCGACGTTGTATTCATTCTGCAAAAGCTTTACAAATTCAAACGGAGAAAGGTTTCTTATATCGTCAAATTTTAGATTGAAAACTGTTTTTATGCCGAGATTCTCAATCGTTTCAGCCTTTTCGGATTCTGTTAATATAAGCCTGTCCGAAGCTTTTGTGCTTCCCGAAAATGTCATAACAGCAGGTGTCATTCCGGTTATTGCAGCGGCGGCGTTAATAACCGCTTTATGTCCCCTGTGAACGCCGTCGAAAATTCCGATTGCTACTGCGTTTTTAATCATATTACAAAGTTTTTTTCTGCTTTCAGTTCATTCTCCGAAAGATTTGCCGTGCCGATAAAGATATCTTCGTGTTTAACGCGATAATGTCCGTCTTCCTCTTCACGCCTGAGATTCACGCCGTTTTTATATCTGAAATACTCATCATCGGAAAGAGTAATCTCGGGGAGTGTTATAAACAGACTTTCTATCGGTCTGATAAGGCTTTTTGCCATTTCGGGGTTTGCCTTTATCTCTCGTATGTCGGTGCAATCACGAAGGTCTATGCCGTTTGCTTTGGTACGCACAAGTGCTGTCATGTGTGCCAAAGACGAGAGGTCACGCCCCAAGCTGTCTATAAATGTTCTGATGTATGTTCCGGAAGAACAGGAGAGTTTTATCTTTGCGGTCTGCCATTCTTCATTAAAACTTATAAGCTCTGCACCATATATAGTGACAAGCCGGGGCTTCCTTTCAACCTGCTGACCCTTTCGTGCTAAGTCGTAAAGCCTTTGCCCGTTCACCTTAACAGCCGAATACATGGGGGGAATCTGTGATATTTCACACAGATTTTCAAACTGTTTCAAGTATTCCCGAAGCTCATCTTCGGAAACTTTCCTGTCTGTGCTTTCTGTTTTCTCTCCCTGTGAATCAAGCGTGTCTGTGGCAAAACCGAACTTCATTTCCGCTTCATAGCTTTTGTCGGTAACGGGGAGAATATCCGCCGCAAGGGTGGCTCTGCCGATAAGAACAACAAGTACCCCTGTTGCCATCGGGTCTAAAGTCCCGCAATGCCCGATTCTCTTAACCCCAACCGCACGCCTTGTCACCGCAACTGCGTCAAAGGATGTGAAATCCTCCGCCTTGTTTACGGGAATAAACCCGCAAATCGTGTCGTTTACAGTACCCAAAGGTCAATCCCCATCTGCGATGCAACGGCTTTCAGAAGTTTCATCCTGACATCGGGGAGAGAACCGTCGATGGTGCAGCCGGAAGCGAAGAAGTGACCGCCGCCGCCGAATTTCGCACAGATTGCCGAAACATCGGTGTTTTTAACCGAACGCAGTGAAATTCTGAACTTCCCTTCGTCCTTTTCCTTGACGAGAATACCCACTTCGACAGTTTCAAGCTCAGTGGTGAGAGGAGCAAGCCCCTCAAGGTCTTCATCTGTAACACCCATCTCCGAAAACATATCATGGGTGATTGCAACAAAGGCACATTTTTCGTCAAGGTAGTATTCCATATGTGACATCGCATAGTTTTCAATTGCAATACGCTGTTTGCTTTTCATCTCGAAAACCTGACGATTTATATAGGCATAGGAAATTCCGGTGTCCATAAGGTGACCGGCGATTCGGTGTGTTTCGGGGGTGGTTGCAGGATAGCGAAAACACCCGGTATCGCTGATAAGCCCGGTATAAAGGCATTCCGCAATCGTTTTTGTGACAGGAATATTTGCTTGGACTAAGAGTTTATAAACAACCTCGCAAGCCGATGCGGAATCGCCGTCAAGCAGTGTGTTTCTTGCGAACTTAGTGTTAGAGTGATGGTGGTCGATGCAAAGGTCGATAAAATCGGAATATTTTTTTAGCTCCGCACCCAAAAGTTTTGTATCGGCGATATCCACCGCAACGATCATATCAGGGGTGAAATGCTTTTCGACATAATCGGTGTAAAGATAATGATAGCGGCGGGGAAACTCGTCCGAACACAGAACACAGGCATTTTTGCCGATTGATTTCAATGCATAATAAAGCCCGAAACCGCACCCGATTGTGTCTCCGTCGGGACTGCGGTGGGTTAGTATCATTATGTTATCTTTAGCTAAAAGAAGTTCTGCCGCTTCAGAGTAATCAACCCTCTTGCTTGCTGTTTTCATAATTTCTCTGTTTCTCTAATTCTTCCATCTCGCTGATTAATTTTGCGGAATATTCAATGGAGTTATCTGCTATGAATTTTATCTCGGGGGCACGACGCAGATGAAGTCTGTCGGCAAGCTCACGCCTGATCATTCCCGTGGCACTCACAAGCCCCTGCACAGCCGTCTTCGCGGCATCAAAACCTTCAACCGCCGAAATATATATCTTACAATCGGAGTTGTCGCCCGAAAGCTCAACTCTGACTACCGAAACCATCGCGGAACGTACGCGTGAATCCTTTATATCCTCGCGGATCATCAAGGAAACGTTGCGTAAAATATCCTCCGACAGCCGTAAATTTTTAAAACCAGACATTGTTATTATTAAACCCTTAAGTTGTTTTACTGTTATTTTTCTAAAAAACCTTTACGAAGTGTAATTCTTAAAAAATCGCCCTGCCGGGGCATCGGCTATTCTCTGTATTCTTCAATTACAAATGATTCAAAGATATCGCCCTGTTTCATGTCGGTGAACTTTTCAAGGGTGATACCGCACTCGTAACCTTCGGCGACTTCCTTCACGTCGTCTTTGAAACGCTTGAGGGAGCTCATCTTGTCTTCGGCAATAACGATACCGTCGCGGACAATGCGGATTTGATTCGAGCGGGCAACCTTACCGGAAAGCACATAACATCCCGCAACCGCACCGACGCCGGTAATTTTATATACCTGACGAACTTCGATACGTCCGAATGCAATCTCTCTGAATTTCGGTGCGAGCATACCCTTCATCGCTGTCTGAACTTCCTCAATTGCATCGTATATAACACGATAGAGGCGTATTTCAACACCGTCGCGAACTGCGTTTTCAGCTGCAATCGGGTCGGGACGTACATTGAATCCGACAATAATTGCATTGGATGCATCGGCAAGCATAACATCCGATTCCGATACGGCACCAACCGCACCATGGATAACCTTAACGCGAACCTCTTCGTTTGAAAGCTTTTCAAGACTTTGACGAACCGCTTCGACAGACCCTTGTACGTCTGCCTTAACGATAATCGCAAGCTCCTTCATGCTGCCCTGTTCGATCTGGTTAAAGAGGTTATCAAGGGTAACTTTTTGATATTGCGAGAACATCTCCTGCTTTTGTTTGTGCTTGCGTTCTTCAACAAGCTCTCTTGCAAGACGCTCGTCCTCAACGGCATTGAAGATATCGCCTGCCGCCGGAACTTCGGCAAGACCGGTGATCTCCACAGGCATTGACGGTCCCGCTTCGGTAACAACCTCGCCCTTGTCGTTGGTCATAACACGCACACGCCCAACAGCAGTTCCTGCGATAAGAACGTTGCCTGTTTTAAGTGTACCGCTTTGGATAAGAAGGGTCGCGATAGGTCCTCTGCCCTTGTCAAGACGTGCTTCAACAACCGCACCCTTTGCAAGGCGGTTCGGATTTGCTTTAAGCTCGGCAACCTCGGCTACAACGAGTACCTGTTCTAAAAGTTCGTCTATACCCATACCTGTTTTTGCAGAAACAGGAACGCAGATTATATCGCCGCCCCATTCTTCGATAACAAGTCCGTGTTCGGTGAGCTGCTGCTTGATTACATCGGGGTTTGCGGCGTCTTTATCCATCTTGTTTATTGCAACGATTATCGGTATATTCGCGGCTTTTGCATGGTTAATAGCCTCGATGGTCTGCGGCATAATTCCGTCGGCAGCCGCAACAACAAGGATAGCAATATCTGTTATGGAAGCACCGCGTGCTCTCATACTTGTGAACGCGGCGTGCCCCGGGGTGTCAAGGAAGGTGATCGGCTTGCCGTTACACATAACGGTATAAGCACCGATATGCTGGGTGATACCGCCCGCCTCGGTGTCGGTAACGTGAGCATTTCTGATCTTATCAAGGAGCGATGTTTTACCGTGGTCAACGTGTCCCATTACAACTACAACCGGCGGACGGTCTTCGCCGCCCTCGGTGTCGTCGGTGTCGTCGATAAGTCGGTCTTCAATGGTGAGGATAACCTCACGCTCAACCTTTGCGCCTAATTCTTCCGCAACAAGCGCTGCTGTGTCGTAGTCTAAAATATCGTTGATCGTCTTCATCTCGCCGAGCTTCATAAGCTGCTTTATAACCGCCGCAACGGTCATTTTAAGGCGTATAGCAAGCTCCGAAACAACGATGTCGTCCGGACTTAATACCTTAATTTGCTGCTTTCTTGCACGTTCAAGCTCAAGACGGCGCATCTTTTGTGCTTCCGTTTCAAACTTGCTTGAATACTGCTGCGTTTTGCGCTGTTGTGATTTTTGGGTGATCTTTTGCTTGCTTTTGAAGCTGTCCTGACGTTTGCCGCCGATATTTGTCGGCGCGATATTGTCATAACGTTCGTTATATTTATCTATCTCAACATATGTTCCGCGTGTGTCAATATTATGAATCTTCTGGTCAACGGTGGAAGCATCTGCAATATTACCGCCGACAGACTGCAGTTTGCGGACTTCCTTCTGCTCAGGGCGTTTAGCGGCAGGTTTATCCGCCTTTTTGCCGCGTTCAAGAGCG
>JAISIC010000005.1 GCA_031262225.1 Ruminococcus sp. | reverse complement strand
GTTGCGGCGGTGGAGGAGCTTCCCGACAGCGATGTTGCCGATTTATCCGCAGAGGTTCTTGACGAAACCGAAGATACAGCCGATGAAGATATAATTGAAGACACAGTAGAAGATACAGCAGAAGATAATAAAGAATAATTATGTTAGATGTAATACTTGCCGGGACGGGCGGTATGATGCCGCTCCCGAATCGTTTTTTAACCAGTCTTTTTGTGGAGATTGAGGGGCGGGCTATCCTTATCGACTGCGGCGAGGGCACACAGGTTGCCCTCAAGCGTGTTGACTGTAAGCTTTCAAGGATAAAAATGCTCCTCATCACCCATTTTCACGCCGACCATATCTCCGGTCTGCCGGGTTTACTCTTGTCGCTTGGCAACGCCGGGAAGACTGACAGCCTCATTATCGCAGGACCACGAGGTCTTCGTCGTATTGTCGAATCGCTCACCGTAATCTGCCCGGGGTTGCCATTTGCCCTTGACATAAGGGAGCTTGACACCCGCGAACCGTCCTCATTTGATTGGACAGATGGAGAAAATCACGCTAATACGCCGCATTTTACTATAACATCACTTCCCATGCGGCATCGAATTCCTTGTTTGGGCTATTTTTTAGAACTTAAACGCCCCCCGGTGTTCAATCCCGAAAAGGCGAAAAATCTTGATATACCGTTAAAATTTTATCGTGTTCTTCATTCGGGCACGTCTGTCACCCTTGATGACGGACGTGTTATCACCACCGAAATGGTGACAGACGGTTCGCGAAAACCTGTGAAGATTTCATACTGCACCGATTCTGCACCATTTGCTTCCATAGCCGACTTTGCATATGAATCCGACCTTTTTGTCTGTGAAGGTATGTATGCAGACGATGCCATGCGTGACAGCATGGAAGATAAACGGCATATGCTCTTTTCAGATGCCGCAAGACTGGCAAAGCAAGCAAACGTTAAAGAACTTTGGCTGACCCATTTTTCACCGGCAGAAATCAACCCGAAAGCCGGACTGCAAAGTGTTCGGAGGATTTTTGAGAATACTGTTATCCCCACAGACGGCTATCATAAGGAGCTTATAAAACAAGGCGGCTAATCCGGCTTTTGTACTTCTTTATGCAGGTACATTAACCCGAACAGGTTTAATATGAGCATAAGCGCGTTGAAAATATCGGACAGCTGCCAGACGAAGTTTACGGAAAGCACTGCACCGAGGGCGATTGCCGCGATATATAAATATGAATAGGACCGCTTTGCGATTCTATTTTTTGTTAAGTAGCCTATTGATTTTTCGCCGTAAAAGCACCAGCCAAGAATTGTTGCAAATGCGAAGATAACGGTCGAAATTCGGATGAATATCCCTGCAAACTGCCCCAGCCCCGACTCGAAGGCGGTGATAACAGCGGTTGTAACGCCGCTGCTGCCTGTAATATCGGCAGAGAGTATCACAAACGCTGTTAATGTACAGCAGATAATGGTGTCGATAAAGACTTCGAGCATCGCCCACATTCCCATAATAGCCCCGGCGGTATAACCACCGGGGCGTCCGTCTTTGCAGTCGGTTTCGGTGTGTGCAAAAACAGAACTCCCCATGCCGGCTTCATTTGAAAAAATACCGCGTGCAAGCCCGACCGTGACTGCACGCTTTATCATAGCCCCGCTTATGCCGCCCGCAACGGAAGTCATGCCGAACGCTCCCGAAATAATGCTCGCAAAAGCATTCGGGATATTTTTTATATTGAGGATTATCACAACAACCGCACCGATAATATAAAAAAGCGAGATGACGGGAATTATCTTTTCCAAAACGGCGGCGATACGCTTTGTTCCCCCGAGAATGAAGATACCTGCCGCAGTTGCGGTTATAACCCCTATGACAATTTGAATTAATTTATCGTTTGTTGAAAAGCTTGCAGCTATAGCGTTAGATTGCACCATATTCCCCACGCCGAACGAAGCAAGCACTGCCGCCGCCGCGAAAACACAGGCAAACTTTCTTGAGCCGAGCCCTTTTTCTAAATATGCCATACTTCCCGAAATTTTCGACTTAGACTTGTTTTTATATGTAACCCCCAAGAAGTTTTCAGCGTATGCTGTGCCCATACCGAAAAATGCCGAAACCCACATCCAGAAAACCGCACCCGGTCCGCCGACTGCTATTGCCGCCGCAACCCCGACGATATTTCCCGTTCCCATTGAAGCGGCAAGGGCGGTTGAGAGTGCTTGAAAACGCGAAATTTCACCCTGCTCCGATTCCTTTTTCGCAAAGAGGGTGTTTTTTAATATTTTAGGGAGATGAAGCTGAGCAAATCCGATTTTAACCGAAAAATACAGCCCCGCCGCCATGATTAAAGCAATTGTTCCATAACCCCAAAGGATTAGATTAATCTTTTCGAGCATAATATTAATATACCTTCATAACAGATATATTTTTTTTGAAAAGAAATTATGCAGAAAAGATTTTACGCCGATAAAACCGCCATCGGCAGCCTGAGACTTTTACTTTTCGGGGTATTTGTAATAACCGTTGTCGGGCTGTATGTCCTGTTTTTATGGCTTCACAGAACATACCCGGAATATTTTCGGATTGATATTACCACCGTCCCGGAGGTGATAATCATTGCCGCGATTATAATTCTCACAGCACTTTATATTGTCATTGCCGCAATAATTTTACCGCGATGGTTTGATGAGGCAAGATATTCGGTGTCGTTTGAAGAGATTTGTGCCGAAACGGGGGTTATCGTTCATTCAAGCCGTCATATGATGATGTCTTCTGTCCAGTATATCACAAGGGCTCGCTTTCTTTTATGGGTAGTCGTTGTAATTCACGCTTCGGGCGGGCTTATGGCGGTGCCGTTTATGTCAAAAAAAGACTCGGACGAGTTCATTAAAAAGTGTGAATATTATCTTTCAAATCGCGGCGGCCTATAATTTAGATAGTAATATGAATGAATACACAAGACAGCACCCCTTAGCTCTCCTCTCCTATTCCAAACGAAAATTTTGGTTTCTTTTAATTCCGGTTGTGAGACATTTAATTGTATACAACTTTGATGTTCTCGAATGGGTGTCATGGGGATTTTGGGATATGATCTTAATCACACTTTTAGGTGCAATTATCGCGGTTCAATTTCTTACCTTCCGATATAGATTTGACGATAACAAGCTATATTTCAAAAATAGTTTCATCATCAAAACGGAGTTTAGCATCAGCTTCGATAAAATTTCGCTTATATCATATCGCGAGGCGGTTTGGAGCAGGCCCTTTCACGCTGTGAAGCTTCAGATCGAGTCGGAAGCAAAATCTATCTTCAACAAGAAAAAATCCTCTGACGTCACCCTTTTTGTAGATATCGCGACTGCAAAAAGGATTTTATATCGCTTCGGGAATGTACACAGGTCTGATACAAAAGATATACGTCCTGCTTCACGCCCTGCGAGTTATCGGAACCCGAAAGCTTTTCTGCTGCTCTTTTCGGTCTTCTTTTCAAGTGCCGCTTCGGGGGGAATATATCTGCTCTTTTTCCTCTATCAAAGCACCGATATCTTCGCTGACACCCTCGGGTTTTATTACAGAGACGTTGTAGAGCAGGTGAGCAGCCTTGCCGCAATGTTCTTCGAGGGCTTTTCTAACGGTCTTGCCCTGCTTTTTATCATCATTGCGGGCGGATGGCTCTATTCCTTTGCCGCAAATATTTTAAGACTTCAAAACTACAGGCTTACCGTTCGCGAAAAGATAATTGAGATACGCGGCGGCTATTTTTCACGCTGGAGCTACTATATAAACAGAAAATATGTTGCCTTCACCGACATAAAGCAAAATCTGCTGATGAAGATACTCGGGCTTTATTCGGTAAATATAGGCTGCACAGGCTACGGTAAAAAGCGAGGGGAAATCCCGGTTTTCATCCCGATAACGGCAATCCCGAAAACAGGCTCCGCCATAGAAAGGATTATCCCCGACTTTTCACATCGCCTTGATAATAAAAAGCTGAAATTTTCCACCGCAAAAACCGCGATTTTCAAACTGTCTTTTATAGCCCTTATCCTTGTTATCGGCTTTGCGGCACTCTTTATATTAATGCTAACGGCATTCCCGAATTTCCTGCGGCTTTTATTATTCCTTTTGATAATGACCGAAATACCGTCAGTCCTGTATCTTGCCGCCTGTGTCAGGGAGGGGCTTTCAAGCGGCATCGGGGTTGATAACGGGCAGTTTACGGTTTATTGCCGCAAAGGTTTTTCGGAGCATATGGTGATAATCCCCGAAAACATGGTCAGTACTATCGCAGAGCGGAAAAGTTTTTTGATGAAAAAACGAGGACTTTCAAACATCACCTTCACAACCGGCGGCGAAAGCGGAGTAAAACATAGAATCAGGAGTGTAAAAGCCTTTGATTTCGGTATAATATAAAAAAACAGGAGGGAAAAAATTAAAGTTATGAAAAAATGTTCGATAATAATCGGGAGCTTGCGTAAAAACTCAAACTGCATGGCGGTCGGAAAGGTTATTGCCGAAAGTCTTGAAAAAGCGGATTTTGAGGTTGTTTTCCCCGAAATCGGAAATCTCCCCCTCTTTTCAGAGGACTTTGAAGCTAACCCGCCCAAGGAGTGGACGGCTTTCAGAGGAGAAATCGCTTCGTCTGATTGTCTGATTTTCATCACACCGGAATATAACAGAGGATATACAGCTTGCCTCAAAAACGCTTTGGACATTGCTTCAAGACCGCAGGGGCAGTCGGTCTGGAGCGGCAAGAGAGCAGGGGTTATCTCCGTTTCACCCGGGAAAATCGGCGGAGCACTTGCCTTGAATCAGCTAAAACAGGTGCTTTCTTTCCTCAATGTAAAACAGCTTCATCAGCCTGAAATGTATATCCAAGCTGATGCAAGCTTTAGCGGCGGTATGATAAGCGAGGGTCTGACAAAGGATTATATCAAGTCATATGCACAAAAGTATATAGATTTTGTGTCATAAAAAAAGGGGATTGCTCCCCGTGGGGTTTCCACCCCTTTTTACAGTATCGGCGTGACGTGTTTTTTTCGTGTGCGAAATTTTATCGCCACACTCACCACAACGCGAAGCACGGCGTTTCGATGGTGATTTTTAAGGTATTCTGCACGTAAAAAGTCGTCGTTGCTGCGGATTTTCACACGTGCGTGAGGGCTTTTTTCAAGCGTTTCCGAAAGCATCTCCGCATAACATCGGGAACATTTGCAGCACGAAAATCTTGTGATTGCCGACGGCAGAAGTTCATTAGCAAGCTCTTTAATTATGTCAAGGTCGATCTCCTCGCCCGGGTGGTATACCCTTGCAGGAACATAGGTCTTCTCTTCCTGGACAGGGACAATGGGCATATCTTCTTTATACTTTTCCTCAATCATCGGATTGCTCATTCTGCTGCCGCTGGTGAGAAGCTTTAAGATTGCCTCGGTTTTATGTGTCTTCTTGTTTTTTAAAAATTCCATTTTATTTTATCCCTTATTATTCGGAATCAGGGAAAATATCCGGATACAAAAGCCTTGCAAGGGCGTTATAGTCCCTTGCCGCACGACAGCTTGGGGAGTATATATTGAGTGTTTCCTGATGTGCAGGAGCTTCCGCCGCCGCAACCGAGTTTGTTATCTTCACCGGCAAAACATCGCAGTTAAACTGGTTAGCAACAAGCCGCACCATCTCTTCAACTTCACGTGCTAAAAGCTGTCTGCCGCCGGGGCATTTTGTGAGGAGTATTCCGCGAAGATTAAGCTTTTTATTGTAATATTTTCTGACAGCAATAATCGTTTCACGAAGTTGTGTCAGCCCTTGAAGCGAGAGGATCTCGGGTGTCATAGGGATAATAAGCTCGTCCGCCGCCGTATAAGCATTGATAGTTAAAACAGAGAGTGCGGGAGGCGTGTCGATTATAATATAGTCATATTTATTCTTGACCGTCTTTAAGAGGTCTTTGAGCACAAATTCACGACGTACGGTTGTCATTTCAAGTTCCGACCCCGAAAGGACAATATTCGACGTTATGACATCACACATATCGGTTGTTTTAATGGCGTCTTCAATTTCGCATTTGCCGTTTAAGGCATCGTGGATGGTGAAGCCCACATCCTCTGCACCGAGCGAGAAAGAAAGGTTGCCCTGCGGGTCCATATCTATCGCCAAAACTTTTTGACCGTTCGCCTTGAAAACACCGGCAAGCGAAGCACAGGTGGTAGTTTTTCCAACACCGCCTTTTTGGTTGGTGACTACAATAATTGTTGACATAAACGACATCCTTAAACTTTTCGGTGTAAAAAACGGCTTACATTCTGCCTTGCATCTCTTCGCGTTTGCGGCGGCGTTCACGCTCTGCAAGCTGACAATCGAAGATGAAACGCGAGAGCCGCTCTTCTTGAGCACTTGTTATAACGACAAATCTTGTGCCGTATCCTTTTATTGTGTCGTCGGGGTTTTTTTGAATACGCAAAACTTCGCAAAGAAGCGTCATTTCACCGTCAATGAAGCAAAGCTGAATTTGGTCGCCAAGTAAAAATTCCTTTTCGGGGCTTTGGATAAACACACCGCCCAGATTGAGGTCGAAAAAATGTATGGTAAGGGGCGGGTCAAAGTTTGTAACTTCATCGTCGCGAACCATCAGCATGGCGTTTCCGTCAAAATCCACAGGGACTTTATAGAACCTGCGTCTCTCTTCAAGGGCAACCCCGTCCCCGACATGGAAGTTCATCTGCGTTTCGGAACCCAGATCAACTTCTGTCTGATATTTCATGCGGAGCCCTGTTAAGTATTCAAATATGACAATGATTTTTGTGCCCTGAAAGAGCACCGGAAGATCTTTCGATTTCACGACAACCAGATCGGTCATCTTAACGCGGAAAAAGTCTTTCGGGAAGGATATTTTATCAGCACCTACGGAAAAAAGCATACGGTCATCGACATCGTATACACTCAGTTTATGAATCTTATCTTTGTTGATCATAAAACTTGATCCTTTTTCCGCATTAAAATAGCTATATTAATTATACTAAATTTCAAGATAAAATGCAATAGTGAAAATGAAAAAATTTTATCAAAAAAGGAGTACGGAAGGATTTTCCGTACTCCGCAGACGCAAATTTAATACAGGGTCAAAGAAGTAGTTTCGTGACCGAATAATTACGCTCTGTGCCACAATAATTACGCTCTGTGCCCCAATAATTACGACCTTCGGATTGGTGATTAACCTCTGCCGGGGTTCATTTTTGCGAAGCAGTCGCTGCAGTAAACAGGGCGACCTTCTTTGGGTCTGAAGGGGATGCGAGCGATGCCGCCGCAATTTTCGCAGGTAGCTTCGAACATTTCGCGCTGTCCGCCTCCGGATTTTCTCATGTCTCTGCATTGTTTGCAGCGCTGGGGCTTGTTTTGGAAGCCCTTTTCAGCATAAAATTCTTGTTCTCCCGCTGTGAAGATGAATTCCTGTCCGCAGTCTTTGCAAGTTAGTGTTTCGTCTTGATACATTTGGTTTCCCTCGCTAAATTTATT
>JAISIC010000018.1 GCA_031262225.1 Ruminococcus sp. | reverse complement strand
GCACCGTATTTGCTGCGGGCTTGGTTACGTTTTGCAACGCCCTGGGCATCAAGTGTGCCGCGGATGATGTGGTAACGAACGCCGGGGAGGTCTTTTACACGACCGCCGCGAATAAGAACAACGGAGTGCTCTTGCAGGTTATGACCGATACCCGGAATGTAAGCGGTAACTTCGGAGCCGTTTGAAAGCTTAACTCTGGCGATTTTACGCATAGCCGAGTTAGGTTTTTTCGGAGTTGCAGTCTTAACAACGGTGCAAACGCCGCGTTTTTGCGGAGCCGATTGGTCAATCTGAACCTTTTTCTTAGCGTTGTAGCCTTTCTGGAGCGCGGGAGCGGTTGATTTGCGAACTGCTTCTTCTCTGCCCTTTCTGACCAGCTGGTTAAAGGTTGGCATGGATTCCCTCCTTTTTTTAGAAAATTTTGTATGTGGATATTTTCACACTATTATATTATAGAGGTAATTTAACCGTTTGTCAAGTGTTTATTAATAAAAATCCTCACAAAACTTTAATTTGTGAGGAATTTTTTGTTGTGCATATTACACTAAAAACTATTTGTTGTTGTCTCTGTCACGGATTTCAACGCGTCTGATCTTGCCGCTGATGGTTTTCGGAAGTTCACCGACAAACTCAACGATTCGAGGATATTTATAGGGAGCTGTGTTAGTCTTAACAAAATTTTGAAGCTCTTTTACAAGCTCGTCGCCCGCCTTGTCTTTATATTCGGAGGAAAGGACGACTGTTGCCTTGACAAGCTGTCCGCGAACCGCGTCTTTAACAGGGGTGATTGCCACTTCAAACACAGCAGGATGCTCAAGCATAACACTTTCGATTTCAAAAGGACCGATCCGATATCCGGAGGATTTAATAACATCGTCGGTTCGCCCGACATACCAGTAGTAGCCGTCTTCATCTTTATATGCGGTGTCGCCGGTGTGATATAAACCGTTGCATTTTGTTGCGGCTGTTGCTTCGGGGTTGCCGTAGTATTCGCGGAAAAGCCCGAAAACAGGTTTACCCTCTTCGTATCTGATTACGATTTCGCCCGTTTCGCCCACAGGACAGCTCTTACCGTCTTCATCAACGATATCGCAGTTATAAAGCGGCACGGGGCGACCCATTGAACCTGTACGCGGTGTCTGACCATATAAATTACCGATTGAAAGAACAGTTTCTGTCTGCCCGAAGCCCTCCATGAGGGTTATACCGGTGAGTTCCTTGAAACGGTTGAAAACCTCGGGATTGAGTGCCTCACCCGCCGTTGTGGCATATTCAAGCTTTGAAAGGTCATAAGCATCAAGCCCGTCTTTAAGGAGCATTCTAAACATTGTCGGAGGGCAGCAAAGCGAGGTAACGCCGTATTTAACAAGCCTTGAAAGAATGCCGTCGGCAGAAAATTTCGCGAAATCATAGGCGAAAACTGTCGCACCCATCATAAATTCCCCATAGAATTTGCCCCAGAAAAACTTCCCCCAACCGCTTTCGGAGATGGTGAGGTGCACGGTGTCGGCGTGGCAGTGGTGCCAATGCTTTGATGTCAAAAGGTGTGCTACCGCATAGCTGTGGTCGTGGGTTACCATCTTCGGATAGCCTGTGGTTCCCGAAGAGAAGAATGCAAGCATATTATCTGTCCACTTGTTGTCAACACGAGCTATGGTCGTCGGATATTTTACCATCTCGTTATCGAAATCTACCCAGCCGTCGCGGGAGCCTTTTGCTAAAAACATACCTGCAAGCCCTTTATATTCGGAAAGAGACTGCTCTATATGAGAAGGAACATCGTTTTCAGAGGTCGCCACAACATATTTCACATCACCTGATTTGAAGCGATAAACATAGTCTTTCGCCATAAGCTGGTTTGTCGCCGGGATAAGCACCGCACCGATCTTTTCAAGTGCTAAGATAGTAAACCAGATCTGATAATGCCTCTTAAGTACACAAAGCACCATGTCGCCCTTTTTGACACCGTTTGCGGTAAACATATTGGCAACCTGATTGCTCTTTTCGGAAAGGTCTTTATAGGTAAAGGTCCGCTCGTCGCCGTTATCATCGCACCAAAGAAGGGCACGGCGATTGGGTTCAAGCTCTGCGATTTTGTCGATAACATCATATGCGAAGTTAAAATTGTCGGGAAGGTTTGCTTCAAATTTATTCAAAACTCCGTCTGTGCCGAAACCCTCGACTACAAACTGTTCATTTAAAGTCTTTACATTCACGTTTTCTTACCCCGTAATTATTTTAATAGTATAGCAAGGAATCTGCATCCGCCTTCACACGCGGCAATCATGCCGTGCGGTGTCTGCGAGTCATAAATAATCGCATCGCCGGGATGAAGTTCCTTGATTTTTCCGTCAATAGCCATCTTGAGTGTGCCTTCAAACACGTAGTCAAACTCTTGCCCGTCATGAACGGAAAGGGTAATCGGCTTATCCTGTTCATCCGCCTTGTAAGGTGCGGTAACAAGGAACGGCTCAATCTTCTTGTTTTTGAAAAGATATGCAAGGTGTTGATATTCAAAACCTTCTCTGCGTTTCACCGGCAGACCTTCGCCCGCACGGACAACGCTGTAGCGTTTAAGCTTCGGGTTATCCCCTGTTAAAAGCTCGACAAGGTCAACGCCCAAGGCTTCTGCACATTTATATACAAATGTAACCGAGCAGTCAAGCTCGCCGCGTTCTGCCGCTTCAAGGGTTTCAGGTTCGGTGTCGAGAGCCTTTGCCATATCTGTAACTGTCAGTCCGCGTATTTCACGCATTGCGGCAATTCGCTGCCCAACTTCAGCCATACTGTTTTTCATCTATTTTGCCTCCCCAATAATTGATACTATTTCCTGCGGTGTCTTAACAATAAAGTCCGCACCCGCATCATGCAGTTCCGAAAATGTTCTGAATCCCCAGAGAACGCCGATTCCTTTGACACCCGCGTTTTTCGCGGTGTAGATGTCTGTGTATGCATCCCCGATGTAATATGTCTCCTGCGGGGATGCTCCCGTCTTTTCGATGATGTAAAGCACCGATGACGGGTCGGGCTTCTGCTTCACCCTGTCGCTGTTTCCGATGACGATATCAAAATATCCGGGAAACAGTTTCTCGATGATAAGCCCAACCGCTTCTTCGTTCTTGTTGGTCACGACAGAGAGCCTTACGCCGTTATTCTTTAAATCGTCAAGCATTGTTATTATCCCGTCATAAGGCTTTGTATAGTCGCAAAAATGAGCGTTATAATAATTCTTGAAGATTAAGAGAGCTTCTGCGAGCAAATCGGGGTCTTCGCGTTTGTCTTCGGGGAACGCCCTTAGCATCAGTTCTTTTATACCGTCGCCGACCATATACTTCACAGCTTCGTTTGTGACCATCGGGAAATCATAATGTTTCATTACATGGTTTACGGCGGCTGTTATATCCTCAATTGTGTCAGCAAGGGTTCCGTCAAGGTCAAAGATTGCAAGTTTCATGAAATGCACTTCCTGTTCTCATTTTATCACGGCTTACTATACAATGCAATAATTATAACTTTTAGTTATGGCACAAAAACTATTTAGCATAATAAATCTGTAATTATGCTGTTTGAAATAAGTGCCCCGCGTGGTGTGAGTGTAATAATATTTTCGCTTCTTCGTAACATTCCCGCATCAATATATCGCTGTAAGTTTTCCGATTTGCAGTCGGCAACATTAATCCCTTTTTGTGTTAGCCGCAAACCAAGCATCAGCTTTTCATCAATACCGCCGGGGTTTTCGTCGGTTATATAGGTCGGCTGCAACTGCGAATTAATGAAACTTTTAATGTCACGCAGCACAGCGAAACGCTTGCCATTTAAATATGAATGTGCGGCAGGACCGATACCAAAATACTCTTCACAGTTCCAGTATTTGAGATTATGTTTACATTCATACCCGATTTTTGCAAAGTTTGATATTTCGTATTGAGGAAAATCAAGTTTTTTCACCGTTTCAAGATATTCATCGCAAACTTCGTCCTCATCAGGGAAAGATAATGTTTTATCATTGCCAAACGGTGTGTTATCCTCGATTTTCAATATATAAGCTGAGACGTGTTTAATCGGTAGATTATTAATTGTATCAAAATCGGGTCTGATATTCGAAACGCCGAGCATAAGGTCTATTGAGATATTTTCATAACCCGCGTCATGAGCTTCAAACACAGTTTGTACCGCTGTTTGTGAATCATGAAGCCTGCCCAGTTTGCGTAGGGTTTCATCATCAAACGACTGTAAACCGATTGACAACCTGTTTACACCGGTGTCGCGAAGTTCACGGAAATAATCGCCACCCGATGACTGCGGGTTACATTCAATCGTTATCTCCGCATCACTTACAGGGCTTGCCGCTTCGATAATCCGCCCTATCTGTGAAGCGGTGAGCATCGACGGCGTGCCCCCGCCGAAATAAACGGTGTCATATTGATAGTCTTTAATATTCCGGATTACAGCCTTAACATAATCATCAATCAGGCTCAATTCTGTTATTGAATAGAAATCACAATATCCGCATTTTCGTACGCAAAAGGGAACATGAACATATAGTCCTATTTTTTTCATATGTTAATTATAGTATTTTACAGACAAAATGTCAAGTTTTGAATAAAAATAATGTTAAAAGCTGTTGACATTATTAAAATAATATGGTACAATACTAAAGTTAGAAAATTCACAAGGGGTATTATATGAAAAAATTCGGTTTAACTACAGCCGAAGCAGAGAAATCTAAACTTGAACTGGGTTCAAATGCCCTTACAGAACAGGCGAGGGCAGGGTTTTGGGATAAATTTGCCGGGAACCTAAAAGACCCGATGATTATAATTCTCTGCGTTGCACTCGTTATTAATATTATATTCACAATTATGGGCAAAACAGAGTGGTATGAGTCGGTGGGTATTGCCGCCGCCGTTTTAATTGCCACTTTTGTTTCAACCTTTGCCGAATATAAAAACGAAAGTGCCTTCAAAAAGCTTCAAGAAGAAGCTTCAAAGATCACCTGCAAGGTATATAGAGACGGGGATATCAAAGAGATTTCAATCGACGACATTGTTACCGGCGATGCGGTGATGATTCAGGCAGGGGACAAAATCCCGGCGGACGGCGTTTTGGCTGACGGAAACATTAAGGTTGAGCAGTCCGCCCTAAACGGTGAGCCTGCGGAGGTGCCCAAGGTTGCTTTGCCCGAAGAAAAAATAGCGGGCGATTTTATCGACGACACCCACAACGAAATCTCGGTATTCCGCGGCTCGGTGGTTGCTTCCGGTAACGCCGTTATGATCGCAAAACGTGTCGGAGACAGCACCCTTTTAGGTCAGATAGCCAAAGAAATTCAAGAAGATTCCGATCGCGAAACACCTCTTAAAGTCAAGCTCACAGGGCTTGCAAGGGCTATATCAAAATTTGGCTATATCGGCGGCGGTCTGATCGCTGTTGCATTTATGGTGCGAGGTGCTTTAATCCCCGACCACTTCATGACCGGCGGTATCTTCGACTGGACGATACTTTTCAAAGATTTTATCGACGCAATTATGCTTGCGGTTATAATTATAGTTATGGCTGTTCCCGAAGGTCTGCCGCTGATGATATCCCTTGTCTCAAGCCTTAATATGGGAAAGATGCTCAAGGATAATGTCCTTGTACGGAAAATAAGCGGCATTGAGACCGCCGGTTCGATAAACCTTTTATTCTCCGACAAAACAGGTACTATCACAAAGGGTCACCTTGAAGCGATAATGTATGCCGACGGTTTGGGGATTGAAACCGAAAAGTATGATGATCTTCCCGAAGCGCAGAAAAAGTTTATGAGCTACTGCATAAATGAAAATACCGATGCGGTTGTCTCCGACGGAAAGGTTATCGGCGGCAACCTCACCGAACGTGCCGTCCTTGCCTACACAGGCGGCAGAGGGTCAGTCGGTGCGAAGAAAATCGCCGTGCTCCCCTTTGACAGTGCCAATAAATATTCCGCAACATCAATTGAAGCACCCGACTTTACCGGAACGGTAATAAAGGGTGCACCTGAAAGACTTCTTCATCGCTGTAAATATATCTTAAAGTCAGACGGGACGAAAATGCCTGTAGAGGGCGACTGGCTTATAGACAAAAAGATTGACGAGCTTGCCGCACGTGCAATTCGTGTTCTCATGTTTGCTGTTTCTGACAGCATGATGGACCCTGAGAATCCTGAATCCTTTTTTAACAGTCCCTCGCCTTTGTCGGAGGTAACGTCTCACAGCGAAAAAACTGACGCGGAGTGCCCGCGGGGGCTCCCCGCTGGAAACGACTGGACTTTGGTCGGCATTTTGGGTATACGCGACGACGTTCGTCCCGAATCTATAACAGCGATTGCGGAGGTTCAAAAAGCAGGGATTCAAGTCGTTATGATAACCGGCGACAGACGTGAAACCGCCGTTGCTATTGCCCGGGAAGCAGGGCTTGTGAAGTCCGATGATGAAATACTCCTCACCTCTGACGAGTTTAACGAGCTTTCCGACGACGAGGTAAAAGAGATACTCCCGAAACTTCGCGTTATCGCCAGAGCTCTGCCGCACGATAAATCAAGGCTTGTCAGAATATCACAAAGCTTAAACCTTGTTGTCGGCATGACAGGTGACGGTGTGAACGACTCCCCTGCCCTCAAAGCTGCCGATGTCGGCTTCGCGATGGGTATCACCGGTACCGAAGTCGCAAAAGAAGCTTCGGACATAATCATAATGGACGATAATTTCAGCTCGATTGACAAGGCAATTCTTTATGGACGTACAATATTTAACAGCATCAGAAAGTTCATCATCTTCCAGCTTACCATTAATGTCAGTGCCGTTTTAATATCCTTTGTCGCTCCGCTTATAGGGCTGGGCGAACCGCTGACCATAACGCAGATTCTTTGGATTAATCTTATCATGGACACCCTTGCGGCGATGGCATTCGGCGGCGAACCTGCACTTCACAGATATATGAACGAAAAGCCCAAGCGTCGGGACGAACCGATTGTCAGCAAAACAATGCTTTCGGAAATCGCCGTTGCAGGCGTGGTTACCTTCGTCCTTTCACTTATTTTCCTGCTTGCACCTTTTGTATCAGAGCGTTTCGGACTTGCGGTCGTATACACCTCCCCAAACGGTGTTCCCATCGAAGAAAACTACCTATACACAGGATATTTTGCCTTCTTCGTTTTCGCGGCGGTCTTCAATGCCTTCAATGCCCGAACCGAAAGGATAAACCTCTTCGAGCATATCACCAAAAACAAAGGCTTCTTGGCGGTAATAGCACTCATTGTCGTGATCCAAGTTATCCTCATCTATGTGGGCGGAAACGTCTTCAATTGTTGGGGTCTCACAGTGCAGGAGTGGGTAATAGTTCTTGCCTTCGCGGTGCTTATTATCCCGATTGACATTGTAAGAAAGCTTGTTATGAAGGCGTTTGTGAAAAAGGTGTAAAGCAAAAAATCGCCCATCCGAAAAGGTGGGTGATTTTTGTTTTTGATTCTCTAATCTATATACTCGCCTATCTTAAATAAAAGTTTTTTCTCGCCGCTGACTGTTTTTCGATAGATATCAATTTCCATAATTCCAACCTTGTCCGGAAAATTAACATTTACAAGATACGAAGAAACATACATTTCATATTCGGTATAGTTACCGCGAAAATAGGTATGTGCCGACGGGCGTATGTAATCAAATCTTCCGCCGCCTGTGCTTGTTCCGCCGCCGACGAGTGTCTCGTCAATAATCAGTTCCCTGTCTTCAAAAAATTCTATAGCATCTGAAATCTGCCGGTCTAATTCCTTACTGTTACCGATTGTTTCGTTGCAGAATAATGATTTTATACTTTCGCTGTCACCGTTTTGAAGATATATAATAACGTCTTCTGCCGTGTTTTCAGCCTTTTCATCCCAATTAATGTAACTAAGCGGATTATCCCATTTACTTATTATTATGACTAAGAGAATTACGGCAATAACAATGTATCTTTTCTTTATCTTGATTTTTGGTTTCGTTTCCAATTATTTCACCCTCTTCATACTACCATAATGATGGGATTTTGTCAAGGGATTAAAGATAAAATCCGCACCGGCTGAAAACCGATACGGATTTTTAACATTAATCTTTTTTCATCTTCTTAATAAACATATCAAGCAGATGCTCTGCCGAGTCTATATGCTTTCCGTTTGCGGAATCAACTAAGGCTTTAGCAAGCTCTGCGGAGATGCCGCCTGCCTGGACAGTCGCACGAAGCGGACCTTCAATCCCGCATGAATACATCATCTTGAAATGGTTGTTGCGTTCACCGCCGCATTTTTTAAGCATAATCTGTTCGGAAACTTTGACGAAACTTTTTGCAAAGAGCGAATACTGTGAAAGGAAATCGGGTGTATCGTTGAGGGTGAAGTTCCCGGGTGTGTGGGGCGTGTCGTCATAGACAGGAATAGTATAGGTTATCGGTGTGAAGTCATCGCCGTCAACGATAAGTTCTTCGATTTGGTCTCCTATCTGTATGGAGTAAATTCCGTCGGGAACAACCCAACTACCCTGCCAAACGGCGAAGCAACGGCGATCAAGGATAAATTTCACGGTTGTTTCTTCGTTAGGTTCAAGATAAACTTTAGTAAAACGCTTAAGTTCACGTTTCGGGCGGTCGATAACCGACTCTTCGGGGGAGACAACATACATCAACACCGCTTCCGCACCGGCTCTTGCTCCCGTGTTTTTAACGCGAACTGTGACTGTGTCATCATCAATCGAAAGCTTTGAATATTCAAAACGCGTGTAAGATAAACCGTGACCGAACGGGAATCTGACTGTCTTCGCGTTCTTTTCGTAGTATCTGTAACCGATATAGATGCCCTCTTTGTAGTTTGCATCTTTCGCACCGAATGTGTCGGCAGACGGGCAGTCGGCATATTCAAGGCACCACGACTCAGCAAGCTTGCCGGACGGGTTAGCATAACCGTAAAGCAGATTTTTAGTTGCCTCTGCTCCCGCCTGTCCGGGAAGACCCATATAAAGCACAGCCTTAACCTTGTCTATCCAAGGTGTTTCAACGACGCCGCCCGCGAAGATTACCACAACGGTGTTCGGGTTAGCTTCCGCGGTGTCTTCGATAAGCTTAATGTCTTCGGGGGGGAGCTTAAGGTCGGTGCGGTCAAAGCCTTCCGACTCATACTCATCGGGAAGCCCCGTGAAAATCACGGCTATATCACAATCGGCAGGGTTGCCGTCGCTTTTTATGTGCTCGCAAATCTGTGAAAGTTTCGTCGGGTTAATAAGCGACGAGCCCGCACCCTGGTAACGAAGTTTTGAGTACATTCTGCCTATAGCGGAAACGGTCTGCCCGGGTTTTATCGGGAGAATATCATCATCGTTTTTAAGCAGTACAGCAGAACATTCCGCCGCCTTGAGTGCGATGGTATTGTGATGATCATAATCACACTTGTTTGTACGTTTTTCAAAGTTCGGCGAACCTTCAACCTTGCCGTATTTGCGAACCCAAGCCTTAATGCGGTTTGCGGCTTGTCTCACAACATCTTTTGAAAGTTTGCCTTCCTTCATATCTTTGGTTACTTCGTCTTCGGCGTAAAGGTGACAACCCGGCATAAGGAGGTCACAACCGGCTTTGAGTGATTCGGTGCGGTTATCGATTGCCGTCCAGTCGGACATAACGATGCCGTCAAATCCCCATTCATCACGGAGGATTTCGGTTAAAAGCTCGCGGTTTTCGGGGCAGTATTTACCGTTTATGAGGTTATACGCCGCCATAACAGATGAAGGTTTTGACTCTTTTATCGCTATTTCAAATGCGGTGAGATATATTTCGCGAAGTGTACGTTCGTCAACACCGCTGTTTGAGGTCATGCGGCGGTTCTCTTGGTTATTGCAGGCAAAATGCTTGATACATCCTCCGATACCCGTTTCCTGCAAAGCGTTTATAAACGCCGCCGCAAGCTTCCCCGCAAGATAAGGGTCTTCGGAGAAATATTCAAAGTTGCGTCCGCAAAGAGGGTTCCTCTTCATGTTCACGCCGGGACCGAGCACAACATCCGTACCCTGTTCAATAGCTTCCTCGCCGATTGCTTTTCCGATTTTCGCTAAAAGCTCGGTATCAAAACTGGCAGAGGAGGAAACGGCTGTCGGGAAACAGGTTGCGGGCTTTGAGCCTTTGTGGAATATGTTTTCTGTGAAGTCCTGCATACGAAGTCCGTGAGGCCCGTCGCACATAAAAAGTGACGGAAGATTCTCTTCGGGAACAGGCACGGTTTTCCAAGCTGACGCACCCTCTGTCAGCCTTAATTTTTCACGAAGTGTCATAATAATATCTTATCCTTTATTTGGTAATATTTATATCTTTGATAAAAGGGCGGTTTTATCCATTCGGAATCTGCCGCCCTTTTAAAGGTATCTGCCTACAGCCTTATATTGTCAACTTCTTTTCTTGCGAATTCTTCGTCAAAGGGCTGTCCTTTGACTTTAACCGCTGTGTTGGTTTTGTTTCGGGAGCTTTCTTGTTTTGAAACTTTACCGACCTTCGCGTTATTGCCGTGAAGCGTTATATCTTTTTTCATATTAATCACCGAAGATATTATACCCGATGAATGAAAAGATATTCTTACGCCTCTTCAAATGCCGAAGTATCTGCTCCGCATATAGGGCAGGTAAAATCGTCGTCAACTTCTTCCCAAGGTGTCCCGGGAGCAATTCCGCGATCGGGATCTCCTACAGCAGGGTCATAAACATATCCGCAGATTGTGCAAACGTATTTCATAATTTTCCTCCGTTATATATAAATTTAACCGTTTTTAACCGTTTTTCCATAGGCTGTGAAGGTTGCAGTATGCGTATACGGCAATCGCTTCGACACCGGGCTGTAAAGTGAAGACGGCAGCAGGCTTGTCGCCGGGCTTGAGGTTTGCTACAAGGAAACCGTCGGAAGTTTCAAGAACTATCCATCTGATGAAATGCTCGGGGAGCATGGGGTGATCTACCTCGCCGATATTAACGGTGATAACGTCGCCGTTTTTGCTCACAACAGGGATATGCTTTTCAACCGCCGCTTCGGTAGTGCCGGCAATAACTTCGGTCATCTTTTCGCCGCAGCAAACCATCGCAACGCCGGAATCTTCAAGCATAACGACGGTGTTGCCGCAATGTTTGCATCTGTAAAATTTCATAGTTACCTCCAAATATTTATCCTATTTTTTCAAAAACATCAACGCCGTGTTTGCATATGGGACATATAAAATCGGGCGGGAGCTCCTCTCCCTCATAAACATAGCCGCAAACCTTGCATACCCAGCCTTTTTTCGGAGCATCTTTCGCGATCTTCGGAGTAGGCTTGATATGGTTTTGATAGTTATCGTAGGTGGTAGGCGGGATAAGCGACAACTCAAAAGCCTCGGTTATAGTCGCTATAAACATAGTATGTGTGCCGCAGTCGATCCGATTCGTTATTTCCCCGGCGATAACGGCGTTCGCGAACTTATCTATATAAAGCGTTCCGTTTGAAGCACGCTTAACATAATCCAAATCTGCGAATTTGTCGGTCGTTTTACCTGAACTGTAGCCGAAATGCTTCACAACCTCGAAAGGAACATCTTCCTCCAAGACGGAGAGTGTGAACTCATTTTGCGACATCAGCATATCGTGGGTTGCATTTGCTTTATTGACTGTAAACGCAATCTGTTTGGGTGTGTCGGTTATCATCATCGCCGCATTTATGATACAGGCGTTGTCCTTCCCCTCTGACTTCGCGGAAAGAAGATATAAACCATATGAAAGC
Source organism: Ruminococcus sp. (assembly GCA_031262225.1). GTDB lineage: Bacteria > Bacillota > Clostridia > Oscillospirales > Ruminococcaceae > JAISGY01. The sequence goes on along the minus strand of JAISIC010000018.1, from coordinate 8,043 downwards.
TTGAACAGAGCGGGGTTATTTATTTCATTCGGCTTATATTCGGGAACAGTTTTAACCGGAATCCCCAGAGCGATTTCGTCCGCAATCTCATCGAGCCTTGCAAGGTCGTTTTCCTTGACACTTGAACGTATTGAAAGTGTCTTTTCGGAAAGCTTAATGTCCTTGCATTTGAGCATAGCGGCACGGATAAGGTTTCCCGCCGCAGGTGCCCATGAACCGTTTTCGATAACCGTTACATTTCTGTTTTGGAAATTATGTGCGGTGAGGTCGTTGATAACAGCTTCCATCGTAACAAATATCCCCGCGTTATAGGTGGAAGAAGCAAACACAATATGGCTGTATTTGAAGCAGGCAGAGACAATGTCGGAAGCCGGGATAACCGACGTGTCAAACATAGTTGTCAAAATGCCCTTTTCACGAAGCCTCGTTGACAAAATCTGTGCTGCATTTTCAGTGTGCCCGTAGATGGTCGCATAGATAATGCATACACCCGTCACCTCGGGGGTGTATGAACTCCACCGGTCGTATTTATCAAGATAGTATGCGATATTTCTCCGCCAAACAAAGCCGTGAAGCGGGCAGATGTATTTTATGTCAACCGTCCCAGCTTTCGAGAGCAGCGTCTGAACCTGCGGACCGTATTTCCCGACTATATTTGTGTAGTATCGCCTTGCTTCATCAAGATAGTCACGATCAAAATCAACCTCATCGGCAAAAAGAGCACCATTTAAAGCTCCGAATGTCCCGAATGCATCGGCGGAGAACAAAACACCGTTTGTCTCATCATATGTCACCATAACTTCGGGCCAATGTACCATCGGTGCGAAGATGAATTTAAATGTGTGCATACCGGTACAGAAGGTGTCAAATTCATTCACAATCATAACCCGCTCGTCGATCGAAGGGAGATTGAAGAAGTTTTTAATCATCGTTAAGATCTGTTTATTGCAGATTATTGTTATGCCGGGGTAACGTCGAAGAAGCTCGGAAAGTGTTGCCGAGTGGTCGGGTTCCATATGATGAATGACAACGTAATCAAGCTCTCTGCCGCTTAAAACATATTCGATATTTTCAAAAAACTGTTCGGAAACGGTCGCATCAACGGTATCAAAAAGTGTATTTTTTACATCCAGATTAATGTAGGAGTTGAACGAAACGCCGTCAGGCACGGAATATACGCCCTCAAACATAGCAAGCCGCCTGTTGTCGGCACCTACAAAGTATAAATTATCGGTAACTTTTCTTGTACAGTGCATATAATCATCTCCTTTGTCATTCAAGAATATTTTAGCACGTTTTTTTCCTAATGTCAAGCCAAAAAATTTTCAGTTAAAATGTCAAATAAATTTGTATATTAATTGTCGGTGTTCTTTTTATATGACATCGGGCTTATGCCGACAATCTTCTTGAATTTATTGTGAAAATAGTTTATATTTGAAAAGCCGACCATCTCCGCAATTTCATATACCTTAAATTCGCCCGATTCAAGAAGACGCTTTGCTTCCCCGATTCTGATTCCGTCAAGATAGTTATTGAAGGTCTCGCCTGTGTATTTATGGAACACCTTGCCCAGATATGCACTGTTATAGCCGAAAAGCTGTGCAAGTCCCTCAAGCCGGAGCTCGTTTTTGAAGTTTGCCGCGACATATTTAACAATCTTTTCAATATTACTCTGTGTAGTATCGCCGAAAACGTTGTCCGATATACTGCAAAGCATCTCGGTTACAAAATTGCTGATATCATAAAGCGACGGGAGCATGGAAATCTTCGCGATATCATCAGCTGTCGGCAGATTTGTCACACGGCTTTCCTGTCCGTTTTTGGTAGCCTGTTTGACAATATCGGTAACGCAGTTAATATAAAAAAGTCTGATTGTTTCGGGTAAAAATCTTCCCGAAAGGAATATTTTGTGAAGGTATTCAAGGCTGTCGCATATCTTCTCGGTATCGTTGACGTTTACAAGTGCGAAAAGCTTCTCGCTGATCTCTTCCGGCTCGCCGCTTTCATAGCTGTAGTTCTCGATAACATCGGGGGATATAACCCCCTCATGCATATAAAGGAATTTTGATTTATATATATCAGCCGCCGTTTTATAAGACTCGCTTATCTCATAAACCGACCTCACCGTCACACCCACTGCCGCAAACTCGGTGGTTATCTTCTCCATGAATTTTATGGTATCAGCTTTCCCGAGACCTACAAACAGCAGCCCTAAAGTGTGTTCAAGGTCAAGCTTGACATAAAGCGGATTATCTATGCTGTCAAGGATTTCATATACCATCTCCGCTTCGTCGCTGTTGTCATAAAGCGAAATGAGTGCAACATTAAACTTGCCGTCTTTGGGAAGTCGGTTATCAAAGACCTGCTCGTCTTTGACCGTTCCCAAAAATAACGCCTTAATGAGTTCGTCTTTGAGGTATTCCGAACCCTTTTGCCGTTCAAATTCGCCCTTGCGTTCGTCGTTGATTTCATCCGAAAGTCTGAGAAGTTCCGCAATAAGCTCGTCCTCGTCCACAGGTTTCAGAATAAATTTCTTAACACCCAAAGCGATTGCCGCTTGAGCATATGAAAAGTCCGAATACCCCGAAAGAATTACAGCCTTTCCGGCAAAACCCCGCTTTTTTGCTTCTTCAAGCATGGCGAGCCCTGTCATACCGGGCATTCTTATGTCCGCAATGACAATATCGGGCTTTTTCTCCAAAAGTTTTTCAAGCCCCTCGTCACCGTCGCCGGCTTCCCCGATAACTTCAAGACCGAGTTCATCCCACGGGATCATCATCTTTATTCCGCGGCGAACGGTCGTTTCATCGTCAACAAGCATTACTCCGAGCATCTGTTTACCCTCCCGCCTATGCGGCACCGCCGGTGTCACGCGGCAGTACTAATTTTATCATCGTTCCTTTTCCGAGCTCGGAAAAAATCTGCATACCGTATTCGTTGCCGAAATACTTCTTTATTCTCATATGAACGTTTGTCAAACCGATTGATTTTCCCGAAGATGTATCGCCGCGATCAATCTTTTCACGGAGAGCCTGCAAAGTCTCCTTATCCATGCCTCCGCCGTTGTCTGTCACCTCAATTATGACATTTTTGCCCGCATTTTTGATGGCAATGAGAATATATCCGCCCTGCTTTACCTTTTCAACGCCGTGAGCATAAGCGTTTTCAACAAGCGGCTGAATTATCAGCGGCAATATCATATACTGCCCGTCCGGTTCAATGAGTATATTAAAGCTTACCCTGTCGCCGAACCTTGCATACTGTAGTTTGAGGTAGTTGTGGGTAAAATCGACCTCCGATGTGAGGGTAACAAGACCGTCTTTCACCGCAAGGCTTCGCCGCATGAATTTCCCCAATACTTTAAGCAGTTCAGCCGTCTCTTTGTCATCGTTTGAATATGCCTTCATCCGAATTGTTTCAAGGGTATTATAGAGAAAATGCGGGTTAATCTGGCTTGCAAGTGCTTTAAATTCTGCTTCAACCTGATTTAAGCGGAATGTCTCTGCCTGAAGCTTTGCCTGCGTGGTCTCGGTATTTGAAACCATGATGCTGTTCACCATTTGTTGGAGGAGCCCATAGAGTTCATATATTTCATCTTCGCCTTTAATGCTGTCGGAAAGCTCGAAATCTCCGCCCGAAACCTTAATCATCTGGCGTTTGAGAAAGCTGATTCTTCTTGCAAAAAATCCGGTAAGGAGTATTGATAAAAGTATCGACAGTATTAAACACAGACCGACATACCAAACATAAATAAGGGTTACGTTCCTGCTTTCCGCTGTCAGGTCGTTATACGGCACCGTCATATATATTCTGAATATCGCTCCCGTAACCCCTGTTGAAAACGGAATGGTGACGGTGAAATCGGTTCCGTAAAAGAAGTTGTCCTGAACAACCGACGTTCTGGAATCGTCAAACGGAACATACATACGATCCATGATATGTATATCTTCTCTGTTTGAAAAGACAACGCTGCCGTTTGAAAGTGTTAAAATCACAGGATATTCAAACGCCTTTGCCGCTGTTGCCATCCGCTCTTTTTGTACTGCTAATACAACAATAACTTTTCTGTTATATTCATCTCTTGCAGGATAGATATAAGCGGGCAGGAACTCCGAACCGCTTTCGACAACACTCCAAAAAGGAGCTTCGGCAGTTTGCGCATCTTTATACCAAGTTGTGTTTTTCACCGTTTCAATCCGCTGGTCGTTCTCATAATAAACAACAGCACCGCTTGTGTTTTCAATCTCGGAAAGGGTTTTATCCCTTGCATCGGTTTCAACAGACGACAATATCTGATAAAAACGTGCCTGTGCACTGTCAATAACGTTTCGCAGGTCATTCACAGCATAGTTATCAAGTATGCTCTGTACACCGATTATCAGATACATACTGGCTAAAAAAACAGGCACGATAATAGCAACACAGATAAGAATAAGCTTAGTCTGCATCCCCATATTTCTTATAAGATGGAACGGATTTTTATTTTTCATGTGTTTTTTAAATATGCAAAGGAGAGTACATGGTTTCCCCCGTACTCTCGCTATGAAAATTTCTTAAGATGCTTTTCTTGTCAGCCAAACGTGTGCAATATCAAGAGCCTCATAAAGACTCGGTTTTTCGGACGTTTTTATGATCATCTTATCGGGCGGGAGGTTTTCTGCTGTCGCCATCTTTTGCACCCTGATTTTATCGGCGATTTCAATATTGCCTACCTTCGTCTTTGAAACGATGGAAAGTATGCAAACATATTCATCCGCCATGTTGCCGTAATAGATTGTGTCATTGTTTCTCACAAGCGGATAGCCCTTGTATTCAAAGAAACGGTTGTTTTTTTCTGCCATATGATCCTCCTTAGGTGAGATTTGCTGTAAGAGTCAGTATAACATATAATGTTAATCGTATTTTGTCAAATCGCAAATCCTTTAAAAAATTTTTTACCACGTTGTCACAATCGGTTTTCCTTCGTTATAAAGCTTAATATTATCAATAAGGCGATTCACGTAAGAAGTTTTGATTTTGAATGATGTCACTCCGTTATATTTTACAATGGTACGTCTGTTATCGGAGTGTATGAACTCCAATGTATCGTCAATGTCCTCACCGTAGATATGCACCGTCAAAACCGGCTCGTCAGATACATCCTCAAGGAAAAGTTCCTCTGCGGGTAAGCGGAGCAAGAATTGATAGAACGTCTTATAGCTTTGAGTATCTGCCACGTTTTGACCGTTGTGGGTAACAGCGAAATCTTCATCGGAAGTCCCTGTCTGCAAAAACTGTTCATCAAATCCGCTGCCGGTAATCGAAACACCGTCAAGGTCAAAGATATAGTTTGCGGTTACAAGGGATGAGGTTATTTCAAGCGGCTTTATCGTCGTCCAGGGAAGCTTATCGGTCGTGAACTCATAGATAACATCCAAGTCATCAACCATGCAGTATCTGCCTGTAACCTTGCCGTCTTCACCGATAATCTCGTTGCCGAAGGTCATTCCGAAAGGTCCGCCGACAATATCAAATTTAACGCTGCCGAACGGCTCATCAAAGCCGTATTCTGCAAGTGTTGCCTCATCGGGGAAAGCTGCCGTGACAGCCGAAGCGGTAAGAGAGAAAACCGTTCCTATTGTCGGTTCCGCACGGTCCGGGTCAAGGTCAAGGGTAACAGGTGATGTCATTTGATAGAGTGTTTGGTTTGAAACGATTCTGTCGGGGTCGTCTTTACGCCTGTCATACTCAATAACAATATCATAAGTCAGATCGGATCGGTCGATTGTCATCTTGTTGATGCGGGCGTAGGGCGTGGTGTCCTCTTCGCTTGCAGCTTGCTTTGGTGTATAAACGGTTTTTGCGATAGCTTCGTTTTTGCTTACTAATAATTTTGCTACCTTTGCATCGGCAATGGTATAAACGGTATCATCATCTGCAAGCTTTACATAGGTTTCCCCTGCCGTCGGCGACGGATTGCCGATAAGCATATCCTTCATTTCTCCCCCGTCAAAAAGGGTTATAACCTCAGCTCTCGGCTCTGCAAGCCCGTAAACGGAGATATCAGAAGGGGTATCGGTAACCACCCTTGCAGCGGTGAAGGTCGAAACATTTGTCATTATCCCGACGATAAAATTACTGTCAAGCGGAAGAGAGGCGTATTCTTCAATCGACCATAAATCTCTTCCGTCAACGGAATAACGACTTATATCATAACTGCCTGTTTCATTGGTGATAAAGATGGAAAGTATCTTTGCCGGGTCAATATCATATATAAGCCTTGAGGTAAGCGGCTCTGTTGCCGCAGTTGTAACAGTTGCATCACCGCTGTCTTCAGGGCGGTTTATCAGTACTACTGCTGCCGCGACGCCTAAAATAACCAAAACTATCAGACCTGCTAAGATGCCTTTAACTCTTGAACTCACTATTTATGCCTCCTGCGAAGAAGTACAACTGCACCGATTATAAGCACGCACAATGGCAATACCATCATGAATATAACATAGGCAGTGTTGTATCTTTCTTGGTTTACCGCAAATGTATTCGTGCTGTCCGCTTTGGGTGCAATTACAAGTGAGTTTGTCTTGCCTGTCATGACATTAACGGTTGATAAGAAATATTCGGCATTTGAATACAGCGACGATGATGTTACCTGTGACGTCATCATTTCGCTTGAACCGATAACGAGTATATTAGATTTGATCATGTTATGGTCATCATCAAAGGTGTGCTTGCTTGAAAGTGCCATAACAGAGAATGTTCCTGTTTCGGGGGTGAGGGACGGATCGTCTTCAAGTGCCGTCAAAAATTCATCATCAACGATGAAAGCCGTGTCGGCAGTGTCAAGAAGATCAGTAGTAGTTATATTGACATGGAACGGGAAAAGTATATCAATCGGCGAGGGTGCATAAACGGCAACGGGAAGATTTGTGTTTGAAACGCCTTCGGTATAGTCGTTCGTGTTAATATTAGTTTTAAACCAGTAAAGGCTCTGTGTCGTCAAGAGATTCTGGGGGTCGTTTTCACCGATCATGGTTCCCTGGCGAACAGATAAACCCCATTCATTCAAAAAGGTGTTGAAGTTCGGCGTTTCCTTTTGAGCATTGTTTGCAAGATATACGAGGTTTTTGCCGTAGTTGCCGTCGTTTTCAAGATATTTGTAGATATCGTCAATCATCTTTTCGGTAAAATCATTAAGCGGATTGTCGATAACAAGAAGGTCCATATCGGTCGGCATCGGATTGTTTGGATTCCATCTTTGTGTGTCATAACCGTTTGTCGAAAGAAGCGACTCAATATTTGAAATGCTGTCCATCTCTGCCATCTCAAGCGACATAACGTATGCCTTCATCGGCTTAACGTCTGTTACATAGATAACAAAAGTAGACAAAACCTGTTCTGCTTTGGAGGAACTGATTACATACTGATTTCTTTGATAATCAAGTTCAGCGTTGAAAAGTTCCAGTATGTTACCGACCTTTACACGCACGGGATTTCCCTCGTCATCAAGGAGTGACACCACAATTGAACCCGATTCAATGCTTCCCTGATAAACAGATGCAAAACGGTTCAGTTCCTCGGGATGCAAAGTCAAATCCACGAAGCGAAGTGTTATATTCGGATTTGATTGCGGGAATTTTTTCATTATCTCGTATGCCTGTTTATACCACGATGCATACTGTCCCGAACCATTGTTCAAAAACATCTCGTCAGCCATCACGGTAATCTCGATTTTTTGAGTGATCTGTCTCAAGAAATCTTCAGTCTCGGGAGAGATTTCATAAAATTGCTGGCTGGTAAGGTCGATATTAAGGTTTTGCTTTTCGGATAAAACTCCGACAATAACATTGAAGAGAACCACTGCCGCAATAACGATAACTGTTACCACAATCGACAGAGTTCCGTATTTGAGTTTTTTGGTATTAAAACGCTTCCCCTGCGTTTTGTTTATTTTTTTATCTTCGTTCATTTTTATCCTCCCGTTAATTCCAACGTCTGCGCTCTAAAGCCCTGACAGTCAGGAAGTTAAAGATAAACACAACGCTTATGAAAAAGAGTACAGTC
>JAISIC010000036.1 GCA_031262225.1 Ruminococcus sp. | reverse complement strand
ATTGCTATGCTTGACAACAACACAACCGAGTGTATCTTCCGCTATAATGCTCCCGACGAATCGGGCAACAGCAGGGTCTATAACCTCAGCGTGTTTATTGATGATGCCGATGATACAGTCAAAAACGTTTCCGAAGCGGAGATGAACTATATCGGTTTCTTCTTAACGGCGGGTTAATTTAAAAATTTTCAGGTGAACTAATATGACACAGACGCAAGAAAATGTAAGGCAGCTTGCCTTCGGGGGCAAAATATACATAGAATTTCAGCCTATATATTCCCTTAACACAAAGAAGGTTATCGGAATTGAAGCACTTGCCAGAGCAGGAGATACCGTTAATGTTATTATGCCGCAGGAGCTTTTTTCGTGCAGTGATAACCCTTCGGACCAAGCTGAAATTTTCGGTATCTGCATAACAAAGGCACTTGAGAGCTTTCGGTATCAGCAACAGTCGGAGAGTTTATATCTGAATATCGACACAGCTCTTTTGACCCCCGACAAACGTTATGCTTCTGACCTTGTGAAAAAAACCGCCGAATACGGCATTGCGGCTGAAAACATTGTACTTGAGCTTGCAACTGCACGTATTCGCGACAACTACAGCGTTATGATTTTTGTGGAATATTGCCGCAAGAACGGATTTTTAATTGCTGTTGATAACATCGACGGTTCGCCCTCTTCCCTTTCGGCAATAGCAATGATTAACCCCGATATTATCAAGATCGACCGAAGCGTTGTTTCAGAGATTGACGAAGATGAAACGAAGAAAACCGCTTTTAAAACGGTAATAGCCGCAGCGAAAAAAATCGGGGCTTTGACCATCGCCGTCGGAACGGAGACGGTGGAAGAGGTTATCGAGTGCATACTCCTCGGTGCGGATTATTTTCAGGGATTTTACTTTTCAAAACCCGATAAGATTAATAAGATATTCTCAAACGAAGTCAGGCTCAAGCTTGAAGAAGCCGCAACCCGTCTTAACGTTAATATTAAAAATAATCCGACAGCGGAAAGCGTTCGGATTGAAACCTACAAACGAATAATCTATGACCTTGTGAGCAGACTTACAGGGCTTTCCTCTGATTATTACGAAAGTGTTCTCGAAAGCTATATGGCACAGCATGACGAGCTTGAATGTGCGTTTATGATGGATCAAAACGGCTTCCAGATTACAAAGACGGTTATGGGCAAAAACTCCGAGAGCCTTCCGGGTTTCGTTCCGGCTCTCTTGGGTGAAAACCACGGCATTAAGAATTACTTCTACGCTGTCCGCGAACGTATCGAAGACCCATTCATCTCCGGCTGGTACACATCTGCGGCGACGGGCAAAAGCTGTAAAACCATCTCGTCAAAATTTTTCGACCACTCGGGCAGAATGATTGTCGTTTCTGTTGACCTCAAGAGGTATTAGATATTTCCTTTAATCCTCTCCAAAGTGTTCTTTTCGAGCCTTGAAACTTGTGCTTGAGATATTCCGATTTCATTTGCAACCTCAACCTGTGTTTTGCCTAAAAAGAAGCGGAGATATAAAATATTCTTTTCCCGATCGGAAAGATCGCCGATTGCTTCCTTGAGGAGTATCTCGTCAAGCCAGTTGTTATCGTCGTTCTTGTCGCCGACTTGGTCCATAACATAAAGAGTGTCGCCGGCATCGGAATAAACAGGCTCATAAAGCGATACCGGGTCTGTGACGCTTTCAAGAGCAATGACCACAGCTGATTCGGGCGTCTCAATCATCTTTGCGATCTCGGCGATGGATGGCTCCTGCTGAGTCTTGCTCTGCAAAGCTTCCTTCGCCTGCATCGCCCTATAGGCGAGGTCGCGGAGGGAACGGCTCACCCTTATCGGGTTGTTATCCCGCATATATCTTCTGACTTCACCGGCAATCATCGGCACAGCATAGGTTGAAAAACGAACGTCAAGGTCGGTGTTGAAGTTATCTATCGACTTCATCAAGCCGATACAGCCGACCTGAAAAAGGTCGTCGGCATTTTCATTTCTTCCCATGAATTTTTGAATAACCGACAACACAAGCCGCAGATTCCCGGATATCAAAAGCTCGCGGGCGTGTCTGTCGCCGTTTTTATAACGGTGCAAAAGCTCCGTTTTTTCATCTTCCGACAAAACTTTGAGCTTTGAAGTGTCCACTCCGCTTATATCAACCTTGTTATAATGCATAACATACCCCGAATCTGCTTTTCTTTATGTGCTTTTGCGATTTGGAAATATGTTACCTTTATACAAATTATTGACAGATAGATTTTGAATATTCAGTAATAAAAATTGTAAAATATGGATAAGGACAGAATCGAGGTAGATTATGACTGAAGGATATGTTATCACAGAGAAGCCGGATTCGGCTGAAAGACAACAGATAAGAAAGATTTATGACGGTGCGGGGATAACCCTGCTTATGTTCCTTGTTATCTTTTATTTTCTTGCGGGCAGAATTTCAATAATTGTTTTGAACCTTATATTCACTCCCGGGACTGAAAGCTACGTCAATGCCGCACAAATCATAAATTTAGTTGTAGTTGTTTTGTTAGAGCTTGGCACCGTTTTCTTGGGAAGCAGACTGACGGGGATAAAAATCCGCTCGCTTTTTAAGACCGAGGGTTTCACCGGCAAAACTTTGGTTAAAACATACTTCACTGCACAGGGGCTTGGGTTTGCAGGCTCATATGCCGGCGGGATAATTATTGCGATTGTCACCGTTATTTTCGGACAGAATATGTCAACCTTCACATCCGGTCTGGAGCAGTCAATGGCACAGAGCGATTTTGTGATGGGGATAATCCTAATACAGGGCGTGATTACAGCTCCTATCTTAGAAGAACTGATCTTTCGCGGAATAATCCTCGGTGCACTTTCAAGATATGACCGAACCTTCGCGATAATAGTCTCTGCAGTCATGTTCGGTGCCACCCACGGCAATTTCCAACAGGCTGTTTATGCGACGGTCATGGGGATAGTTTTCGGGGCAATCGCACTCCGATATAATTCAATCATTCCTTCTGTTATCGCTCACACCTTCGTGAACGCATTCGCCGCAGTTTCGGCAATAATCATGTCATCTTCCGGATATCTTGATGTGGTGGCAAGGGCTTTGAACACAAATAATCCGCTTGAAATCTTGCAGTATATTACCCCGCAGATGATTATGACTGTAATGCTGGTGGCACTTTTGAATATCGGCATAGTTATAACGGCAGTTGTGATAGTTATCACAAACAGAAAGCGTTTCCGCGAATTTTTTAATAAAGCTACAGCGGCGGGAAAAGCACGTTCCCTGCCCATACTCATTACATCAATTCCATGGGATATAAATTTTGCTGTTGCGATTTTTATGATATTTGTAAACCCGTTTGTCGGTCTTATATGATGGAGGAAAAATGCCCGAAAAAAAAGAAACCAAAGTTATTTTAGTATGTGCCGACACCGGCGAATATGATGCAGAAAGCTCCCTTGACGAACTTTCCGAGCTTGCAAAGACTGCCGGAGCAGTTGTAATCGGAAAGGTTACACAAAAACGCGAATCCCCCGACAATGCAACCTATATCGGTTCGGGGCGGCTTGCCGAACTTGCCGGCGAGGCAGAAGCCCTCGAAGCAGATTTTGTGATCTTTGACACCGACCTTTCCGCAGTACAGATGAAAAATATCGAAAAGGTGCTCCCCTGCAAGATTATCGATCGAACCACCCTTATTTTAGATATCTTTGCAACAAACGCTGTCACAGCAGAGGGTAGACTACAGGTTGAACTTGCCCAGTATAAATATATGTTACCCCGCCTCCACGGCAAGGGCGCGGAGATGTCAAGGCTCGGGGGCTCGTCTTCCGGGGGGCTCAGAGCAAGGGGTGCGGGCGAAACCAAGCTTGAAACGGACAAGCGTCATATCAGAAGACGTATTCATGCCCTTGAAGCGGAACTTGAGGAACTGCAAAAACGCCGTGACCGTCACAGGGCAAGGCGTAAAAAAGATAATATTCTGACCGCCGCGATTGTAGGATATACTAACGTCGGCAAATCAACGCTTCTAAATTACCTGACCGAAGCGGGGGTGCTTGCAGAGGACAAGCTCTTTGCGACCCTTGATATAACATCAAGGGCTATAAAGCTTCCCGACGGGCGAAGCGTGACAATAATCGACACGGTAGGGCTCCTTCGCCGCCTCCCCCATAACCTTGTGGAGAGCTTTAAATCCACCCTTGAAGAGGCTTCAAACTCAGATTTGATAATAAATCTGATCGATATTTCAAATGCCGAAGGTTACGAACAATCGCTCGTCACCGCAAAGACACTTGATGAGCTGGGTTGCGGGGATATACCGCGAATTGACGTGCTCAACAAATGCGATAAAGTTGACGTTTCGGATATAGTCACCGACAAAAACACCGTGCTGATCTCGGCTAAAACCGGTTTCGGCATAACCGAACTTCTCACCGCGATATCGGATAACCTGCCGATTACCGGGAAGCGGTTCAAGTCGGTTATACCATACAGCGAAACGGCGCTTTTGTCGCGTATACGTGAAAACGGGACTGTCTATTCCGAAGAATACGAGGCGGACGGAACGCTCATTGACGCATTTGTGGATATAAAGATGATCCACGAAGTGATAGGCTATTCGGTGTAGGCTTCTTTCTTTATGCCGAATAACATTCTGAAAAGTCCTGAAAGGAATCTCGGGCTCTTTATAACGACGATTTTCATATATGATACCTCCAAAGTGTATGTATAATAAAACAGCGTTTATTTGATACATATTACTCCGAAATTACATAAGTGTGATATAAATTTTGAAACTTTAGGGTCAAAAATGAAGGACAAGCAAAAAAGGATTGCAGTTGCGGCGGTTTTATTCATCGGGCTTGCTTACATAGTCATCTTCAATCTGCTTTATGATGAAAGAGCGGTTGCCGATACCAAAACGAATGTCGTTTACACCGGCTCTGAGGCTATCACCGCATTTCAGTCGGAGACTGCGACGGAGACTACCATTTACACCGAAACCGTGTATATTATTAATATCAACACGGCAGACATAGCCGAGCTCATAACGCTTGAGGGAATCGGCGAGGTAACAGCACAGGCTATACTCGATTATCGAACCGTAAACGGCGATTTCACGGCAATAGAGCAGATTATGGAAGTAAAGGGCATCGGTCCGGCAAAGTTTGAAGCGATCAAGGAGCATATTACGGTAGGGGACGAAGCTGAAAACAAAACGGAAGTCATTCAAGCAGAAGACAAAAAAGTAAACCTTAACACGGCAAGTATGGACGAACTCATGACATTTGACGGTGTGGGTGAGGTTTTGGCAGGGCGGATTATCGAATATCGCGAGACCTTCGGTTTTCGCAGCGTTGAGGATTTGAAGAATGTAGACGGCATCGGCGATGTAATGTACGAACGTCTCGCACCGTTTGCAGAGGTTTAGAATGAAGATTTTAGCAATTGAAAGCTCCTGTGACGAGACTGCGGCGGCTATTGTCGAGGACGGTAAAAAAGTCCTTTCAAATGTCGTCGCTTCTCAAGCGGAATTTCACGCAAAGTTCGGCGGAGTTGTTCCCGAAGTCGCTTCAAGGATGCACGCCGAGTGTATTTCACAGGTTGTGAAAGCCGCCTTAACGGAAGCGGATTGTAGCCTTTCCGATATTGAAGCGATCGCCGTGACATATGCCCCCGGACTGATCGGAGCACTGCTTGTGGGGGTCAGCTTCGCCAAGGGGCTTGCCTTTTCGGCGGGGAAGCCGCTCGTTCCTGTGCACCACATTGCAGGGCATATCGCGGCTGTTTATCTGTCTTCCGACCTTACGCCGCCGTTCTTGGCAGTTGTGGTGAGCGGCGGGCACACAAGCCTTGTCGATGTTCGAGACTACACCGATTTCAGAGTACTCGGGCGTACTACCGACGATGCGGCGGGCGAGGCTTTCGACAAGGCGGCAAGGGTTATGGGGTTCCCGTATCCGGGCGGCGTGTATGTCGATAAAGCCGCAAAGATAGGAAATCCGACGTCATTTCGTCTCCCGAAACCGCAAACGACAGGACTTAACTTCTCATTTTCAGGGCTTAAGACAGCGGTTGTAAACACCGTACACACCGCCTCTCAACGCGGCGAAACGATTAATACAAACGATCTTGCGGCATCGTTTCAAAAAACGGTATGTGAGATTTTGACGGAAAAAACTTTACAGGCTGTTAGTGAGCTTTCATATGACAAAATCGCAGTATGCGGCGGCGTTTCGGCAAACAGCGGCATAAGGGATGCTATGACAAAGATATGTGAGGAAAACGGATTGAAGCTTTTCCTGCCGCCGCTTTGCTACTGCGGCGATAACGCGGCAATGATCGGAGCACAGGGGTTTCATGAATATAAATCGGGGACTTTTGCAGACGACTATCTTAATGCGTTTGCAACACGAGAACTATAGGTGGAGTATGAAAAGATTATCGGCAATACTGTTTTTAATATTTACATTATCAATTTTTACAGGTTGTGCAAAAGAAGCACCGAGAATTGATTTAGATATCGAGACATCGGTTTTATCAACAACAATAACACAATACACCGAAACCGAGTATGAGAGCGAAACGACCACATACACGGAAACCGAGTTCGGGGATATTGAAATTACATACACGGCAACCGTGTCCGAAGAAGAGGAAGAAGAACTGATTCTTTCGGAAACAGAAGCGACAACAGCGCTTAAACCTCAAACAACAACAGCAACTACTACTACCGCTAAACCTGCTGCCGCAACAGCGGCTTCAACAGCGGCAACAACTGCGGCGATAGCCGCTGTTGACCTTAAGCTTACCTTTTCAAACACAAACAGCTGGGAAGAGGGCGGAAAGACTGTCACACAGTTTGACGGAGTTATTGAAAACAACGGCAGCAAAACCGTTTCCGGCTGGACTGTGAAGCTTGTGATGGGCAAAAATGCCGAGATAATCAACTCTTGGAGTGCTGATTTCACGTTGTCGGGCGGACTTCTGACGGCGACACCGGTTAGCTATAACACAGACATAGCACCATCCTCTGAAGTAACCTTCGGCGTTATTATAAAGGACCCCGGGGAGATTGATAAGAACGGCTCCTCGGTGACAGCGGGATCGGTTGTAAATAATACTGCTTCAAATAACAATAACAATAACAGTAATAACGGCGGCGGAACACCTCCGCCTCCCCCTGCCGCCGCAAAGGACGTTCCGCCGCCCTCAACAGACGACTGGCTTTATGTTGACGGTACGAAAATAACCGACAAAAACGGCAAGGAAGTTTGGATCACAGGGGTGAACTGGTTTGGATATAACACCGGCACAAACACCTTTGACGGGCTTTGGGCTGCTGACCTCAACGGCTCGATAGCATCCATCGCTGACCACGGCTTCAACCTTCTTCGTATTCCGTTTTCGGTTGAGCTTATCAAAAACTGGTCGCAGGGAAGCTATCCGAACGCGAACTTCAATCAGGCAACAAACAGCTACCTTGTCGGTATGAACAGTCTCGAGATATTCGATTATGTTGTGGGGCAATGTCGGGCAAACGGCATAAAGATAATGATAGATATCCATTCCGCCGCCACCGACAGCATGGGGCATATGGATGCTGACTGGATTGCGGGAGGTTTAACCGAAAAAGATTTCACAGACGCTCTCGCTTGGATGGCTGATCGATATAAAAACGACGACACGATAATCGCGTACGATCTTAAGAACGAACCGCACGGAAAGCCGAATGAAAATCCGCGTATAAAGTGGGATGGCTCATCGGATGCCGATAACTGGAGATATGTTGCCGAAAAGGCAGCAAAAGCAGTTCTGAATAAGAACCCCAACGTTCTTGTAATGGTTGAAGGCATAGAAATATACCCCAAAGACACGAAAATAAACGGTGACTTTTCATCGACAAATTCGGGCGATTATCACTTCGGTTGGTGGGGCGGCAACCTTCGCGGCGTGGCTGACCATCCCGTTGATTTAGGAAGGTTTCAGAATAAGCTGGTCTATTCACCCCATGACTACGGTCCCGCCGTCTATGCCCAACCTTGGTTTTCCGGCAACTACACATATCAAAGCCTGATGAACGATTATTGGCGTGACAGCTGGTTTTACATACACGAAGACGGCATTGCGCCGCTCTTGATCGGTGAATGGGGCGGCTTTATGACCGAACCGAATCTGAAATGGATGACATTAATGCGGCGGCTTATCAAAGAAAATCGCCTGCACCATACATTCTGGTGTTTCAATGCAAATTCGGGCGATACCGGCGGGCTTGTGAAGGACGATTTTACCACCTGGGATACCGAAAAATATAACTTCGTCAAAGATGTTTTGTGGCAGCAAAACGGCAAATTCGTCGGTCTTGACCATAAAATACCTCTGGGAGAAAACGGAATAACCCTTTCCGACGCCTCATAACTGTAACTGAAATGTTCTTGAAAAAGCCGCTTTAATGATGTATAATAGATAGGTAATTTTAAAGCTTGGAGTAATTAAAATGGAAAAAACTATAGGATTTCACCTTCCGGGGATTCTAAAATCATATCCTGTTATCTTAGCACTTGACTATATTATGAAAGAAAACCCCGAATGTTTTCGCGAAGGTGCATATATCGCGTCTGTTTACGGAACATATCCTACCAGTGTTTGGAATGGCGGGCGTTTTGTTCAGGGGCTCACAGATGAGAAAACGATCCGTATGACCCTTGAAAAATTCAACGGTATGGGCATTCCTGTGCGTTTCACATACACAAATCCGCTCATAACAGAGGAGCATCTTGACGATCGTTTCTGTAATCGTACTTTACAAATTGCAGATAACGGCATGAATGAGGTAATAATTAATTCCCCGATATTGGAAGATTATATACGAAAAAACTACCCGAATTTTAAGATCACATCATCCACCTGCAAACAGATTGAAAATGCCGATGATCTGAATCGTGAGCTTGACAAGGATTATAACCTCGTCGTTCTTGATTATAATTTGAACAGAGACTTTGAGTTTTTAAAAAGCATAAAAAAGAAAGAAAAATGTGAACTCTTAGCAGACGCTTGCTGTATCCCTCATTGCCCCCGCAGAGGTCAGCATTATCGCGATATCGGACAGGCACACATCGATTATTGGAAAAATCAACAAGAACATCGCGGCAAACTCCCGGAATTTCAGGAGTATGATTGCGAGTATCGTTCAAATACAATCTATGACACGGTTGGTTACGAAACGCGCATAATGCCCGATGAGGTTTACAGTACCTATGTTCCGATGGGCTTTAACCAGTTCAAGCTCGAAGGAAGGTATTCAAACAATGCTTTTCTAATTGATAAAGTCGCACAGTATATGGTAAAACCGGAGTTTCGTGACCAAGTACGTCTGGATATTCTGTGTTATGTATATCGCGACTGATATTTTTATAAATTTTTTATGAATTTTCCAAAAACCTCTTGACTTTTTTCATAAAACCCTCTATAATTATTTATTAGTGATGTGAAAATATCACTATGCGCCGCTAGCTCAGTGGATAGAGTAACCGGCTACGAACCGGTAGGTCGTGGGTTCAAATCCCTCGCGGCGTGTCCGTGCTATAAATAAATGGCACACTTATACTGTAAAGTACTGTCATGTCTTGAATTTAATGATAGGTATGTAATCTATGAATGACGCATTAGTCAGAACAGAGAATCTATCTAAAAAATTCAAGGCTGATTTTGTTTTAAAAGACGTCAATCTGTCATTAGATCGCGGAAAAATCTATGCCTTAGTCGGTGAAAAAAATGCCGGCAAATCGACACTTTTAAGTCTGTTATCAGGGCTTATAAAGCCTTCAAGCGGGAATGTCACAAGCAATGCCGACAATTCGGCGTTTATAATCGAATCGCCCGCAATAATTGATGAAATGACGGTTTTTGACAATATGAAAACAAGGTGTATGCTTACAGGCTCACCTTTTTCGGATATAGATGCGCTTTTAACGATAGTAAATCTTTATGAAAAATCGAAAATAAAGGCGAAAAAACTGACAAAATCTGATAAATACTCGCTCGGAATTGCTCTTGAGTTTCTATCTAAGCCGGATTTTTTGGCTCTTGACGAGCCTTTTGACGTTGATATTGTAATGAAAATCCATTCAAGCAATCAAACTCTGCTCTTGACCGGGGAAAATCTGTCTGATTATGCTAAAATCGCGGACGAATTTATAATCATACACAATGGGAAAATCATAAAAAATATCACAAAAGAATACCTTTTAACGCAAGTCAGAGACGCTTTTTGCCTCTCCGTTTCAGACCCCGATGCTGCGATTCGGATTTTAGACGTGAAGTTAGGCATAAAAAATGCCGATGTTGAAGACGGCTACCTGATTGTTTATAACCAAAACAATAATATCAACGTGGTTTCACAGGTTTTGAGCGAAAACGCCGTACGAATTTATCATACCAAGCATTTTCACAGCAGCTATGAAGAGTATTATAATACGTTGATTGGCGGTGATGAAATTTGAGTATGAAGGAACAGTATTGCAGAACATTAAAAACTTTTACATTTATCGCCGTAAAAGGGAAGCTTTTATGGGGTGTTTTGGCTTATACGCTTATCGCAATTTTTATTATTTTTATATTTATCAACGATTCAACACTTTCAGATATAAATATGTGGTTTTCGTTCGGTTTATTACCGGCTATTGCGGCTGTATACAGTTATTTTTACAGCAAGCTATACAAACAAAACATTATTCAGATGATCTTGTCGCAAGGATTTAACAGAAAATATTTATTGTGCTCATTATTTATATTTATGTTTGTGATAATATTTACTATTTTTGTTTTAAATTATATAATAATTCTAATGCTCTATAGTGTTAGCTTTAACCCTCTTCGATTTCTTTTAGCAATTTCCATACTTTATATGTACTGCGGATTTGCTATGTTCATAACGACGGTCACAAAGTCGTTTATAAAGTCTGCTTTATTGTATTTGGTGTCGGTAAATCTGGTTAGCTTGATCGCACTTTTAAGTGTAAATGTGCTTGGCAACGGCTATATAGCGAACTATTTTACAACAATGGCTTTGCCTAATGCGATGTTATCATCCGATTACATATGTAACTATGTCGTTACATTAGTTATATATTTAGTTTTGGGCGTAAGTTTTAATATGATAGCATATGCACATTTCAAAAATGACGACTTGAAGACTTTTAAGCCTCGCCCTTAACCTTAAAGCGATACTGCTTTGCCGCCTGTTCGGTTTTATTATCGCCGAACCGATAGTAAACCCTGTCTTTTAAAGCTTCGGGGAGATACTGTTGGAGAACAAAGCTGTTAGGGTAGTCGTGCGGGTATTTGTAGTCAAGCCCGCGCCCAAGCTTTGAAGCACCCCCATAGTGCGAATCGCGAAGGTTCGCGGGAATATCCCCCGCAAAGCCGTTATTCACGTCGTCCATGGCAGCATCAATCGCCATTACGCCGCTGTTTGACTTCGGAGCTGTGCAGAGCAGGATTATCGCCTGCGCGAGGGGGATCCGTGCTTCGGGCAGACCGAGCTCCTTAGCCGACTCAATGCAGGCACGAACGACCGTTATTGCCGTCGGGTAGGCAAGCCCGATGTCCTCACAGGCGATAACCATGAGACGTCTGCAAAGTGACAGCATATCTCCCGCCGCGAAAAGCCTTGCAGCATAGTGCAGAGCGGCGTTTTCATCCGAACCGCGGATGGATTTTTGAAGTGCCGAGAGAATGTCATAATGCTCGTCGCCGTCCCTGTCATACCGCATATTGCTCCTTTGCGTGAGGAGTTTTGCGCTTTCAAGGGAGATTTTTACGAAACTTTTTGATTTATCATTGTTATTATTTTGAGTAAACGATTTCACGCTTTCAACATAGTTTTCAACAGGCTTGTTAAATGTTATCTCATTATCCGAAAGAGTGGTTTTATCATGTGAAATCGATTTCACGGGTTCGGCTGAAAGAACACAAAGTTCTGCGGAGTTGATGCATTTCCTTACGTCTCCTCCGCACCCGGACGCGATGTAATCGATTACACCATCTTCAATTTCGGCGTTCAGCTCGTGGTATTCAAGTGCCAAACGGAATGCTCTTGAGATCGCAGGTTTCAGTTCTTCGGGCGAAACAGGTTTAAATTCAAACACCGTGCACCGACTGATTATCGCACCGTAAACGTAAAAATATGGGTTTTCAGTTGTCGAAGCGATAAGCGTAATCTGCCCGTTTTCTATATATTCAAGAAGAGACTGCTGTTGCTTTTTATTGAGGTATTGGATTTCATCAAGATATAGGAGCACACCGCCAAGTCCCCCGAAAGTCTGAGACTCGCTGATAATCTCTTTGATATTCGCAGTTCCGGCAGAAGTTCCGTTGAGTTTCCGGAGCGTCATTCCGCAGTTATCGGAGATGAAGCGTGCAAGCGTGGTCTTCCCGACACCGGACGGACCGTAAAAAATCATATTCGGTATACGTTTTTGTTCAATAATCCGACGTAAAGGCTTCCCCTCACCTAAAAGATGGGATTGCCCAACGAAGTCATGGAGGCTTCTCGGTCTGATAAGGTCTGCAAGCGGTGTATTATTCATCAATATACCCAAATCGGTACCCCTTAGGATACCGATTGTTCAATTTATTTTAATATGAAGTTTGAAGATTATTCATACAAAGGGAATCTTTTTGTAATATCGGTTACCATTTCACGAATCTTGTCAGCCGAATTTTCAAAATCACTTGCGGCAAGATAGATACATTCACCGATGGTCTTCATCTCGTCAGTGCCAAGCCCTCTGCTTGTAACCGCAGGGGTACCGATTCTTACGCCGCTTGTGAATGCGGGCTTTTGCGGGTCGTTGGGGATAGCGTTCTTATTGACGGTGATGTAAACTTCATCCAGACGGTGTTCAAGCTCCTTGCCTGTGATATCGAAAGGACGAAGATCAACGAGCATAAGGTGGTTATCGGTTCCGCCCGAAACAAGCCTGAATCCCTTTTCCACGAGCGTTTTCGCAAGAACAGAAGCGTTTTCAACAGTTCTTTTACCGTATTCTGTAAACTCGGGCTTGAGAGCTTCGCCGAAACAAACGGCTTTTGATGCGATAATATGCATCAGCGGACCGCCCTGAATCCCCGGGAAGACAGCTTTGTTTATCTTTGCTGCCATCTCCTCATCGTTTGTGAGGATAAGCCCGCCTCTGGGACCGCGTAACGTTTTGTGGGTGGTAGAAGTTACCACATCTGCATACGGCATCGGTGAGGGGTGACAGCCTGCCGCAACGAGCCCGGCAATATGTGCCATATCCACCATGAAATATGCACCGACAGACTTTGCAATTGCTTGCAGTCTCGGGAAATCAATAGTTCTCGGATATGCAGAAGCGCCTGCTACAAGGAGTTTGGGCTTATGTTCCTTTGCCAAAGCTTCAACAGCGTCATAGTCGATCTTTTCATCATCGCCGAGCCCATATGCTACGAAATTGTAATATTTTCCGGAAATGTTTACTTTGGAACCATGCGTTAGGTGTCCGCCATGAGCAAGGCTCATTCCGAGCACTGTGTCGCCGGGGTTTAGGAGTGCAAAATAAACCGATTCATTAGCTTGAGCACCGGAATGTGTTTGGACATTGGCAAATCCTGCACCGAACAGCTTTTTAGCACGTTCGATTGCGATATTTTCGACGATGTCAACACACTCACAGCCGCCGTAATAGCGTTTTCCGGGATAGCCCTCTGCATATTTATTGGTGAGTACAGAGCCCATTGCCGCCATAACTGCGGGTGAGACAAGGTTTTCACTCGCAATGAGTTCAAGGTTACGCTTTTGTCTTGCCAGTTCTTTTGCCATGCCGATTCCGACTTCTTTGTCAGATTCTGTCACAAAACCGATGGTATCCATAATATCTGCGTACATAATTTCCCCTAAATAATAACAAAAATAAACAATTAATAAAGCTATAAAAAAGTATAGCACAAAATTATGACATAATGATTAAAAAGATGTGTCTTAAAATTAAACAGTTACTTGATCGGACTTTTATGACCTGCTATTCTGTATAGAACCATTGCGACACAGAAAATTCTTCGCTCGGTCCAATTTCGCTGTAACCCGACTCAGATGCCGGCATATCAAGATTCGGAGCATCAATTTGTCCTGTCATCGGTTCGGGGCAAAAATATCCTTTGAAACCACCGTCATTCCATATGATCGTGAATTTATATTCATTTCCGACGGAGTTTATGATTTTATGCCCTGTCGAAAGGTCGTTCACGATAATACGGTTGACATCAACTTCCGGTTTTGCATATTTATACATATTATTGTTGATATCCCGAAGAACGGGGCAGCATTTGCCAGTGGCATAGAGTTTGTCGTAGGTATCAAGCGGCAGATTCGGTTTTCCGCAGGGCAGCCATCTCGACTCGTCAAGCTGCAACTTTTCGCCTATAGGAATAGTCAGACGAACATCTTCACCCTTTGAGCCGTCAACAAACGGCGCAGCGATTGCTGTATGTGTTGCAATTGAAATCGGAAGTTTCTTGGGCGAAATATTTGTAATCTTTATTGTTTGTTTCAAACGAGGCGAGCCTTTTCTGTCACCGAGTTCAATCCGAACATTAAATATAAAATCAATAGGTAAATACTGATAAAATTCATCTTTTTTGTCATATATATACTCTGTCTCAACGTATGCCCTGTTCGTTTCCTTAATCACGCCGTAAGACTTAATCTCATGTGAACGGTCATGAATGAAACCGTGAATGAAATTATTCATCAAAGGTTCGTTGATCGGGAGCTGATAAACTGCGTCGGAAGTCCTTAAAACGCCGTCTCTGAAACGGTTTGCGAGGTATAGAGCTTGTACGCCCCAAAGGAAAGGCTTTGCTTTTATATCTTTGATATCGGCATCGTCGGGGTTGCGGAAGACTTCGATTTTCCGCTCATTGTCCCTGAATTTCACGACGTTTGAACCGATACTCGGTACTACAACGGCAAAAGCACCTGCTGTGCTGAGCTCAACAGACGGGACACCTTTAAATTCGGATAGCTTTACATTAACAGTACTCATAAATAACCTCTGATATAAAAAATAATTTGATTAAACTTTAATCCAATTTTCTTACTCGAAAATCTACTCCGAGTTCTTCTGCAATAGCCCTGCATTGTTCGATTTCATCAGGTTTCAAGACATCGACAACCGTCAGAACAACCTTCTTAACGTATGGTTTAACATTTTTTGTAAACAACAAAAGTTCTTCAAAAGAATTATCCCATTTCGGTCGGGTTATTCGATTATATTCATCTTTGTCAGGTGCATTG
Source organism: Ruminococcus sp. (assembly GCA_031262225.1). Taxonomy (GTDB): domain Bacteria; phylum Bacillota; class Clostridia; order Oscillospirales; family Ruminococcaceae; genus JAISGY01. The sequence continues at coordinate 6,655 of JAISIC010000036.1, read as the reverse complement.
AGCGATACCGAGACTATGTCTACAGCACCTTCAAACATTGGCTCACACGGCTTTTGATTAATCAAATTGCATAGACCGTTAGTGTTAATGCGAACCGTTTTGCCGAATTTCGATTTGACATATTTTCCTATTTCGCAGACTACGTCAAGCCGTTCCGTCGGCTCACCATATCCGCAGAAAACAATTTCACCATAGCTTTCGGGGTCAAATCTGTCAAATTCGGACTTTATTTCATCAATCGACGGCTCGTGCTCAAGCCACAGCGAATCCGAACCATACACGCCCGGAGCTTCATTGCGAATACAAAACGTACATGAGCAGGGGCAACGATTGGTAATATTTACGTATAAATTACCCTTCACCAAATAAAGAATAGTCACTTAAAGCTTAGCACCTCCTGATTTTTCGATCTTCATGGAGATGTCAAAAGCTTTTACAGAGTGGGTCAGAGCACCGAGAGAGATAACATCAACCCCTGTTTTCGCGACTTCTGCTATATTATCCGACGTTATGTTGCCGGATGCTTCTAAAATTGCACGGCCGGCGACAATCTTCACACATTCGCTCATCATCTCGGGGGTCATGTTATCAAGCATAATCACGTCACAGCCGCACTCCAAAGCCTCTTGAAGCTCGGATTTATCACGCACTTCGACTTCGATTTTTGCCATATGACCGAGGTTTTCGCGAAGAGCTTCAACCGCCGCCTTAAGGCTTCCGCAGGCATCAATGTGGTTATCCTTAATCATTGCGGCATCGGAAAGCGAAAAGCGATGGTTTTTCCCGCCTCCGCACAAAACAGCGTACTTTTCAATCGCGCGAAGCCCCGGAAGCGTTTTTCTGGTCTCGCAAATACGGCATTTGCTTCCGTTACAGAGCAATTGCAAATTATTGACAGCAGTAGCTATGCCGGACATATGCTGCAAAATATTCAAAGCGGTGCGTTCGCCCTTTAATAATTGAGCAGTTTTGCCGGTAAAATTTACGATAATATCTCCTGTGAAAACGTTTTCACAGTCGTTTTTTGATAATTCGTACCTAAATGAGGGGTCAAGTATTTCAAAAACCCGCATAGCGATTTTAATACCCGACAAAACTCCCGTATCCTTGGCTATCATATATGCGTTTGAAGTTTGATTATCATCGATCAGAAAATCGGTTGCAAGGTCAAGATAGCTCATATCCTCGAGGAGAGCTCGTTTTATAAGGTCGTCAACGTAGGTATTGAGAAGTTGCAAGGTTTTTTCCTCCGATTTATGAAAACGATTACATGAAAGTTTCCCATGATAATTTCTATAATCCGTATGTCAGAGCTTTTCCGATGCTGTCGTGAATAAGAAGGTCCGCAATATCGTCATATTCTGTCGGCGTTTTGTTAATGAGCACTAATTTATCGCCTTTATAATAGTTTATGAAACCGTTGGCGGGATATACGGTCAGAGATGTTCCGCCGACAATGAGTATATCGCATTTTTCTATCGCTTCTATCGAAGCATTGATGGTATCCTGATCGAGTGATTCCCCGTATAGGACGACATCCGGCTTTACCAGACCGCCGCATTCCGAGCAGGACGGCGGACCGTCGAAAGAGAGAATATAAGAGGCATCAAAGCATGTATGGCAGCGGAGGCAGTAGTTTCTGTGCACCGACCCGTGAATTTCATAAACATTTTCGCTCCCCGCCATCTGGTGAAGCCCGTCAATATTCTGTGTTATTACAGCCTTAAGTTTACCTATTTTCTCAAGTCTTGCAAGCTCAAGATGTGCAGCATTGGGCTTCGCATCGGGGAAAAGCATCTTGTTGCGATAAAAACTGTAAAATTCGTGAAGGTTATTGACATAGAAATTTCGGCTTACTATTGTTTCGGGTGGATATTTGTATTCTTGGTTATAAAGCCCGTCGGTTCCGCGAAAATCGGGGATACCGCTTTCGGTGGAAACGCCTGCACCGCCGAAAAAAACGATGTTTTCCGATTCATTAATCCAGTGCCGTAAGGTTTTCATAGCAAGCTCTGTGTCCATGTTCGCCCTCACATTCAAAATTTATGCCGAAAATTTACACTATTCCTTTTAAATATACAAAAAATTCTAATTTACTATTGATTTTATTAAGTAAACATGATACAATTATATTAATCATTGCGAAAATTTACTTAAATATGTGCTATAATATGGAAATAATCAGATAAATCTGAACATCATATGGTAAAAACACATATGAATTAACAAAAATAGTAAAAAAATTATTTTAGCTACCAAAATTCGACAAATTATCTTACCAGAATATGGTATAATAAGGAAAGAAAAAACACAGGAGGTTGCTGTATGTCAGCGATAAAAAAAGTTTTAGTTTCAAAAGGTTACATTGACGGTGCCTCATCCACCTTTGATGAAGAGGCAAAGGCGGTAGGTTTCGACGTTTACTACTGCGATAATGACGGTGCGGAAGTCATGAGGTACATAGCAGACAAGGCTCCCGATATTGTCATCTGCGAGACGATGCTCACAGGATTTGACGCAATTGAGGTTATTGAACGCGTGAATAACGATACGCGTGTTAAGAAACCGTACTTTTTGGTAACCACTGCCAGCAAAAACGCGGTTATCGAACGTCAGATAATGAGGTTTGCCAATGCCTATCTCGTATTGATACCCTTCGACGTAAAGGCTTTGATCAGCATTATGACGCGTGTGCAATCGATTTCAGACAGCGAGTACAACTATCAATACAACGAAGTTCCTCGTGAGGTCGTTGTTACTGACATTATCCATCAGGTTGGGATTCCGGCTCACATCAAGGGTTATCATTATCTTCGTTACGCGATAATTTTAAGTCTTGACGACGTTGAAATGCTCGACAGCATCACCAAAAAGCTTTATCCGTCGATCGCTTCTCATTTTAATACCACATCAAGCAGGGTTGAGCGTGCTATTCGCCATGCCATTGAAATCGCGTGGGACAGAGGCGATATCGACGTTTTGAACAATCTTTTCGGCTACACAATCAATATTGCGAAGGGCAAACCCACAAACAGCGAATTTATTGCTCTCATTACCGACAACCTTCGTCTGCGATTTAAGTTCATCAACAGCACGGCGGAGATAACATCGGTTAGTTCGCTTGAAGGTGCACTGTAAGAATTACCAAATAGCGGTCATGCTTTCATCTATAAATCCTTGCCGATATATTCGGCGAATACCTCAAATATTTTGGGGTATTTTTTTTCTGTCCTGACAGGTTTCAGACTCATATCGGTGAAAAAATGTTCCGAACTGCCGACAGCACGTAATTCATCGGTATCTGCAGCTGTTACGGTATATTCAATTTTAAATCGAAAACCGTTGAAAGAGGCGATTTTCAAATTGATTTTTATTGTATCACCGAATCTTACGGCATTCTTGTAACTGCAAGTTACACTATGAACCGGAATCATTATTCCGTCTGATTCCATTTCTGTGTATGGATAGCCGGCACATTCCAAAAAGTGAAGTCGGGCATCTTCAAACCATCGGATATAGTTTGAATGGTGAACTACTCCCATCTTGTCCGTCTCGTAGTAGCTGACGGTATGGGTATATGGTGTAAACGATTTCATAGTCTGTTTTTCTTCAATATTACTCTGCATCATCTGCAGGGGGTTCTGTTGTTTCTTCGGGTTCCTCACCGGCTGCAGCTGTAGTTGCGGTAACTGCGGCGGTAAATCCGTCGGAAGCGAGAGCAACCTCTTCTTTAATTGTCTTGCCCATGAGCTTCACAGCAAAGTATGAACCGAAATAATCGTCAATCCCATTTACATTCTGCCATGTGTAGGTGCAATAGAATGTGACTGTAGCACTCGGGCAGTCGTAAACCTGTTTGAGTTGGATTTCGCTGTCAATACCTTCCGTCCCGGTCTGGGTGCCGATCGGAGTTACGCCGTATTCCTCTTGCAGACGTTTTGCGGTATCGTCATAAAATTTAATTGAAGCGTCCTGCGGGAAAACCCCGTGAACCTCTTCCATGTAACCTGTCAGAATATGATCAGGGTTACCGTTTTGGTTTTTAAAATAGTATGTAATGATCGAATCGTCGGCATAATAGTTGAGGTCGCCTTCGGGAAGATATGTTCTGATCGCCTGCATATTTGTGTCGGGGTCAATGGACCACATCTCAAAATCATCCTGATAGTAGAGCGGCACAGAATCGGGAAGCATACTTATGACCTTTGTTTCGGTCATTCCCAGACGTATTTTTGTCAGAATCCCGGCATAAGCAGGCTCGAGAGCGGTTGCATTCGGATCAACGTCATCGTCCGAGTTGCATGCTGAAAAAGAAATCACAAAAAACGCCGTACATAGGAGTGCCGCCGCCGTTTTTTTAATAATCTTTAAGGAAATTTTGTTTCTTTTCATATAAATTCCCCAATTGCCGAATGGTTATTACAGGTATCTGTTTAATGTTTATATTATAACATATTTTAATAGATTTGTCAACAACTTTTTAATATTTAGTGATATTAATCGGATAGCTTCAGCCAAAGATCCGTTATCTCATCAATCTTTACTTTGAGATTTTCAAATTCATTGCACTTTTGAATCAAAGTTTCATAGTCAAGGTTTCCGGTTGAAATCTCCGTCTGAATAGCATCCGCAAGGATTTGAAGCTCTTCGATTTTTGCTTCATAAGCCCGAATCTGCTGACGATTCTTGGCATCCTTTGCGCGCTGTTCCTTGCTTCGATACCCCTCATTCTTTGGCTTATCTGCGGTTTCTGTGTCGTTTATGTCTTTTTTCGGAGTTTTCTCTTCCTTTTCGGCGATTTCCGCCTCAACAGAGGCTCTGTATTCCGTGAATCCGCCTTCAAAAAACTTAACGCCGTCGGAAGATATTTCGCAAACTTTTGTTGCAAGTTTATTTAAAAGGTAACGGTCGTGCGAAACGAAGATGATTGTTCCGGAAAAACTGACGAGAGCTTCTTCTAAAACCTCGCGGGTGCTGATGTCAAGGTGGTTTGTGGGTTCATCGAGTACAAGCACATTTGCGTGTTCAAGCATCATTATTGCGAAGCAAAGTTTTGCACGTTCGCCGCCGCTGATGACCGAAACAGGCTTGAAAACGTTTTCACCGGTGAATCGAACCTTTCCCAAAAGCGAGCGAATTTCCAGATCGGTCATCGACGGGTATCGGGAATGGAGTTCGTCCATGACTGTCATTGTTGGGTGAAGCCCGGAGTTTTCCTGATCAAAATAAGAAATGCGAACGTTTCTGCCCCATTCAATCAGTCCCTTGACACAGGGAAGCTTTTTGGTGAGGTATTTAAGCAGAGTGGTCTTTCCCGACCCGTTTGCTCCTACAATCGCAAGATGCTCTCCGCGTTTTAAGTCGATATTTACGTTTGAAGCAAGGGTACGCCTTTTCTCTCCGCTCCCGACTGAAACGTCAATATTTTTTACTTTTAGGATGTCGAAAGGCGGCTCTAAAGTATATGTGAAGTCGATTTTCGAGGATTTCTCATATATTACGGGTTTTTCTATGATTTCCATCGACTCAAGCTGTTTTCGCCTGCTTTGTGCACGTTTTGTTGTGGAAGCTCTGACAAGGTTTCGTGCTACAAAGTCTTCAAGTGCCGCGATTTCCTTCTGTTGATCTTCATATTCACGAAGCTGACGCTCGTTTCGATCCTTCCTTAAATTTACAAACTGCGTATAGTTGCCTTTAAAGCGTGAAATTTTTGAGCGTTCGATTTCACAGATGCTTGTGGTCAGGCGATCTAAAAAGTATCGGTCATGCGATACTATTAAAAGAGCCTTTTTATAACCCGAAAGATAATCCTCAAGCCATACAACTGTCTCAAAATCAAGGTGATTGGTCGGTTCATCAAGAATCAGCAGGTCAGGTTTTTCAAGAAGAAGTTTTGCAAGTGCCAGACGAGTTTTCTCACCGCCTGAAAGTGTATTGATGGTTCTTTCATAACTTTCTTTCGGGAAACCCATTCCGGAAAGTACTATATTAATATTTACATCGATGATATATCCGTCATTTAGACGGAAATAGCTCTCTAATTCGGAAAGATTATGTGAAATATCGCTAAAATATTTCTCGTTTTGAATGGTTTCCGGTTTTTCAAGCTCGAGATGTAAATCTTCTATTCTATCCTTAACGGAAAGCAGCTTTGAAAAAGCTTTTGTGACCTCACCGATAATTGTATCTTCGCCGTCAAGCCCTGCGTTCTGCTTGAGTATACCGATTTTTATATCTCGAGACATTGAAAAGATCGGTTCGATCGGGTATGTTTGTGCTTCATACGGGATTTCACCGGTTATAATCCCCAAAAGTGTCGTTTTTCCGGATCCGTTGACACCGACAAGCCCTATCCTGTCGGTATCTTCGATAGTTAAATTTATGTTATCGAGGACCGTTTTTCCGTTATATATTTTGGATATGTTATCCATTGAGAGTATCATACAGCACCTTTTAAAAACAACAGAGCCAAGGTTAATCCTCGGCTCTGCAACTTTACGCAAACACTTTGTCCGTGGGCTAATCAGTCATCGAGGTCGATAACCTTAATGCCTTTGTAGAATCCGCAATTCCTGCACACTTTATGAGGGGGAATTAACGAACCGCAGTTAGAACATGAAGTAAGCGCGGGAGCATCAAGCTTCCATACCGAAGA
>JAISIC010000010.1 GCA_031262225.1 Ruminococcus sp. | reverse complement strand
TAAACGCGGAAGTTATCGACATTAAAGACAGCCTTGTTGAGGTCAACCACACGCCAGAACACGTTCACGCCGATTTCAATCGGGTTTCCGAGCTCATCATTGACCTTTTGCTTCTCGTTTTTATTGCTTCTGACTTTTGTTGAAATAATCTTTCTCATGCCGTTTGGAACTTCGGGGTTAAAGCCCACATAGAAAGGATTTGTCCAGTAAAAGCCGTCCTCTTTAAGCGTCCCGACATATTTACCGAAGCAGGTGAAAACGTATGCCTCGTTGGGGGTGAGAACCTTGAAACCGCCGAAAAGAATCATATTGACAACAATAAGTATTATCCAAATAATGACGGAAACAGCCATAACCGCGTCGGGAATCCTGCCTTCAAGCCCGATCAAAGCTAATAAAGCTACGACCAAAGCCCCCAAAAACAGTATGTTAAGTATCAGGGCGGCGAAGCCGTTAAAATGTTTTGCAGTTTTTTCTTGCATGATATATTCTCCTCTAAAGAAATAGCACATAGTGCTTGATATCCATTTGATATCACAAGCATATCATAAAGATATGAACTGCAAAGATTTAAAGTATGAATTTTCTTTAAACAATAAAAACCGCCCTGTTAAGAGCGGTTAATTTACAGACTTAAAGGGTTACGCTTATTTGCGAACCTTCTTAGCTACAACTGCAGCAGCAGCGAGAGCTACGGGAACAACAGCAAGAGCGATGGGGGAGTTACCTGTTGTGGGGTTCTCTGCCGGAGCAACGGGCTCATCAGCGGGCTCTTCGGGAAGAGCATCTGTGGGTTCGTCAACAGACTCGGTTGCGGGTTCGTCGATGAGTTCGTCATCTTCGGTTACAGGAGCTGCATAAGCAGAAACGGAAAGTGCAAGAGCTGCGGCAGCAGCGATAATAGCCGCTAATAATCTTTTGGTTTTCATTATTTTTTCCTCCGAAATTTATTTAAATATTTAGTGGGTTTTTTGTTATCTTCGTTTATTATATCAAAAAAAGATTGAAATAACAAGGATTAAATTTACATTAATATTAACGAAATTTTAGTGTTATTTTAGCTATATTGCATAAATATCAATACATTTTTCAGATACACATTACATTTTGGTTACAGTTTTGTCAATTCAAATTCAGCCTACGGCATTATTATAAGCCGCTCGTTCGTTTTTATTCAAGTTGTAATAAAAAATTCTTGCTTTTTTCAAACAGATATGCTATAATGTAATATGTATAGATATCGAGCGAGGTAAAATATAACGTGAATGAAAAACCACGCCGCGTTAAGCGGCTGCGATACAGACTGACATTTATAATGCTGTTTGCACTCCTTTCATTTATAACAGCATTTACCATGTATATGAAAAACGATGAGGATCTTGTCCTGCCGTTCGGGATTTTCGCAAATGAAAAGACAGAAACGGAATCGGACGAGCTTCTGCCCGGCGAAACGGTTTTGCTTGCCGGAATTATTGGTGAAAAAGATGCGAATCCGGTGCCCGAAAAAAAGGCGAAAGATACTTTAAAGGATTCTCTTTTCATCGGAAGCCCGAAGCTTTCGGTGCTCTATGAATATGACATAACGGCAAACGACGCCGTGATTGCCGATGCCGCAATAAACTCTTCAAATCTCGGAAATTTGGTCGTGCGGCGTGGTTCTGAAAGCAAGACAATAAAAAATATAGTCATGGATGAAAAAAAGGGGAATATCTATATCCTTTTTGACCCCGCGGACACGATAGACACGGAAAGTTTGGCAGATTTTTGTGCCGACCTCATCTCAAATAACAAGTCGGCTAAAATATATTTTATATCCTCTTTACCGCAAGTTGGTTCCGACAGTTTCAATGAAAAGCTCCTTGGCTTTGCAGACGAAAACGGGGTTTATTATCTTGATTTTGCAACCGCGATTGTCGGCAACGACGGCAACATAGATGCCTCTTTTGCAGACGGTTCGGGCGGACTTAATAAAGACGGGGCAAAGCTTTTGCAGGAATATATTGCAACTCATTATGTTTAAAGGAAATCATGGAAAATAACGAACTGATAATCGGGCGAAACCCCGTCATGGAAGCCTTAAAATCCGAACGCGAGATTGACATTTTGTATATCGCGGCGGAGGATGGCAAATTTAAAGGCATTTTGGGCGTTATCGCGGCGAAAGCACGTGAGAGCGGAATCCCTGTTAAGACGGTTGATAATAAAAAGCTTGACACCATGGCAGAGGGTATGAGCCATCAGGGTGTCATCGCAACCGCCGCACAGACAAAGTATTTGGAGCTTGACGAGCTTTTGGCGATAAAAAAAGAGAATCCTATATTTATTGCCTGTGCCGGAATTGAAGACCCTCACAACCTCGGTGCGATAATCAGAACCGCGGAAGCGGCGGGCGTGACAGGGATTATCATTCCCAAAAGGCGAAACGTTTCGGTCAACGCAACGGTTATGAAAACCTCTGCCGGTGCGGCGGCAATACTCCCCGTTTGCAGGGTCGGGAACCTCGCTTCTGCCCTTGACACCCTCAAGGAAAACGGCGTCTGGATATACGGTGCGGACATGGAGGGCGAAAGTGCCTATAAAACGTCCCTCACCGGGTCGATATGCTTTGTAATCGGTGCGGAGGGTGACGGTTTGCCCGCCCTGATCCGCAAAAAATGCGACGTTTTAATAAGTCTGCCTATGAAGGGTCAGATAAATTCGCTCAATGCCTCGGTTGCCGCCGGAATAATTATGTTTGAAGCTGTCAGACAGCGGGGGAAATAGAATGGATAATAATAAATTTTCCCTTGATGATATCCTTAACGAATTTTCGGGAAAAGATATAACCGGCGAATACGTTGCACCGGATCTTTCGGATATTAAAATTGAATTAACGGCACCGATAAATTTAGAAATAACATTGTCGGAACCCGAACCCGAACCCGAACCGGAGCCGGAGCCGGTAAAAGAAGATAACTCCGACATAACCCCGCAAGAGTTTCGAGAAAAATATGAAGAGCTTGAATATAAAACGGCGGACGAGCTTGTTGTAACCGAAGCCAAACGCAAGGCTGTCACCCCCAAGCGTGTTGATGCAAGGCGTTCACGAGCTCCGAGAGGTTTTTCGCGTAAGCAGGAATCCGATTACACCGAAGAGCGGAAGGGCGAAAGTTCTTTTTCAGACAAGCTTGAGGGTGCGAATCTTTATTTCAAAAAAGACCGCTATGTTATCGAGGGCGACAACGCCCATTCAAAGGCATGGACAGAAGAAGCGGCGAAGTCGCACAGCATAAAAAGGGGCAATACCCGTGCCATCAACGACATTTTAAGCGAATATCCGCACGAAAACAAAAGCGTGTTAGGAACGATCTCCACTACATACCACAAGGCTATTACCGGCTTTTTCACGAAAATAATGCCCAAGACTGCGGAGATTCCGGTTGAAACTAAACCTTCTCGCGGCAAGGATGCGGACGGCAACCTATACCCCGATGAACACGACACCGCAGGGCTCATTGACAAGTCAGACCTCTACTTTGATGCGGGGCGAAAATATGCGCCCAAAAAGGACACGCCCGAACCGCAATATCGCGGGCACGTATCCGACCTCAACTTGAAAAGCAAATTAGGCTCAAAAATACTGCATTCCACAGCTTCCTTTGACGAGGTTGAAGAGGCGAAGCTTCGAGAGCTTGCAGAACGCCGTCAGGATAAGATTAAAGAGTTCAGGCTTGTGGGCTCCGAAGATGAATATGACGACGATAACGAAAAGGCAGAGGGCAAGGCAGAGCCGATTGATTTTGACAGCTATGACAGCACACGCCGTGTTGCGGCAGGGCTTCAAAATAACCTTCGCAGATATACAGTTTCGGCTTTGATTCTCTTTATCTTAGCCGTGGTTTCGGTTGCGATCGCGGCGGTAAACGACACGCTTCTTATCGAAACGCCGCTTTTTATCAACAAAATCACCAACACCAATGTATTCTTAGTCATTAACGCAGTTCTCGGCGTTGCGGCGGGAATAGTTGCTTTTTCCACCGTCAACAGCGGCATAAGTAAGCTCCTTGACGGCACCCCCGATTCCGATACCCTCGTGTCTCTCACCCTTGCGGGGAGTATCCTGCTTTCGACCGTCATGTTTGCCGATACCAACATGGTTAAGTTCGGTCTCGTTCAGATTATGGTTCCTGTCGCCATAACCGCACTGTTTGCGAATATAGCGGGGAAAATCCTCCTAACGGGAAAGGCGAAGAAAAACTTCAAGATTTTTTCCGGTGCAAGGAATAAATATGCGGTTTTTGTGATAGACGACACCGAAATTACAACCTCCCTCACACGCGGGCTCTTCACAACAACGCCGACCGTCGCGGCATATAAAGAAACGGAATTTGCCTCCGACTTCCTTAAAAAAACATATGCAAATGATATCGTTGACAGGTTCTGCAAACGCTCCATGCCTCTTGTGATGATTGCCGGTGCTGTCGGAGCTATTGTCGCAGGTATAGTCACATACAAAGAACAAGGCTGGTCCTGCATATATGCAGGGGTGTCGATGTTCTTCGTCATCACGGCTGTCGCTTCCGGTTTTATCGGTATGTTTATTGTCGGTGCGCCTTCCGCTTATGAAAGCGGAAGGATGAATACCCACGGCTCGGTTATGCCGGGTTTTGACGGCGTTGAAGAGTTTTCCGACACCGATGCAATCCTCCTTGACGCTCAAACTCTTTTCCCGCACGGCTCTATTGCACTGCTTGGCGTTAAACTTTTCACCGACACCCGCCTTGACGAAGCTATCGTTGAAGCGGCAAGCCTCACCCATCAGGCAGGAAGTATCCTTGATACCATGTTTTACGACATAATCAGGGGCAAAACGGAGCTCTTAAACCCTGTCGAGAGCTTCATATACGAAGACTCAATGGGGCTTTGCGGCTGGATAAATAACAAACGCGTGCTGCTCGGAAACCGTTCGCTTATGATCAACCACAGCATAAACGGGCTCCCCGCCGAAACAAAGGAAGCTGAATATACGGGCAAGACAAAATCCGCCGTCTATCTTTCAATTGCAGGCGAGCTTTCGGCTATGTTCATTGTTGACCTCATCCCGAATATCGAGATTGCCGATGCACTCCTCGAACTCCAAAAAAAGGGCGTTTCGGTAATACTGCGAACGGTCGATTCCATGCTTTCCATCGCAAAGATTTCGGATATGTTCGATGTTTCCCCCGAATATATCAGAATTTTGCCGTTCAGGCACAACGAAGCGTTTGAAGAGATTACCGGCTATACCCCGAAGATATCGGCAAACGCAGTTGTGACAGGCAACCTCACCGGCATTGCATCAATCTTCACCGCCGCGAAAAAAATCAGAGCCTCTGCCATGAGCGGTCTCATCCTGCATATGACGGCAATGATTATCGGCTTTGTCATCATCCTTGCCATGATAATTTTCGGCGACATCAAGGACATTTCTGTTTTATTCTTAGCTGCATATAATATGGTGTTTGTGATTATACTTGCATTAATGCACGCTGTCGGGAGACTGTTCCCATAAAAGCTTTTTTGCAAAAAGGAGGACAATATGAAAAAAAGTATTTTAGCCGTTATTTTAATATTATCATTGTTTTCTGCTTGCACACAAAATAGTGAAGCTGTTGTAGTTCCGTCAACAGAAACAGCAACACAAACAGCTGTAACTGTAAATACGACGAATACGCATGAAATCGACAGCAATATCTTAGAATTTACCGCCGCGAATCCGGAAATAACCGTGACAAAGGCAGGAAACTATGTTGTGACAGGCTCTACCACAAACGGCAGACTTGTCATTAATGCCGGAGACGAAGCTGTGACCCTCACCTTGCAGGACGTTTCAATCGAGTCGGAGACAGGCTCGGCGATTAGAGTACGCTCGGCAGGTTCGGTTGAAATAATCCTCCCCGAGCAGTCAAATTCGGTTCTTATTTCATCTGTCCGTGATGATGATAATTCCGAGGCGATAAGCTCCAATTCAGACCTCACCATATCGGGCGGCGGCGGTCTGACCCTGACTTCAAACGGCAACGGCATACACTCCGACCGCACCTTCACCATGAACGGCGGAACGGTGATGATAAACCGTGCCGAAGAGGGGATTGAAGCCGCAACGATTAATATCACAGGCGGTTCGATCGCGATAACAGCGTTTGAAGACGGGATAAACGTTTCGGACGGTGCCTATAACGCCGATTCCTATAACCAGTCGGGCGGCAGGGTTTATATCAACGCCGCGGGAGACGGGCTCGATTCAAATAACGAGATTAATATCACCGGCGGCACGCTTATCATCGAAGGTCCCACCGCCCGCGATAACGCCGCTATAGACTATGACAGAGCCTTTAATATCGACGGCGGAACGGTTATAGCTGTCGGTTCAAGGGGGATGAACGTCTACCCCACAAGCGGCACACAGACCTTTATCGGTGCAAATATAGCCGCAAATGCGGGAGACACGGTTATTGCAAGAGATGCTGCGGGTAATGAAATCGCCGCAATTGTCCTTTCAAAAAAGGTTGAAAACGTGTTTATATCCACGTCAGCTCTCGTAAAGGGCGAAACGGTTAATATTTATGTTTCGGAAGACAGCGGCGAACGGTTTGCACAGACTGCTGTTGCAGGGGAAGCACCGCAAATCGGCTTCCAAGGCTCGACATTCGGTGATGGTCAGCCGCCGCAGTTCCCTTTCGGCTTTGACGATGACCGATTTGACGATGACGACCGTTATGACGATTAAGCCAGATTGACAGCCGCAAGTAAGATCAGAATATATCCGCAAAGCTTTTCAAAATCAAACTTCAAAAGCTTTCGGAACAGTTTGCCCAAACGATTGCCGAGAAGTATAAAAAGAAACCCGACGATAAAGGTTATTATAAGCGTTTGCGGAATAACCCCCTCAGTGATATGGTGTGAAGCCGCGCCTGTCGCAAGGGAGTCGGCGGAGAGTACTACCGAAAGAGCGAGGGCTTCTTTCATCGATATAATCTTGTCGCGGTTTTTGTCCGACAAAACCTCAATATCCTTTTTCGGGCGAGATTTAGCAATGCACCATATACCCAGAGCGACAAGGACGGCGGTTGAAACGAACTTAAGATAAAAAAACGGGATAAAAGCCGCAAAAATATCGGATAGAAAAAGCGATACCGCCAAGATTGAAGTGCCGATAAGGCTTAAGACCGCACTCGAACGAGCGGGAACGGATATACCGCTGCCCCCCATGGTGAGGGCGGCGGCGAATCCGTCGATTGTCACGGCGATTATTAAAAGTGCGAGACGTAAAATTAAAAGCATTAATACCATCCATATCAGTAGTTGCTTACAGTTTATGGACGTATTTTTTAAAGGTGATAACGTGAGCGTAAGAAATCAAATTTTAGAAATGCTCGGAGAACGGCAAGGAGCTGTGACAGGCGAAGAAATCGGGGAGAGGCTTGGCATAACGCGGAGTGCGGTGTGGCGGCATATTAAGGTTTTACGCCGTGAAGGCTTTAATATCCATTCCCGAACCAACAGCGGATATATTTTGGAGAGCGAACAAACGCTTGTAAACGCCGCAATGATTGTTCCGAAGCTTCAAACAAAGGTGTTAGGGCGTGATATTGATGTCTTTGCCGATATTAATTCGACAAACACCTTTTTAAAAAGCCTTTCTCTGCTCGGAGCTAATGAGGGTAAAACGGTTATAGCCCAGACCCAAAAAGGCGGCAGAGGTCAGCTCGGGCACGATTTTTTCAGCCCGCCGGGTTCCGGATTATATATGAGTGTGTTAATCCGCCCGAAAATCGCCGCAGCACGTTCACAGCTTTTAACCACCGCCGCCGCAACGGCTGTGACAGATGCACTCCTTACGGTGACGGGTAATGAATTCGGGATAAAATGGGTTAATGATATATACTCAAAAAAGAAGAAGCTATGCGGGATTTTGGCGGAAGCTTCATCAAGCATTGAATCCGCACAGCTTGAATATGCGGTGATCGGAATAGGGATAAATGTTAATAACACATCCTTTCCCAAAGAACTCAAGAGAACGGCAACCTCGCTCTATCTTGAAACGGGGAGATTTTTTAACCGAAACGAAGTTGCCGCGGCGGTTTTGAATGCACTTGAAAAGCGAATAGAACAGGTTGAAAGCGGGGAGTTCCTGCAAGATTATCGTGCCCGATCGATATTAATCGGGAAACAGGTTTGTGTGACACAGGGGAATGATAGTTTTAAGGCGAAAGCACTTGGAATTGATGACTTCGGGCGGCTTGTGGTGAAATCGGAATCAGGAAAAATCACCACAATTTCAAGCGGCTCCGTGAGGCTTTTATAAATGTTTACATACTAAAACCGCCCGTCTTTACATCGACGGGCGGAATTTGTTATTAAATTTTTTAGACCATCGCCTCAACTTGCCTCATTGAGAACGAATCAAATTCATAGGGATTTTGGTTTTATTCAAGACAGGCAATTTCGCACTGCTCGAACCTACTACCATCGGGACAGAAAGGTTTTATCACCCTGAACCCCTGCCCGAATCGCTAACCTATGCTTTTGGGGTCACTCCCTTTTTAATTTTCGTTGGGACTACGCATAATAACTACTCTCATAGGACATTTACCTCCGCATTAGAAAAGTAAATTTCAGTAGTCTTAACTTTCCATTGGCGTGTACCTCGTTCGTTAAATTTGGGTTTAACTCAAGTTTAACTGTCCATTGGTCCGTACCTCTATATATATTATCTCGCCATGCGAGCTGGGTAACGAAGCCTCGGTGGAATATTAAAAACCGATTCGACGGAATAACGACTTCCGCTTTATCGGCTCACATAATCTATTCTGATCTGTTCGTGCACCTATGGGTGCGTTCCCCGTGATCGTGATGCAAGCGTAAAGCTATGTTACGGTTCTACGATTCGGACGGGAATTTTTTAATCAGAAACTATTAATGCGAGCCGCCGAAGCTCTGATAGTCTGTGTTTCGATTATCTCGTTCATGGGACTCGCCTTCTTTCTGATTTAGATTTTAATATTGTTTTCTTGTTCTGTTTATATGATATCATATTCTTTTCGATTTGTCAAGCCTTTTTTACAAAATTATTCAATAAATTTTCATCATAAAATTTGTGCATATTGCACAAAAACATTCAACATCACATACCTAAATACGACAATATAAACATTGCATATCTGTAACCGAATTGTAATCATATAAACTTGCATTAGTAACATCTTTATGTTAAAATAACTCTAAGCGTAAATAAATACAGGAATCGGAGATTTTTATTATGAATGAAGAAGGAATGTTTTATACTCTCGTTGATGATGAGGGCGTTGAAACCGAATTTGAACTTCTTGAGACACTTGAATTTGAAGGTAACAAATATTTTGCAATGTGTGAGCTCACCGAGGATTATGATGAGGCTTCCGAAGCTGTTTTCGACATACTCCGTGCCGATCGCGATGCAGACGGCGAGGAAATTTTAGTCACCCTTGAAGACGAAGATCTTCGCCAAAAAATCGGCGAGCTCTTCACAGATATGTTAAACGAGGAATGACATTAAAATGAGGTGAGGTTCACGGAACATAAACTTTTGGTGACCGTGCTCGGCATATTTGCACTCATAACGGCGGTTGCGGCGTGCTATACCGGAAACACTTTTCAGACCCGGAGAGAGACGGAAGCACGTGCGGCGTTTGCCGAGCAGTCCCGGCAAACCTTCGGCGGATATACGCTTGAACAGTATGTAAAGTCTTACAGCAGCTATAAAGACGCCGTCTATTACCCCGACACCGATACATATATGATATCAGCACCGCTTATAAACCAGTATCCGCTGCTCCCCTGCGGGTGTGAGATTGCGGCGGCGGTATCGCTCATTTCATATAACGGTTACAGCGTTTCGCTTGAAGATTTCACCGAGCGTTTTATCACCTATGATGAGAATTTTTATCACGATGAAGATGAAGTCCTTCACGGTCCCGACCCGGCGGAAGTTTTCGTCGGAAACCCATACGGCTGGGGTTACGGCTGTTATCCGAACGTCTTGGCAAAGTCGATGAACGACTGTTTTGCCGCTTTAGGCAGCACCGAAACGGCACACGCTGTCACAGGGCTTTCCGAGGACGACCTCGAAGAACTTATAAAGGGCGGCGTCCCTGTCATAGTCTGGGCTACCCTTGACATGAAGGAGTATAACTACACCGATCCGTCCGTCTGGATTGTGGGGGAATCGGGGCGAGAGCTGACATGGTACAAAGGCTCACATACACTTCTTTTGACGGGGCTTGATGAAGATTATTTCTATTTCTGCGACCCCAACGACAAAGAAACGAGAACCCGCCATTCACGCAAGATATTCATGAACAGATACGAAGCGGCGGGAATGAGAGCGGTTATTGTAAAAAGGTAGTAGTTTTATATGAAGCCTAAACTTTTACTTCACGCCTGTTGTGCTCCCTGCCTTTCATACAGCCTTGAATATCTTACCCCCGACTATAATGTGACGGTTTATTTCTATAACCCGAACATTATGCCGCTGCCTGAATATGAAAAACGGCTTGCCGACGTTCGCAGGCTTGTGAGGATATCGGGTGTGAAGTTCATGGTCGGCGAATATGATAACGAAACCTTTTTGCCGTTGGCAAAAGGGCTTGAAACCTTCAGGGAGGGCGGGGTCCGCTGTGAACGCTGTATTCGTCACAGGCTCACAAAAACAGCGGAGTTTGCAAAGAAACATTATTTCGACCTTTTTTCAACGACCTTAACCATAAGCCCGCACAAAAACGCAAAGTTCATAAACGACACCCAAGCAGAGCTTGAAGCGGCCATAGGCGTAAAATCGCTCCCCTTAGACCTCAAGAAAAAGGGCGGCTTTCTCCGCTCAATCGAGCTTTCGAGAGCTTTGAACCTCTATAGGCAAAACTATTGCGGTTGCAGATTCGATATAGCAGACGAGGTTGATTCTTGAAGAAAATATCACTTTCAAAAAGGCTTAAATATTCGCTTTTTATAATCGGGTTTGCAGTTTTCTGGTGTATATTATGGACGGTCTTTCCGTTTGAATTTTATTCGCTTTTTTTTGCGGATATGATCGGCTCAAATCTGTATATCCTCATGATCTGCATCGCCGTTTCATTCTTAACGCAATCCTTTTTCGGGTGGCTTTGGAAACTTGATTTCAAACTTTTATTACCGACGACTTTTTCTGCGATATTTCTTCTTGTTTCTGTCTATGTCTACTCGATATTCTTTTACAGCGACTACCCGTATTTAATCGCAATAGCGGTTGTCGTTTCGGCAATAGTAAACCTCGTTATTATAGCATTCACCCGCGATAAAGACCCGGAAATTAAATTACCGCTCATTAAACGCAAACCGATAATGGCAGTGTGCTATGCTTTGATACTTTCATTTACGGGAAATTTTTTAACACTGATGCTTTTTGTTATGTCTAAAAACGCATTTACAGATTCCATGGGAAGGGGATAAAAATCATGGCAGGAATAGGCGGACTCGGCAATCCTATTATAACGGCGGCAGGGACGGCAGCGACCACCGGTACACCGCAAAGGGCAGAGCAGGTAAACTTAGGCGAGCATGCCATCGCCGATATGTCAAGGCGTTTTGACCGTTTTGAAAAGATGGAGAAGACGGCGGAGACAAAAAAGGGGAAAGAAACCGAATATGAATGCCGGACCTGTGCCAACAGAAAATATGTTGACGGTTCTTCCGACAGCGGCGTTTCGTTCCAAACCCCGACCCAAATTGACCCGCAGGCGGCACAGTCGGCAGTTCGTGCCCATGAGAACGAGCACGTGACCAGGAATGCCGCAAAAGCAGAGCGTGAGGGGATGGAAGCACGCTCTACCGTCGCAATCCATATGGCAATCTGCCCCGAGTGCGGGCGAAGCTATGTTGCCGGCGGAACCACCACAACAACCTACACCTCAAAAGGCGAAGAAAACGAAGAACAGCAAAATGAAAAACAACAACCCATTGCCCCCATCGGCGGCGGTGATAAAAAAGCGGTTGAATAAAATACATTAATTTGCGAAAAATTAACATAATTTTCATTGACTTCTGAAAATCTATCTGTTATAATAGATTTAGTGCTTCTGCTTAATCTGACGGATAGAGGAAATATTCATGCAAAATTTACATAATGATATTGATGTTTTGGGCGACTGCATTAAGGGCGGTGCAATAAAAAGAGGCGAGATAACCGAAAACGAGGTTATCGACCGCCTGATTTTAGATGTGAAAAGATGGAATGATGACACATACCCCATCAGCGAACCCGATTTCATATACACAGCCTCTGTGCCTGACGCCGACGAAGAGCAAGCCCCGAAAAACGGTGCCCATATAGGTCTTATCTTAACGCCCTATCTGGTGTTCTTCCTCTCCACTGTCTATTTTTTAGTCTCCCACTACTGGACGGAAATACTTAGGCTTTTTGCATAGCAAAAACTTTTACGGCGAAACAGCCGTCACATTATTTATATCAATGATTTCAATCTGATAATCGGACGGGTCTTTATTTTCATATGCGATATGTTCGGTCATGGCTAAAAACTCACCGTCGGTGTCAAAGAGATATGTAGTTTTAAACGAAACAGCGCCTGCCATGGCGTTTGTTTTTTCGTGAAGCCTTTCCATATCGTATTCCTGCGTATAGACAGTAAAGCCGTCGTCGGTCACCGTCGAAGTTCCGCTTGCAACAAGGTCGGGCAGGAAAAAGAGCAGAACGCCGGTTGACATTGAATACGGCTCGTCCCTGTTATAGGTTGCCGCCGCCGCGTTGCCATCCGAATCGGTGACATTAACCCCATCGTAGTATTGATAGGACGACTCGGTCACACCCGTCGCCTCGTTATAAAATTCCTTCTCGTCAAGCCAGATTTGAGTTTTGTCTTCTTTATAATAAAAACTGAAAATCTCCTGAACTTCGCCGGTTTGAAGATTGGTGATAACATATCTTGCACTGTCGAAATTAGCCGCCGCGTCAACCACAGACTGAATTTCCGCACGTCCGATAAACTCATTTTCGGAGCGTAAACAGCCCGAAAAGCCCAAAATACAAATTGCGAAAGCTATTGATAAAAAAGCTAAAATAATTTTTTTCATAGCCTCATTATACATTAAGAAAGCTTTCTTGTCAAGATATTTTTATTGACAAGGCTTTAATTTTGTGGTATAATTAAAGGGTTATATGAAATCTTTTGAGGGGGAGTGTTCAAAATGAATATCGAAGATGTGAAATCGCTTTTAAATGAAAAAAAGCTTGCAACTTTGCGAAGTAACTTTGAACAGATGCACCCCGCCGATATCGCCGCACTCTTTTCGGAACTCATTGAAGACAAAAGCCTTTCCGATGCGTCGCTCATCCTCCTTTACAGGGTTATGGCAAAGGAGACCGCGGCAGAGTCGTTCACCTATATGGAACCGTCGGTCCAGGAGACCCTCATAAACTCGTTTTCAGACCGAGAGCTTTCGGAAGTAATCGACGAGCTTTATATCGATGACGCCGTTGATATGATTGAGGAGATGCCGGCGAATGTCGTTTCAAGGATATTAAAAAACGCCGACAGTGAAACCCGAAGCCAGATAAATAATATCTTAAAATATCCCGAAGATTCGGCAGGGTCGATTATGACCACCGAGTTTGTATACTTTCGCAAAGGCAAAACCATTGCGGAGTGTTTTGAGCGTATCCGCAGCGTCGGGATAATGAAAGAAACCATCTACACCTGTTATGTCACCGAGCAGCGAAAGCTTATCGGAGCTGTCAACCTCCTTGAGATGATAACTTCCGAGCCGACGACCCTTATTGAGGACATTGCAGAGAGCAATATCATAACCGTAAATACCCTTGACGACAAGGAATCGGTTGCAAAAACCCTTTCAAAATATGACCTTCACGCTATCCCCGTTGTTGACAACGAAGAGCGGATTGTCGGAATCGTAACCTTCGACGACGCTATCGACGTCATCGAGGAGGAGAACACCGAGGACTTCTCGAAGATGGCGGCGGTTGCCCCTCTCGACGAAAGCTATTTTAAGACCACCGTTTGGCACCATGCAAGAAGCCGTCTGCCGTGGCTCCTTTTCCTCATGCTTTCTGCGACACTCACCGGCTTTGTTATTTCAAGATACGAAACGGCTTTTGAAAAACTGGCGATTTTAGTTGCCTTCATGCCGATGATAATGGGTACAGCCGGAAACAGCGGCTCGCAAAGCTCAACCCTCATTATCCGCGGTATGGCGGTTGATGAAATTCATCTTCGCGATTTTTTCAAGGTTTTATGGAAAGAGTTTCGCGTTGCCCTTATCTGCGGTGCGGTTTTGGGGCTTGTCAACGGGCTTAGGATATATTTCTTTGAACAACAGGACGCGGGGAATATTCTCGGAGTATCGGTAACGGTCGGGCTTTCGATTGTCGGCGTTGTTATCCTTGCAAAGATTGTCGGTTCAATGCTCCCGATGCTTGCAAAGAAGGTTCACCTTGACCCTGCAATAATGGCAACACCGATGATTTCAACGATACTTGACACCTGCTCATTATTACTGTATTTCACGCTCGCAACTG
>JAISIC010000054.1 GCA_031262225.1 Ruminococcus sp. | reverse complement strand
AGTAGTAAACTGATGGAGGAAATCAAAGTGGCAGTAGTATCTATGAAACAGCTTCTTGAAGCAGGCGTTCATTTCGGACACCAAACAAGACGCTGGAACCCCAAAATGGCTCCCTATATCTTCACCGAAAGAAACGGAATCTATATCATTGACCTTCAAAAAACGGTGAAGAAGCTTGACGAAGCGTATAAATTTGTACGTGAAGTTGCAGCGGATGGTGAAGATATTTTATTTGTCGGCACCAAAAAACAGGCGGGCGATTCCATTAAGGAAGAAGCAGTTCGCGGCGGCGCACACTTCGTGAACGCACGTTGGCTGGGCGGCATGATGACCAACTTCAAGACCATCCAACGCCGTATATCACGTCTTGAACAGCTTAATGCAATGGCTGCTGACGGAACATTCGCACTTCTCCCCAAAAAGGAAGTTGCAAAACTCCAGCTTGAAATTGAAAAACTTGATAAATATCTCGGCGGAATTAAGACAATGAGACGTCTCCCGGGTGCACTTTTCATAGTTGACCCCCGCAAGGAACGTATCGCTGTTGCCGAAGCAAAAAAGCTCGGTATTCCCATAATCGCAATCGTTGATACAAACTGCGATCCGGACGAAATCGACTACGTTATCCCCGGAAACGACGATGCTATCCGTGCCGTAAAACTCATTTCGGGTGCTATGGCAGATGCTATCATCGAAGGCAGACAGGGCAGACAGGATGCAGCCGAAGCTGCTGCAGCGGCTGACGCGGAAGAAGAAGAGGAAGCAGCAGTAACTGAATAATAAATTTTAGGAAGGTTTTTTCGAGCTTATGCTCGGTTGAAATAGTATGGCTAATACAAAAGATATAAAAGAACTGATGAACCTTACCAGTGCAGGAATGATGGACTGCAAGAAGGCTTTAGACGAAGCGAACGGCGACATCGGCGAGGCACAGAAAATACTTCGCGAAAAGGGCAAAGCAAGCCAAGAAAAGAAGGCAGGCAGAGCTGCTGCGGAAGGTCTTGTTGCAAGCTTTATTGATAACGGCAAGGGCATAGTTATCGAGGTAAACTCCGAAACAGACTTCGTTGCTAAAAACGAAACCTTCATTGATTTTGTTAATAACGCCGCAAAGTCCGCTCACGCCGCAAATCCTGCTGACCTTGATGCACTTTTGGCAGCACCTATGCAGGGCACATCAGGCTCAATTAAGGATGCTCTCGACGAGCTGTTCCTTAAAATCCGTGAAAACCTTAAAATCAGACGCTTTAAGATAATGGACGGCGTTCTCGGTTCATATATCCACAACGGCGGTGAAATCGCGGTTCTTGTCAACCTCAAGACTGATATCGACCCCGAGAATGCGGCTGTAAAGGAATGTGCGAAAAACGTTGCAATGCAGATTGCAGCTATGAATGCAACCTATCTCGACACCGCTTCCGTTCCTGCTGATGTAATCGAAACCGAAAAGGAAATCGCGATGAAGCAGCTGGCGGAAGACCCGAAAAACGCCAATAAACCCGAGCAGGTTAAGGCTAAGATCGCAGAGGGCAAAATCAAGAAATTCCTCAATGAAAACTGCCTCTTAAACCAAGCCTATGTTAAGGATGACAAGCTCACAATCGCACAGTACGTTGCGGGCGTTGCAAAAGAGCAGGGCGGCTCCATTGAGATTACCGAATTTGTTCGCTTCCAAAAGGGCGAAGGTCTTGAGAAAAAGGCTGATAATTTTGCAGAAGAAGTTGCACAGCTTGCCAAAGGAAACTAATCGCAGCTTTCACATTTAATTGATTTTTATAACAAGGGTGATTCCTCGCGGGGGATTGCCCTTGTTTGCAAATAGGTGATATATGGATTTACAGGAATTACGAAAAAAAATTGATACTATCGACGACGAGATTTTAGATTTGTTCACGGAACGGATGGCTCTTGTCGGCAACATTGCTGAAATTAAGAGAGCAAATTCACTTCCGGTTTTTCAGTCCGACAGGGAAGCAAAAATCGTGAACCGCGTTCGCGATAATTCGCCGAAGGGGCTTGAAAACGCGTCGGAGACACTCTTTTTAGACCTGATGGATGTTTCAAAAGCAATTCAAAGCAGGCGTTTTTTTGATGAAAAAAAGATAACGCCGGTTAAAAAATTTATTCCGAAATCTCAAAAAATCGTAGCTTGCCAAGGCATCGACGGAGCATATTCAACCGATGCGGCGTTAAAACTTTTCCCCGATTCGGACAAGGTTTATTTTGAGCGTTTTTCGGATGTAATTGATTCGGTGTCGGCGGGAAATGCTGATTGCGGTATTTTACCTCTGCAAAATTCGACCTGCGGGGTTATCACCGAAACATATGATATTTTGGCAAAAAGCAAGCTCTTCATCAACGCGATAATCCGCGTCAACGCCGCACATTGCATAGCCAAAAAGCCTGATACAGACAGCGTCAGATGTGTATATTCAAAGCAGGAAGCTTTGACGCAATGTTCAAATTATATAAGCGAAGAAAACCTTGAAGGTATTGCTTGTGCAAATACTGCTTTAGCCGCGAAATTTGTAAAAGAATCACCCGAAAACGACATTGCCTGCATATGTTCAAAGCATTGTGCAGAAAGTTTCGGGCTTAAAATTATAGCGGAAGACATAGCGAATGCGAAACCGAACTACACAAGATTTATCTGCTTTTCAAAAAACTTTTCTGAGATTGCCGATGCCGATACCATCTCCGTTTCGCTCTCGATCCCGCATACAAAAGCTTCTTTATATCGACTGCTTACCAAGTTTGCTGTGTCGGGGCTTAACCTCGTTAAAATTGAAAATAAAGCGGTTGCGGGAAGCGATTTTCAGGTTATTTTTTACCTCGATTTTGCCGGCTCATATTCAGACCCGAATGTCTTGGCACTCCTTGATGACCTGCAAGGAAGCTTAGAATATTTCAGGTTTTTGGGCAGCTTTAAGGAGATTTTCTGATGAGCGTTTCGGTTATTTTAGCCTGCGGTGGCAGTTCGACAAGGCTCGGGTTTGATAAGCTTATGTTTGAACTCGAAGGAACGCCCGTTTTCATACGTTCAATCCGCAATTATGAAGAGATTGACGATGCTTATGAAATTGTTATTGCCGCACCTTTTGACAGTATTTATGAATACGACAATATTATTAAAAAACACGACATTAAGAAACCTGTTAAGATTGTTGCAGGCGGAAAAAATCGCACTGAATCGGTTATTGAAGCATTCAAAAACTGTAACAAAAGCACAAGACTTATCGCCGTTTCCGACGGTGCACGTCCCTTCACAAACCCTGACTGTATAAGGGATTGTATAAAAAATGCCCGTATCTTCGGTGCAAGCATTTTAGGGGTCCCTGTTAAGGATACGATCAAGATTACCGATGATGATTTTATTGTCGATACTCCCGACCGCCGCAAACTTTTCGCAGTACAAACTCCGCAAATTTTCACCCGTGAAATCTTCGTTAAATCCGTTCAATTTGCTCTTGATCACGAGCTCGAATTTACCGATGATGCTTCAATGGCGGAAGCTGTCGGCGTAAAGGTTCATATCACAAAATCGAATGGAATGAATATTAAAATCACGACGCCCGAAGATATAATTATCGCGAAAGCGTTTGCGAGGGAAAAAGATGTTTAGAATCGGTCACGGATATGATGTACACAGGCTTTGCGGCAATAGAAAACTGATTCTCGGCGGTGTGGAAATACCCTCATCTAAAGGGCTTCTGGGTCATTCCGATGCTGATGTTTTAACCCATGCAATTATAGATGCAATCTTCGGTGCGTTATCACTCGGCGATATCGGACAGCATTTTCCCGACAGCGACGAGAATTATAAAGATATTTCAAGTTTATTGTTACTAAAAAAAACAGCAGAGATAATGCAGGAAAAAGGCTTTATTATCGGAAATATCGACAGCACTGTTATCTGTGAAGCTCCGAAACTTGCAAAGTTCATAGATGAAATACGAAAAGAATTATCCGATGTTTTAGAATGCGACATATCACAGGTCAGCGTTAAAGCCACTACAGAAGAAGGTTTGGGCGTTTCAGGATGTGGCGACGGTAAAGAAAAAGGAATAGCCGCTCACGCCGTGGTTCTCTTGACAAATTTAAATTCCGAATAGAAAAATCTATCTATAATCTCGCTGAGGGTCAGATATAAAATCGCAGCTATAACAAGAAATCCGATTGTCGAAAACAGCTTTTCCGTGAATAAAATCTTTGAAAAAGCTTTTGCTGTCATAGTGCAAAAAGCCGCTGCTAAGACAGGTTTTAAGATATATTCGACTATTTCAAATTTCAAATCGACCGTCCTGCACACCTTAATTATACGCACGATATTTGAAACTATATTGCTTAAATAATAGGACAGCAAAACTCCGCCGAACCCTAAAAACCTTGTCGCAATAATCACCGTTCCGATTCGGATTATGTATTCAAAAAGCGAATTAACCGTTGAAAAACCTTGCTTGCCAAGCCCGCGTAAAATCCCCTCTAAGATTATCTCCATATAGATAAAAGGGACCACAAAAAACATCTTCGCAAGTGTGCTTGAAGCAAGGCTGTCGGTAGGGCACAAAACCTCTCCTATACTTACTCCGCCGACAAGCAAAATTGCTGCGACAAAGATCGCAAACATCAATGTTTTTCTGAAAAGTTTGTCGATTAGAAAGTTTACGCGAAAGTGATTTTCCGCCGCATTAGCACGCGCGATTTCAGGAATAATAAGTGTTTGAAGGCTCGTTAAAATAAAGCTCGGATAGAAAATAACAGGGATAATTATCGATTCAAAAAGCCCGTATTCCGCCATCGCTTTATCGGGATCGGCGTGAAAATCAAGCAGTGCAATCGGCACTAAAACATCGTTGAGCCCCGACATTGTCATAGTGACATATCCTGAAAGAATAATCGGCAAATTAAGTGTCATATAGCTTTTGAATGTTATTATCCGCTTGTTTCTTTCGGGGAATCTCGTAAACTTTTTATATTCACGCCGATAAATTATAATATAATATACGCAGCTTAAAATCTCCGCAAAAAACATTGAAATTGATATAAGATAGTATATGCTTACGCCTTTTTGAATGAGGAAAAGCACACCGAACATGAGTATTACAAACCGGCATGAAAATTCAAAAACATCGCCGATAAGCGGGAATTTTACCACTCTTTTTGCATGAAAATATCCCTTGATACACGACCCTATCCCCGCCGGAGGGAGCGACAGAGCCATAATTCTGATTGCGGTTTTTATGTTTTCATCGCCGGAAATCTCGGCAAGTCTGCCTGCGAAAAAAAGCGAAAAAATCGCGAAAGAACTCGACAAAACAATAGAAAATGTCAGCGAAAATCGCATTATCGTTTTATAGTTTTTATTACCGGCTCCGATTTCTTCCGAAACAAAACGCTCGGTTGAAACAAAAATATTTCCGTTTGCAAGCACAATTATAAAACCGAAAACGGTGGTAATAAGCGTCATAACGCCTACAGCAGCGGTTCCGATGGTGTTGGTGAGCAGCAGATTCAAGAGCAATCCAAGCCCGTTAAGCACAAACGATATTGCCGAAAGTTTGACAGTATCAACCGCAATTCCCGTTTTTCTGATTCCGAACATATAGTTTACCTCGCATAATTTTACTCAAAATAAACATAAAATATTCATGTAAACCCCTCGTATTATCAACGAAAGGCAGAATCTATGCTTGAATTTCTAAAGGATAAAAAAATTGCGATAATCGGTGCAGGAGTGAGCCACAAAGACCTGATAATAAGACTTTGCAATGAGGGTTTTGATATAACCGTTTGCGACAAAAAAGAGAATAACGACGATTTTGTAAAATTTCTTGAGTTCGGTGCAAAGCTTTCTCTCGGCGAAAATTATCTTGATGCTCTTCTAAATGCAGATATAATTTTCAGAACCCCGGGATTGTATTTTAACCATCCGACACTTTTAGAAGCACGCAAAAACGGGAAAATTGTGACGTCCGAACTTGAAGTTTTTTTCAAAGAAAACAAGGCTCAAACCTTTGCTGTGACAGGATCAGACGGCAAGACAACAACAACGAATTTAATCGCGAAAATATTAGAACAAGAAAATAAAAAGGTTCATCTCGGCGGCAATCTCGGCAAAGCTTTACTTCCGATGATTGACGAAATCAGTGACGATGATATGATTGCGGTTGAACTTTCAAGCTTTCAGCTTATGTCGATGCGAAACGCTTTTGACACAAGCGTGATTACGAACATAACGCCGAATCACCTTGATGTGCATAAAACAATGACCGAATATATCGAATGTAAAAAAAATATTTTCCTGCATCAAGATGCTTTTTCGAGAACCGTTTTATCTGCCGATAACGAGATTGTTAATGGTTTTTCAAATCAAATTCGCGGTAAACTTATTAAATTCTCAATCATAAATATACCTTCGCCTTTCGGCGCATTCTTGCGAAATGACGGCGTTTTGTGCTATAATAATAATGGTGAAGTCATCTCATATCTGCACAAAGATGAGATAAAAATCCGCGGTATGCATAATGTCGAAAACTATCTCGCCGCAATCGCCGCAACGTTTGATTTTGTCGATCCTAAGGCAGTAGTTGAAGTAGCAAAAACTTTCGGAGGCGTGCCTCATAGAATCGAATTTGTCCGCGAAATTGACGGAGTTAAATACTACAACGACAGCATTGCAACATCGCCGACACGTGTTATAGCCGGTCTTCGTGCCTTTGACGAGAGAATAATAGTCATAGCGGGCGGTTATGATAAAAATATTCCTTATGAGCCGCTCGGCGAGCCGGTAAACACCTATGTTAAGTGCCTTGTAACGCTTGGTGCGACAGCTGAAAAAATTGAAAATGCCGTTAAAAATCATCCTTCATATAACGAAGAGAATATAAAAATATTCAGAGCGAAAGACCTTGAAGAAGCGGTTGAAATCGCAAAAAATAATGCGGAAACAGGCGACATAATTTCATTATCCCCCGCTTCGGCAAGCTTTGATCTATACAGGAATTTTGAAGAAAGAGGAGAGCATTTTAAGTCGATTGTAAATGCACTTTAATTTAATGGACCAGCTAAAAATACTTGAAACTTTAACCGACTGTGACGGAGTTTCCGGCGATGAAAAAAACATCTGTGAAACTGTTTCTGCAATTTTAAAATCCGAAATTCCTCACATAAAAACAGAAATTCGCGACAATAATTTAATAGCTTTTCTAACAAAAAAAGATCCGAATAAGAAAACTTTATTGCTTGATGCACACATAGACAGAATCGGATTTATTGTTACACATATTACCGAAAACGGCTTTTTGAAGGTTGGAAATATCGGAAAAACTGACACGAAAATTCTGCCCGCCGCAAGGGTTTATGTCGGCGAAAAACGTCTCCCAGGTGTTATATGCACAAAACCTCCGCACCTGTCTGACAAAGAATCCAAGCCGCTTTCGGTTTCAGACATTTTAATTGATGTCGGTTTAGATAAAAAGGCAACAGAAGAAAAAATCTCCGTCGGCGACAGAGTTTTATTACATGAAAAATTTACACGTTTACAGGGCGACAGAATAGCTGCTTCTGCCCTTGATAATCGTGCCGGTGCGGCTGCAATAATCATGGCGATGAGAAAAATTATCGCAGAAAATTCATCAAAATACAACGTAGTTTTGCTTTTTTCATCATGTGAAGAGGTCAACGAACGCGGTGCGATTATATCAACATTTTCGATAAATCCCGACATTGCAATTGTCGTTGACGTGACCTTTGCATATTCACACGGTGAAGATAAAGATACTGTCGGCGAGATGGGAAAAGGCGTTATGATCGGCGTTTCCGCGACACTTGATAAAGAATTTTCAAATGCTTTAATTGATATTGCAAAAGCAGAAAATATTCCCTTCCAAGTCGAAGTCATGCCGCAAAAAACAGGCACAAATGCGGACATGATTTCAACTAACAGAGGCGGTGTAAAAACCGCAACACTATCGATTCCACTCAAATTCATGCACACACAATCAGAGGTTGTAAGCCTGTCTGACATTGCATCTACAGCCGATTTAATTTCCGCTTTTGCGAGGTCGTAAAGATAATGAATATGAATATAAAACTTTTAGAAACACTATGTAATCTAAACGGCGGATCGGGCGATGAAGGCAAAATCCGCGAGTTTATCTATGAAAAAATAAAGAAAAATGCCGATGAAATTCGTGTTGATAATCTCGGTAATTTAATCGCTTTCAAAAAAGGTACCGGCAATAATAGAGTTAGGCTTACATTAACTGCACATATGGATGAAGTTTCGTTTATCGTCACTTCATATCGAGATGACGGTACCGTGCGGTTCGCTCCTGTAGGCGGAATTAACGCCGATTCGGTGCTCGGACGGCGCGTTATTTCAAACGGATTGACCGGTGTAATCGGCTCAAAAGCAATCCATAATATGACCGAAAAGGAACAGCAAAAAGCAGCTGATTTTGATGATTTTTCAATCGATTTCGGATTCGCCGACAAAGCAGAATGTCAAGAAAAAATTTCTCTCGGCGACAGGGTTTATTTTGAAGAAAATTTTATTCTTTTCGGAAATGAAATGGTTGCTTCAAAAGCTATCGACGACAGATTCGGCTGTGCGATTTTAATTTCACTCATCGAAAAAAATTTCCCCTGTGATGTGACCTTTGCATTCTTAACGCAAGAAGAAGTCGGGTGCAGAGGAGCAAAAGCTTTGGATATCGATGTGGATATAGCAATAGTCATAGAAACCACGACTGCTGCGGATTTTGACGGCGTTTTGGACGACAAAAAATGCACCCGAATTAACGAAGGTGCAGTTGTGACTTTCATGGATCACGGAACAATTTACGACAAAAATTTATATGAATTGACGCGAAAAATCGCAACTGAAAACGGTATAAAAACGCAGACAAAAACTTTAATTGCAGGCGGCAATGATGCTTCTGCACTATATATAAAAAACGGCGGAATTAAGACGATTGCGATCTCAATTCCTTGCCGTTATCTTCATACTGCAAACTGTGTAGCTTCACTTTCAGACATGGAGATGGTCGAAAAATTAGCTGAGAAAATGATTAAAAAGTGTACTGAATAGAAACTTTTATTTATAAACGGTATCGCCTCTTTTAAGCCAGCCGCCGTCGGAACTTCCGTCCGGATCGTGGTGTGTCCAGTGAATGGTTCCGCCCTCGTCGGAGTAGATATATTCGCCGTAAAAGCTGATTATGTCGCCCTTTGCAATGTCTTCAACACGCGGTGCAATGTCGATATTATGTGCGAAAAGTATCGTCTGCCCGGTCGATAGCTCAAGTATAAAACGTTGGTGCTTATCGCCCTTTGTATCGTCGCTCAAAACGCGATTCACAACGCCGCTCCCTGTCACCCAAACATCACTCGTCTGTGAATCGAAAAGCGACTTTATGTATTCCGCTTCTTCGTCAACAAAAGCGGTTGTGGTGGTTTTGGCTGTGGTGGTTACTGTTGTAGTAATTGCCTGTGTTGTTGCCTGTGTTGTAGTTTCTACAGTTGTAGTCTCTTCAGTTGTAGTTTCAACTTCGGTTTCTGTTGTAGTTTCAGCTGTTGTTTTTGCTGTTGTTTTTGAAGTCGTTTCAATTGTAGTTTCTGTTGTATTCGTCGTTATCTCCGGCTGTATTTCGACAGAACATGAGCATAACATTAAAAGTGAAATAACGATCGCTGTAATAAATTTCTTCGTCATATTATACACCAGTCTTTATTTTTTGAGTTTTTTCAGAATTGCTTGTGCTGCGGTTTTTCCTGCTCCCATCGCCAAAATAACGGTCGCCGCACCTGTCACGGCATCCCCTCCGGCATAGACGTTTTCGCGTGTCGTGAGCCCGTCTTCATCCGCAACAATACAGCCCCAGCGATTTGTGTCAAGCCCCTCGGTAGTGTCCTTTATAAGCGGGTTAGGCGACGTGCCTATCGACATTATCACTGCATCACATTCAAGAATAAATTCCGAATCGGGCTTCTCTACGGGTCTCTTTCTGCCCGAAGCATCAGGCTCACCGAGGGTCATCTCAACGCATTTCATTTTGGTCACGGTGCCGCTTTCGTCGCCGATAATTTCAACAGGATTACAGAGGGTTTTAAATATAATGCCCTCTTCTTTTGCGTGGTGAACCTCCTCAAGACGAGCCGGCATCTCCGTTTCGGAACGACGGTATACAATATAAACATTCTCCGCACCGAGGCGTTTTGCACACCTTGCTGCATCCATCGCAACATTTCCGCCGCCGACAACCGCAACATTTTTAGCACGTTTCGCGGGCGTGTCCGATTCATCAAGATACGCCTTCATAAGGTTAATTCTCGTGAGATATTCATTCGCCGAATATACACCCTTAAGGCTCTCGCCGGGGATTTTCATGAAGTTCGGAAGCCCCGCTCCCGAGCCTATGAAAATTGCGTTATAACCCTGCTCAAAAAGCTCGTCAACGGTGATAGTCCGCCCGATAACAGCGTTTGTGATTATCTCGACGCCCATTTCACGAAGTCCGTCAACCTCCTTTGCCACAACAGCTTTCGGAAGTCTAAATTCGGGAATACCATAAACGAGCACTCCCCCGGGCTTGTGTAAAGCTTCAAAAACCGTGACTTCACAGCCGTTTTTGGCAAGCTCTCCCGCACAGGTCAACCCCGCAGGTCCCGAACCTACAACAGCTGCTTTAATGCCGTTTTTGGTTATACTCAATTCCTTTTTTTCATTATTATCTGTTTTACTGTAGTAATCAGCCGCGAACCTCTCAAGACGCCCTATGCCGACACTCTCGCCCTTAATGCCTCGAACGCATTTGCCCTCGCATTGGGATTCTTGCGGGCAAACTCTGCCGCAGACTGCAGGAAGGGAGGACGATTCGGTTATCTTACCATACGCACCTTTATAGTCGCGAACCTTCATGAGCTCAATAAATGCAGGGATATCAATCCCAACCGGACAGCCCGCAACACAGGGTTTGTTTTTGCAGTTTAAGCACCTTTGTGCTTCATCGAAAGCCTGATCCTCGCTGTATCCGAGGGCAACTTCGGAGAAATTCTTGTTACGCACATTCGCTTCTTGGGTCGGCATTGAATTTTTTGTAAGGCTCATATTAGGCATATCAGTTCACCGTCCCATTTTTCATATTAAGTAGATTGCAGGCGTGGTTGCGGGCGTTCTCTTCGAAGCCTTTATATTCTGAAAGTCTGCTCATAGCTTCGTCAAAATCAACTTCAAATCCGTCAAAATCAGGTCCGTCAACGCAGGCAAATTTCGTCTTTCCGCCCACGGTGATTCTGCAGCAGCCGCACATTCCCGTTCCGTCAACCATAATCGGGTTCATCGAAACGGTGGTTTTTATGTTGTATTCTTTGGTGAGCTTCGCGACAAATTTCATCATCACAAGCGGTCCGATCGCGATAACTTCGTCAAGATTCTCACCGCGTTCTATTATTGACTTTAAAGCATCGGTTACAAGCCCTTTTTGCCCGTATGAACCATCATCGGTCATTATCAGAAGCTCGTCCGATATAGCGGCAAATTCCTTTTCGAGGATAACAAGGTCTTTATTACGAAATCCCGCGATGGTATGCACCTTCGCACCCATGTCATGGAGCCCCTTTGCCACAGGATATGCGATTGCAGAGCCGACGCCGCCGCCGATAACGGCAACGTTTTTAAGTCCGTCAAGGTGAGAAGGACGCCCTAAAGGTCCTGCGAAATCCGCTAAGTAATCGCCCTCATTCATAGCACCGAGCTTTATCGTCGTTGCTCCGACAATCTGAAAGATAATCGTAACGAGGGACCGTTTATCCGTTTCGGCAACAGTCAGAGGGATTCGCTCGCCGTTATCATCGGTACGAAGGATGATAAACTGCCCCGGCAATGCCTTTTTGGCAATAAGCGGAGCTTCGATCTTCATCAGCCCGACCGTGGGGTTAAGCATCTGCTTGTAAACTATTTTGTACATAATCCATTTCCTTTTATTTTATATCATCTCGTAAAAAAGAGTACAGCCGCCAATCGGAAATTGTATCAAAGCACAATTGCTGACGTGATGTACCCTCGTAGGAAAAGCCTATTTTCTTAATCATCTTTTCCGAACCGATATTTCTCACGTCTATGTGAGCTGATATTCGCCCTAATTTCGTGTGCAAGAACACGGCTTCGCAAAACGCTTTCACCGCTTCGGCACACAGTCCCTGTCCTTGATATGCGGGCGATAACCGATAGCATATCTCGCCTTGATAATCGCTCTCGATACCGTAAATCTCAACCTCACCGATCACTTTTTTGTCTTCCTTATGATAAATCATAAGATTAATATCGTCGTATTCATCTAAAATTTTTCGCAAGCTTTCTTCGTTACCGAAATATTCAATCGGGTCAAGTTCATGCGGCGACGGCTTTACTGCCCAGTATTTATATAAAACAGGGTCGGACATCCACTCCGCTATATCGGAAGCATCGGAGGTTGTAACTTGACGCAGGATCAGTCTTTCTGTTTCAACTAAGGGGAAATTTCTCAAAATTCCCTCCTATGCCGCCGACTTGATTTTATAGCGTTTTTTCCGGCGTTCTTTTTGTGATTTGATGACCTTCATGCGTGAAAAATCTTCGCGTTCTTTCTCTTCAAGCGATTCGGAGATGAATTTCACCGTCTTTTTATACCTGGGGATAACGATATTTTGAAGTGCATTTGCACGCGTTTGGGTTTTTCTGATTGAGTTTGTGAGGCGATATATTCCGTTGTCAACCTCCGCAAGGGCGGCTGTCATAACCTTCACCCGCTCAAAACAGATATAAGCCCTGTCGATATTAACATCGGTGTTAAAGAAGCCGTATAGTATCTGCGGCTTTTTTTCTTTGATGGAAACCTGCGGCAGTTCACAGCCCATAACGCTTCGGTATGTCACCTCAAGGGAATCTTCAAGCGGCATACTGTCGGCGATACTTTCAATGATGCCCCTTGAAATATTTGCCATCTGCAAAGCCTGATAAGCCTGAATATATGTTGTGTCGATAGTTCCGCGAAGCTGTTTAGCCTTGTCAACCATCGACATAAGCTCGCGGATTAGGATATTCCGCTTCTTGTCAAGAAGTTCATATCCCAAAGTCGCAAGCTTGAGAGATTTTTGTGTGTTCAAAAGATTCCCCTTGGTTGGGAAAACTTGGTCAGCCATAGAATACTCCTACTTTACCCTGCTATTTTAATAGTGCGGCTTTTTCGGGGTCATAATGCTTATCTAAAACATCGGATGAAACCCTGTCAAGCAGTGTCTTCGGCATGGTCGAGAGCAGTGCCCAGCCGAGATCGAGGGTTTCTTCAATAGTTCGGTTTTCGTCGGGGCGTTGGGCTACAAAATGCTTTTCAAAAAGTGCACCGAACTTCATATATGACTTGTCGGTGTCGGAAAGCTCATCCTCGCCGATAACCTGTGCGAGAGCTCTTGCATCCTGAACCTTGGCATATGCGGCAAAAAGCTGGTTTGAAACATCAGCGTGATCATCTCGCGTAAAGCCTTCGCCGATGCCGTCCTTCATAAGACGGGAAAGCGACGGAAGCACGCTTATGGACGGATAAACGCCGGTCTGGTCAAGGGTACGATCGAGCACTATCTGCCCCTCGGTGATATATCCGGTGAGGTCGGGGACAGGGTGGGTGATGTCGTCGTTAGGCATGGTAAGAATGGGAATCTGTGTTACAGAACCCTTTGCAGTATTGATAATTCCCGCTCTTTCGTATATGGAAGCAAGGTCGGAATAAAGATATCCCGGGAAACCTTTACGTCCGGGGATTTCGCCCTTAGAGCTTGAAAACTCACGAACAGCCTCTGCATAGGACGTCATGTCGGTGAGGATTACAAGGATATGCATATTCTTTTCAAACGCAAGGTATTCCGCAACTGCCAAGGCACACCTCGGAGTGAGAATACGCTCGATTATAGGGTCGTTTGAAAGGTTTAGAAACATAACAACACGCGAGAGCACGCCTGTTTCTTCAAAGGATTTCTTGAAATATTCCGCAACGTCGTTTTTAACGCCCATCGCCGCGAAAACTATCGCAAAATCTTCGCCCGATTCGTCTGCAATCTGAGCCTGACGGACGATTTGAACCGCAAGCTTGTTGTGTGAAAGCCCGGAGCCCGAAAATATCGGGAGTTTTTGTCCGCGGATTAATGTCATGAGTGCATCAATCGCCGAAATGCCTGTTCTGATATAGTTTCGGGGATATTCACGCGAAACGGGATTGAGCGGCTTGCCGTTTACATCTGCAGAGCTTTCGGCGAAGATATCGCCAAGCCCGTCAATAGGTTTGCCCGCACCGGAGAATACACGCCCCAAGAGGTCTTCCGAAAGCGGCATCTCCATAGGTTTCCCTAAAAAGCGGGTGCGGGTATTTTCAAGCGATAAGCCTTTAGTGCCCTCAAAAACCTGAAGTACGACACGCCGCCCCTGGATCTCGACAATTCGCCCCATCCGGGAGCTGCCGTTTTCAAGCTTTATCTCAACCATCTCGTCGTAAAACGCGTTGGAAACGTTATCAAGGACGACAAGCGGACCGTTTATCTCTTTTAAGCCGACATATGCGACATAGGAATTTGCCATATAAATCCGCCTACTCCTTCTTAATGGATTTGATCGCCTCTTCAACCTCGGTGTCAAGGACGTTGAAAAGCTGAGGTTTGTCGTTTGGTATGTCATATTTCATCTTCGTAACTTTATCAAAAACGCCGGATTTTGTCAGCTCTGTAACCGGGATTCCGTTTGCCACAGCCTGCTTGCATTTGTCATAAAGATTCAAAATGCTGTTCATCATCTTAAACTGTTTGTCAAGCGGAACGTAGGTGTCATCTTTGTGGTATGCATTTTGCTGTAAAAACCCGATTCTTACCACCGCCGCAACTTCAATTACAAGCTTTTGATCTTCGGGAAGCACATCCGAACCGATAAGCTTCACAATCTCCATCAGCTTGCTTTCTTCATGCAGGATATTTGCAATCTGTTGGCGGTAGCTCATGAAATTTATGTCAACATTGTCGTGGTAGTATTCAGACAATTCGTCAACATATTCCGAATAGCTGTCGTTCCAGTTTATAGCCGGATAGTGTCGGGCATATGCTAAGTTTTTATCCAGAGCCCAGAAGCACCTTACAAAACGCTTTGTATTTTGTGTGACAGGTTCGGAGAAGTCCGCACCCTGCGGCGACACCGCACCGATAATGGTGATTGAGCCTTCGTTATCCGAGAGTGCCTCAACATATCCCGCACGCTCGTAAAATTCTGAAAGACGTGATGGAAGATATGCAGGGAATCCTTCCTCGGCAGGCATCTCTTCAAGACGTCCCGAGATTTCGCGGAGTGCTTCTGCCCAACGTGATGTCGAATCCGCCATGATAGCGATGTGATAACCCATGTCGCGATAGTATTCGGCAAGGGTGATGCCGGTGTAGATAGAAGCCTCACGTGCCGCAACAGGCATATTTGATGTGTTGGCGATAAGCACAGTTCTGTCGGTGAGGGCATTGCCTGTCTTCGGGTCAACAAGTCCCGTAAACTCTTCAAGGACTTGGGTCATCTCGTTTCCGCGTTCCCCGCAGCCGATATAAACGATAATATCCGCATCGCACCACTTCGCAAGCTGATGCTGGGTCATCGTTTTACCTGTTCCGAATCCGCCCGGAATCGCCGCCGTGCCGCCCTTTGAAATGGGGATAATTGTATCGATAATCCTCTGCCCCGTGATGAGCGGACGCGAAACCGCTAACCTCTTTTTCATCGGGCGGGGGATTTTTATAGGCCATTTTTGTGCAAGATGCAGTTCATGAAGGGTACCATCGGAAGACTTTATAACCGCAATCTTTTCAAGGATATTATATTGTCCGTCGGGAGCAATGAAGGTTACCTCGCCGGAAATGTCGGGAGGAACAAGGCATTTGTGCATTATTACAGGCGTTTCGGGACAGGTTGCAAAAATCTGCCCTGCTTCTAAAGTATCGCCGACCTTGACTGTAAGAGTTACATCCCATTTTTTAACCTCGTCAAGGGTTGTAACCGAAGCACCTTCCGCAATGAAAGCACCTGTAACCTCTTCAAGAGCCTTGAGAGGGCGTTCGATTCCGTCGAATATGTTTGCCAAGATGCCGGGACCGAGTGTGGCAGACATAGGCATACCTGAACCAACCACCGGCTCGCCGGGCATAAGCCCTGTCGTAGATTCATAAACCTGTATCGTTGTTTCTTCCGAATTTATGCCGATAATCTCACCGATAAGGCGTTTCTTACCGACATAAACCATCTCCATCATGGAAAATGCTTTTGTATCGCGAACCTTCACAACAGGTCCGTTAATACCGAAAACTGTATTCAATGTATATCCTCTTTCCTTGCGCGCCTATGCAAATATGTTGCGGTTTGTAAAGAGTGCTCGCTGTTCATCTATCGCGCCGTCAAAGGTTTTATCAATAATTGTACCGTTATGTTTGTTGTAAACGGAGAAGCCGCCAAGGTTTATAGCATCGTCGGAGGTGAAAGTTACATCCGCTTTGAGGCTCTTTTTAAGGCTGTCTGCATATTTTTCATCTTCGGGTGACAAGGCAATTTCAGAGCCGCTTTCAACCGAAAGAAGGGCAAGTTTTTTTGTGAGTATATCGACATAATCCTTTTTAGCACGAATCTCGGAAAGCTTACCCTCAACTTCTTTGAAAAGCTTTTCTGTAAGTTCTTCGCGATGTTTGAGTATAGCCTTTTTCGCTGTAAATTCGTTTTGTGAAACCTGCCTTGTAATCTTCTGTTGAATGCGTTTCATGTTAGTGTCATAAAGCTTTGAAGCCTGTTCATCAGCCTGACTTTTTGCTTCTTTTAATATAGCATCACGTTCAGACTCAGCACCGCTTATTACAACAGCGACTTTGGAATCGATATCTTCGTTTACAGCGTCGATAAATCTGGTAAGTTTGACATCATCAGTCATAGTATCACCTCTCTATAGTTTAAGTCCGATCGCAGATTCAATATACTTTGCGATATTGTCGGTAAC
>JAISIC010000028.1 GCA_031262225.1 Ruminococcus sp. | reverse complement strand
GACAGAAGGAAATTAATGAAAGACTTCGCACCGTCCTCATTTACTGCATATGCCGACACGGAAACGGTATCAAGGTTGGTAGGCGTTCCTTTAACAAGCCCTTTCCCCCAAAACCCGGGCAGCGAGAAGTTGCCGTCATATAAAATATTCACATATGAACTGAAATTGCGGAAGATATTGTAATAGTACTCGTCTTCATAATCGCTGTCAACGGGTAATGTTATGCCTGCGAACACCGATGCTTTATACCGTCCGTTACGATAATCGCCCATATCAAACTGCGATATATCATAGGGAGGATAATCGCCGCCCTCGTAATATCCGAAATAGTTTGTAAAACCCGATCTGTCGTAATCTTCCGAAGCTTGATACTCCGCCCCGGTCGGATATAGATTGGCAAAGATTTTCAGAGCTTCAAGGTCGGAGGGCTTTATATCAACCTTTCCGGTTTCGGTGTCATACCAGTCGGTTATATACTGCTTTGAGATAACGTTGAAAACGCTGTCGTTCGTTTTATTTGAGAAAAGCTGATCATTGCCTTTAAGCTGCTTTTCAATATTAATCATTGCATCGAAGCTTGAAAATCCGCCGTCTTTCACCATATCGGCATTCGCGGTCATAACATCAAACTCCCAAAGCGGCGAAAAGTTATATAATTTGCCGTCTATCTCGGAGGGACGGAGCAGATTCATCAAAATTTTCTCTTCATTAAAATATCCGTCACCCATAAATTCATAAAGGTCGGCAAGATGCCCGCTCTTTTTTGACTGAATATGCGAGGGGTCGCGTTGTGAAGTTATCATAACATCAACCCTTGTAGCTGCATTGCCAAGCGGTCTGTTTATATACCTTGGAACGGCAACATAGTCGTCGTGGTTTCCGTTATAGTCATCAATATAGTTTTGATATGTATACTCCAAATCGCCTGTATAACCCACATAAAATTCTTCAAGGTCGGCGTGCGGTCTATCGGTCTTGCGGAAGATATGCAATTTTCCACCTAAATAAACCGCGAAATCGCCTCGCTGCAA
The DNA here is from genome assembly GCA_031262225.1 of Ruminococcus sp. Taxonomy (GTDB): domain Bacteria; phylum Bacillota; class Clostridia; order Oscillospirales; family Ruminococcaceae; genus JAISGY01. Next base: position 12,248 of record JAISIC010000028.1, on the reverse strand, counting down.
ATCGACAAATCTATAGTAATTATTGCGGTCTCGTGTAAGGTTGTATTCAATAACCTCTTTGTTTGCAAGCATCATGGTTTTGCCGTCTGCATACTTACCGTAAAGACTTCCGTTTCTTATTTCAACAGACATTATATCCGTCTCGCCTGCATTAAAAAATTCGTCAAATTGCCCTGTTATATCATGCGTCTTATTGCTGTTGCCTTCAAAATAAACGAAATTTTCCTCTGTTTCAAGCCTTTCAAGAATCTTGTCGTCAAGCCTGTATGTAACCCTTTCGCCGACCAAACGGCTTGCACCCGGTTTCGGCTCTTCATAGGGCATGAAGACAACAATCTTCACGTCACCGTTTTTATCGCAGGAAAATTCAAGATATCTCTGCCCTTTGTCAACAGGCAAAGTATATTTTTTCTTTAGCTTCGCCTCTCTGTCAAATTCATAAATTTTATAACTGTAAAGTTTGCTGTCGGATATACGGTTATAATTCACCGCATAGACATAATCCCCCGCGCCGAAAATAAAGTCCGGGTAATCATAGTAATCTTCGGTGAAACTATAGGTATATTCATCGTAATAATAACCACCGTCACGTGTTGTGACAGTCCGTTCTTCGGCGAAAACAGGAACTGCGGTTATGCTTAGCAGGGATATAATTAGCAGGGCTGAAATTAAACGCTTAAACATATGTGAATACCCCTTTTTCATGGAAATCCTTATGCTTTAATTATACAACTGACAGAAAATAATGTCAATTAAGATTCGATAACAAAATATATCAAAATTTTGAAAAAGTATTGCAAATTTCATCTGTAAGTGTTATAATAGAAATATGAAAAAAATAATTTCAATTTTCCTATCTGCAATTCTTGCACTCAGTATCGGAATCACTGTTTCTGCGGAATCGGAAGTTGTGATATTCTGGAATGCAATTATTGATATCCTCGAAATGCCGGGTCTGATGATTGAATATAAAACAAACAAAGATGCCGCACGAAAATATCTCAATGAAAACGCACCCGAAGATTTTACATATAATTTTGCTGCGGAGATGGATACCATCTCCACAGCCGGCTATATACTGCTGCCGGAGGCAGTTGACTTTGAAAAAATAAAACCCGGTGACTTTACGGTATCTGTAGATGCCGGCGGAGAATACTATAGCGTTTACGGTTCTGCAGAGGACATGGATTACCGTATATCTGTTTCGGAAGAGATTACAAACTTACCAAATAACCCCGAAAAGGATATTACAACTCGCCGCCGCAGCTCTTTCAATCGTGCCACAATTGATTGGAACTCTTTCGGTGGAGATAGACTCTATATAAATATAGATTCCCGGTTGCCTTTAGAAGAGTTAGAAGAGTTTGCACATAATTTGGCTCTTAAGCCATATCCGCTGAAAAACGGTTTCATTAACATAGGCGATAATCGCTATTACGGCTATAACGGTGCGCTCCTAAAAGGCTGGTATAAAATCGGAGGCGAGTATTACTATTTTGACGAGGATAACGTCGCGGCAAAGGGCGAATACAAAATAGGAGATATTCTTTATACCTTTGACGAAAACGGGGTATATAAGAGTTCTAAGCGAATATAACAAAAACAGCCCGGGCTTGAATGCTCGGGCTGTTGGGTTTCAGACTTCAATCCGCTTGGGCGGCGGGAACGTTTTACCGGAGGCTTTAAGTTCTGCCATTTCTTTCATGGCTCTGAGGTATCCTTCGTGATAGTATTGTTTCTGCTCTTCCCAAGTCATTGTTTTGAAAAGTTCATAGTGATAGTCACGGATTTTGCGGATATCCTCCAAGGTAAAATCATCACTTATCTCCGGGGGCGGCGGTAAATCTTTTTTCATAGTATTAATCTCCTTCCAATAAGAATGATGGTGTTATTATAGATATTTCGCGGTTATATTCAGCAAATGAAAGCAATCTGACTTTATCGTTTGTTGTGAAATTCGCAAGATGCCTTAAGTTCCACGATAATAAAAATTCTGAATTTGTCAAAACCGCTGCTGCAATGTGTTGACTGTCTTCTTCGCAACTTGACGGTAAGATTTTTTGCTCTAAGATTTTATTTGCGAAAGTTCTTAATTCATCTGTGAGAGGGATATTATTATGCTTAATTTTAGATAAAAAATCAAAGAGCCGTTCTCGTTTGTCCGGTTTGCATTTGTTTATTTCGGTAAGTACCACATCCGACAACCAAACCTCATATTCCCCTGCAATTATTGCATCCCAAAGCCGCAGTGAATATTCCTGTTCAATCGGTTTTTTCGGTTGGTCAAGGTGGCTTATCACCGATGTATCAAGGTAAACTCTCGGTGTTCGCATTGCTTCACGTCCTTTTTTATAGTATACTCGATTTTTTTGCATTTGTCAACAGTCAATATAACAAAAACAGCCCCTGCATAAAGCAAGGGCTGTGATTTTTAACCAGTTACGCCAATTCCGCAAAATACTTGATTGTGCGAACCATCTGTGTGGTGTAGGAATTTTCGTTGTCATACCAGCTTACAACCTGCACCTGATATGTGTCGTCGTCAAGCTTTGCAACCATTGTTTGTGTTGCATCAAAGAGCGAACCGTATTTCATTCCGATAACGTCGGAAGAAACAAGCTGATCTTCTGTGTAGCCGTAGGAAGCGGAAGCCGCCGCTTTCATAGCAGCGTTGATGGAATCCTTTGTGATATCCTTGCCCTTAACTACAGCAACAAGAATTGTTGTGGAGCCTGTGGGAACGGGAACACGCTGTGCAGAGCCGATAAGCTTGCCGTTGAGCTCGGGGATAACAAGCCCGATTGCCTTTGCGGCACCTGTGGAGTTAGGAACGATATTAGCAGCAGCAGCTCTTGCTCTTCTGAGGTCGCCCTTGCGGTGAGGACCGTCAAGAACCATCTGGTCGCCTGTGTATGCATGAACGGTGGTCATGATACCGGTCTGGATGGGAGCGTAGTCGTTGAGAGCCTTAGCCATGGGTGCTAAGCAGTTTGTTGTGCAGGAAGCCGCCGAGATGATTGTGTCGGAAGCCTTCAAAATGCCCTCGTTAACGCCGTAAACAACTGTGGGAAGATCATTTCCTGCGGGAGCGGAGATAACAACTTTCTTCGCACCTGCGTCGATATGTGCTTGGGATTTTTCTTTCGATACATAGAAGCCTGTGCATTCGAGCACAACGTCTACACCGAGTTCGCCCCAAGGAAGCTCGTTAGCTTTGGGCTTTGCGTAGATAGTTATCTTCTTGCCGTCAACGGTGATATAATCTTCGCCAACTTCAACAGTATGAAGACCTTCGCCGTATTTTCCGCAGTATCCGCCCTGTGCAGTGTCGTATTTGAGAAGATGAGCAAGCATTTTCGGGTCGGTAAGGTCGTTTATTGCCACGATTTCATATCCGGGTGCACCGAACATCTGACGGAACGCAAGACGTCCGATTCTGCCGAAACCATTTATTGCTACTTTTACAGCCATATTATATATAACCTCCAAAAAAATTTTAACGTTATTATTATATCACGTTTTATCACGAAGTTCAAGTATTATTTGTAAATTTTAAATATATTTTTATCTTGACTTTTTGTGAAAATTATACTACAATAGTATCATGAACGGTAGAATTTTTGTTATTATCCTATGTGTGGTCATTATTGTCTTCGCAATAGTGTCTATTACCCTTCTGCCTAAACGTGAAGAACGAGTTATGCCTGCCATGGTGTCGGCGACAGAAACTGCAGCAACAACGGAAGCTACGACCACTACGTTTACAGAAGAAACGACGATAACCACAACTGCAATTCCGATGACAACAGCGGCTGAAACTACTACAAAGACATTCATAATGCCGCAGACTGCATATATAGAGATGGAAAACATCTTACAGCTTCCGGAGCTTCCGACAGGCTGTGAAATCACGGCGTTCACCATTTTATTAAACTTCTACGGCTATGATGCCGAAAAGACGGATATGGCGAAAAACCACCTGCCGATTAGCTGGGGGAATGTTAAAACAGTTGACGGCGAGGTTTATAAGGACAGTTTTTTTGAATATTTTATCGGCGATCCGTTCGGGAACGGCTACGGCTGTTTTGCTCCGGCTATTATGAAAGCCGCTGAAAGCTATCTTCCCGGTCGTGAAACGGAAAGCGGAAAGACTTACATAGCAGAAAACATCTCGGGAGCAACACCTGAGGAGCTTTATTCATATATCGGGGCGGGAACGCCTGTGCTTTGTTGGGCAACCGACGGCATGATTGAGCCGGAATATAAAGAAAGCTGGATTGACAATGAAACGGGCGAAAAGTTAGATTGGTATTATCATGAACATTGCTTTGTCCTTGTGGGATATGACGACAATATCGTGACGCTTTCCGACCCCATGAAGGGGATTATCAGCTATAACAGGCAGAGATTTGAGCTTCGGTATTCCCAAATGTATTCACAGGCGATTATATTAAAAGAGTACGAATATACAGAAAGTAATAGTGACTTGCATCCGCAAACCCTGTCTGACACAGGGATGTGAAAAATGTACAATATATGGACAATTTCGTGTTGAATTCGTGTTTTAAGCTATATCAGCGTTTTTCAACGTTTTCAACATACTTTTCAACAGCCTATTTTTAACCTTTAAATATTCTACAATCTGTATAAGAAAATTCCGCTCGGATAAACTATTAAAAGTTATCGGATTAAAGGAGCGGGATTTATGATTAAGGGAGTAAACAAGAGGGTAATTGAGCTAAACGGGATTGACAGCGATTTTTTTGACAAGGCGCTTTTATATATTAAGCCGGAGCACGCAATCACGCCGGAGGAGAAGCTTGACCTTTCGGCAAGGGCGTTTTTGCGAACCATCGCACCGCGAAAAAAGGGCAAAAGTCTTGCACCGATAATGATAACGCTTAATATCATCGCGCTTTTGGCAATGACGATAGCGATTTTAGTAATGTATATAGGATAGGAAAACTATGAAAGAGGAATATTTTTCAAACGCCATTCACGGGATAAGGACGCCGGTCAACACCATTGTCGGGCTTACGGTGCTTGCAAGGCGGACAGAGAATATTGACGAAATAGGGCGGTTTTTGACGAAAATTGAAGAAGCTTCATATCAGCTTATCGCGACGGTGGAAACCCTTTCAGATATGTATCAGATGGAGAACGAGAAGATATATCTTGAAAGCAACGAGTTTGATATCGAGGAGCTCCTTGACAGCGTGCTCGATATGGTGTATGTCAAGGCGGACGCGAAAGATGTGAATATATTCCTTGACCTTCGCGATGTTTTCCGCGTTAAAATTTCAGCCGACAGATTCAAGCTTGCAAAGGTGCTTTATAATCTTCTTAATTCGGCGATTGATTTTTCACAGCAGGGGAACAAAGTTTTAATCAGAGTACATATGAAATCGTCGCGTGAGCTTTTCTTCTCGGTTGCGACAGATGCGAAGGGCTTCACGGAACAGAAGGTCGGGATTTTATTCGGTGCGGATTCCGACATTAACTCGCTTTCCCTTTGCAGGGGGATTGTCAAACTCATGGGCGGGGAGCTTGCGGTTGAATGTGCTCCCGAAAAGGGGTTGAAGTTTTCCTTTACTGCCGCTGTTCATGCCGAAAAGCGCGGCGATTCGGAGCTTATACGTGATCTTTCTGCTCTTAGGTCGAAAATTCTTGTTATTGAAAATAAAAAAGAGGTTGTGGAGTTTGTGACAAGGACGGCGGCGGAGGTCGGCGGGACGGTTTCGGCTGCACCGACGCTTGCGGCAGCGGCAAGATATCTTCTTCACGGAGCGGAGTTTTCGTCGGTTATAGTCGGGTTTGATATGATTATCACCGATTTTGCACTCATTATGGGCAACATAACCCGATATGTCGATCCGAAAAATATCATTATCTTTGCCAAAAACAACCATCATTCGCTTGCCCAAGAGATGTGCGTTAAGTCGGGATATCAGGCGGTTAAGATTATAACGGTGCCGATTCTGCCGACGGCACTTCTTGAACAGGCGGCGACGGGCTTCGGCTTGAAGATAGCCCAGAGCTTCCGGACGGCGATTGCTCCCGACTTTTCGGGCAAAAATATCCTGCTTGTTGATGACCACGACATGACGATTGAAATCACGACAGGGATTTTAGAGCCGACAAAGGCGAAGATATTCACGGCGAAGACAGGGCTCGAGGCGGTTACTGCCTATACCGAGAACCCCGACAGATATGATGCGATTTTGATGGATGTTCAGATGCCTGTGATGGACGGCTTGACGGCGACAAGGACGATTCGTGCGACAGAGGCGAGCACGGCTCTGACCGTTCCGATTATTGCTATGACGGCGAATATTTTCGACCTTGACAAAAAAAGCTGCTATGACGCAGGGATGAGCAGATATGTTTCAAAACCGGTGTCGGTGAGGGAATTATATAGGGTGCTCAGTGAAGTTTTGAATTGAAGTTGACTTTTTAATAAATTTGGGATATAATATTATTGAGGTGATTTTTATGTCAGCGAGAGAAATGGTAAGAAGAGACTTAGATTTTATGTCGGAACGTTTTTTGAAAAAAGTTTATACAATGTGGATTGATGAAGAAGCTTTAGAAAATCCTAATGCTGAAACAATTGAAGCGATGGAAAACTGCATAAATGAGAGGAATTATATCGAATTTAATAATGCTGGTGAGGCAAGGGCTCATGTTGCTGAGCTCTTAAGAAAACATAATGAAAATAATTAGATTTGATTCTAAAATTGATAAGGACATTATTCGCTGTGCCGATCGACAGCTTGACATTGAAATCTTCAATAACGCTGTTGATATGCTGGAAGCCGGCGGACCGATTCCGAGAAGTTATCATCCGCACCCACTTAAGGGGAAATACTTGGGCTTTCACTCATTGACACTTGCACACGACTGGCGACTCCTTTACTTTAAAAAAGGAGACGTTATACATATTGCCCGAACAGGTTCGCATTCGGATTTAGGATATTAACAAACAATCTCCCCCCACTGCGTTAACACGCTGTGAGGGGAGTTTTTAGTTTTATTCAAACTCTACCGGTTCGTCGTTTGTGAAGTCGTCGTCGGGGTCAAGCTCGTCTGCGGGGTTTTGGATGGGATAGAACTCAATGTCAACGCTGTCCCAATACCAGGGGATTGACGTTGCAAAGCGGATATCCGTAATCATGTTGAGGAACGGATTGACTTGGGTGTATATATTATCCTCAATGTCGGTGTATTCAAAGACAACCGTTGTTGCACCATAACCGAAGCGAACCGTGTCGGCAAGCTGCATTGTATACTGTCCGTTCACCACGAGTGCGGCGGTGTTAAGGTTATATGCTATGCCGTTTGTGAAGTAGATATACGGGTCGAAGGGGACATTGCCCGACGGGTCAACGCCGTAGTTATTATAGAGGCTTTGCGAGAACGCATATTTATATGAAGCGTCGCCCCTGTCTTTTCCCATCGTGCCGGTCGCATACATTCCCGAGGGGTTCACATGCTCACGCTCGACATACCACAGATTCGCCTTGAGATATTCGGGGCTTACCACGTTATCAACCGCTGTGTGGAAGGTGAAACGCATTCCGTCATAGCTTCCCTTGTTATCGTTTATGAGTGCTCTGACGTTATAATAATTGTTGATTGCCTGACGTGTCGGGTCGGGGACGATATCGCCGTTCGGGAGAGTTTTCACAACTTCGTATGCAAAGTTTTCGGGTTTGGAAAGAATCGCAGTTCTAATCTCTTCTATCTTAGCCAAATCGGCAACATTTGGTCTGGATAAATTAATATTCAACCAACGACATAACTCCAGAACATCCTCTGCATCTATATCCGGGTCGGCAGCTCCTGCTACTTCAATTTCAAAGTTGCGTTCCATAATGTCTTCTAAATCTGCCCTATATGTTTCATAGTTAAAGGCAGCCTCAGGCAGCGGGAAGCTTGAAAGCCATTGCAGGAGTTCTTTCGGAGCGTCTGCTTGGGTTTTGTCATTGAGCCCCGACCTGAAAGGCATCCGAACCTCTTTTGTGCTCAACGGAACGAAGCTTCTGAAAGTGTATGCCGAAACGCGGTTTTCGTCCGAATCGTCACAGATTTCAAGCGGCGGATACTCAGAATTGTAGGTGTCATATAGATCAATCTGCTTTTTTTCATAGTGATTAACGGTGCCTCTGACTGTGATATAACCGGAATCATCAATGAAGGTATTTTCTTCGATGATTATATCATCACCGATTATATCAACTGTGCCCGGGATAAAGTTTGAATCTGTACCTTCAAAGATAATCGAGTCTTTGAAGAAAACGACGCCGTCTTTGGATATAACTTCTATGCTGATCGGTTTTGTCATGTCGAACATACTGTCATATATTGCTATTTCAATACGATCAGAGAGGTGCGGAATTGTCGCTTGAGCGTTGAGAATCGCGGTGCCCGGCTCGCCGACAAGAAACCTCTTGGCAAGCTCAAGGTGATATTTGTTGCCTATAATATTCGCGTCATCGACTTCGGCAGAAATCGGGGTTATTGATAGTGATAGGGTGAGAGCAGCGGCAACTATTACCGCTGCTATTTTTTTAATTTTCATCTTTTTTAATCTCTTTTATCAGATTAGTTCATCAATTTCGATTACAGCTGCTTCCGATTCGCCTGTGTCGCCCGAATCAGGTGTGAAAGCAACGTCGAGTGAATCCCAGTACCAAGGAACGGATGTCGCAAGCTTCATGCTGTGGATGAGGTCGAGATATGTGTTGGTCGAAGTATAAACATTGTCGCGGAGCGAGTCGTAATCAAAGGTCAAAGACGTTCCGTTATATGCAAAAACATTGGTGTCGGCAAGCTGCATTGTGTAGGTGTCGTTGATGATCAGAGCGCCGGAGAAGAGGTTATAAGCAACGCCGAGGTCGGCAAAGGGCTGGAAATAGATAGCAGGATCAAACGGTTGATTCCCGGAACCTTCATCGCCGTAAAGGTTATATAGGGATTGCCCGAAAGCGTTTTTATATTTATCTGTCGAAGCGGCAGATGACGAAGCGGAGCTGTAAAAATCGATATAATCACCCGCCGTTATGATGTTTTCCTTTGCTGTGTTGAATGTGAAGGTGACGTTCGGATAAGAGGTGATGCAGTCGTTGAGGACTGCCTGTACATTGACATAGTTGTTTTCAGCCAAAGCCCTGTCTGCGGTTAAAGGTTTTAGGACAATGTCGCCGTTATCTAAAGCTTTTGCCGACTTTGCCGCAAGCTTATCGGAAAGCCTTGAAGCGGTGTCTTTGCCTTGAAGCCACTCGATAACATCGGGGGTGTTGCCGCCGGTTGCAACCCAAGAGCCGAGACCGCCGTTGAGGGTGGATTTATAAGGCTTGGAAACGGCTTTCATCGTCGGCTTAGAAAGCCCTGTGACCATCTTTGCGGATTGCCTGAAATCATCGGTGAAGTAGATTTCATCGGCGTCAGAATCTAAGCCGCTAAAGCCGTAGACTTCGTTGTCAATTTCGTCGTCAAAGCCGGTTGCTTGAGAGGTTTTATAGACGCCAAGACCGAGTAAATAGGCATTGCCGCGGTTGGTCCCGTAGTTGTTCGCAGCTACCGGATTTATATCTTCATCATATGCTTCGTACCAGCCGTAAACGTCGAAGGTGTGTTTATTGTTCTGTATATAAGCGGTAGCCGCCGCTTGGTTTTCGTAATTAGTGTTTTCATAGTCAATGGGGATTATTGCCGTACCTTTGACGGTGATGACAGCTTCTCCGTCAAAGCCGACAGTGCCGGGATAAACAACCAAGAAGTCATCTTGGGTGCCGTGGATATCTTTTTTGGGAGCATCGGGGTTATTGACAAAGCCGTCGTCTATATAGTCGATTCCAGCGGGGATGAAGGTTTGACCCGAGCCGTCAAGGATGAAGGATGCATTAAAGGCTGTGCCTTGAATGCCGATGCCGGGAAGAACGGTGATGGTTATCTCTTTTCCGAGGTCAACGCCGTCAAGCGAAACAAGGAAGCCGGCGTTTGCACCGTAAGGATCACCATATGCAACTTCTACGAGATTAAGGGCAGTAGTCTGTGTTTGAACCTGCACAGAGCCGTCTCTGCCGATGTTGTTTGTTTTGAGGAGTGAGTATGTGAATTTTGTGCCGAGGGCAGCGGCATTTTCAACCTCTGCGTTGGCGGGAACTGCAAGAGCGGTGATCGCCAAAGCTGTTGCGGCAACAGCTGCGATAGTTTTTTTCATGTTCATGGTTATTATCACCTTTTTAACATATAGCCCCCGCAGTTGCCTACGGGGGCTATCGTTGTTTACTGCTTTGATTTCATCGTAGTTTCCGCAAAGGGATTCTACTTGTACTTCGCGTTAGCGAACGTACTGACTACTTTCTTTTCTTAGCGATTATAGCAGCTGCTGCGAGAGCAACGGGAATAACTGCAAGAGCGATGGGAGCGTTGCCTGTGCCGGGGTTAGCAGCGGGAGCAACGGGCTCTTCGGGAAGAACTTCGGGAAGCTCATCAGTGGGTTCGTCAACGGGAGCGTCTGTGATTTCTTCGTCGATGAGTTCATCATCTTCGGTCACAGGAGCAGCGGATTCGCCGGTGTCGCCGGAATCAACTGCGAAAGCAACGTCGAGGGAATCCCAGTACCAGTCAACGGATGTAGCAAGCTTCATTGTCCAGATAAGGTCAAGAGCTGTGTTGGTGGTTGTGTAGATGTTATCTCTGAGGGTATCCCAATCGAATGTGAGGGATGTGCCGTTGTAAGAGAATACATTAGTGTCAGCAAGCTGCATTGTGTAAGAATCGTTGATGATAAGAGCGCCGGAGAAGAGGTTGTAAGCAACGCCGAGGCTTGCGAACGGCTGGAAGTAGATGTTGGGGTCGAACGGCTGGTTGCCGGAACCTTCATCACCGTAGAGGTTGTAGATGGACTGACCGAAAGCGTTCATGTACTTGTCAGTGCCGCCGTACCAAGGCTGAGAACCTGTGTAGAAATCATTGTAGTCACTGCCTGCGTTTTGAATTACCTTGTCCTTAGCTGTGTTGAAGGTGAAGGTAACGTTGTCGTAAGAAGTGATGCAGTCGTTAAGAACTGCCTGAACGTTCTTGTAGTTGTTGTTAGCAGCAGCCTTGTTGGTGGACTTAAGAACTACGCAGCCGTTAGCGTCGTTATCAGCATTCTTAGCAGCCTGTGCAGCGAGACCTGCGGGAAGATCAGCTATTGTGCCGGAGTTCTGGAGCCAAGCGATGATATCGGTTGTGTTACCGCCTGTAGCAACCCAAGTGCCGAGACCGCCGTTGAGGGTGGATTTATAAGGCTTGGAAACAGCTGTCATTGTGGGCTTAGCAAGACCGGTTACCATCTTAGCGGATTCTGCGAAATCGGGAGCTGCAGCAGATGTAGGATCGGTAGCGAACTCGTAGTTATCAGTGTCGAGAGTTGTTGCTAATTCGGAATCATCATCGCCGTTATCCCAACCTGTTGCTGTGCCTGCTTGGAGTATAGCTAAGTTGCCTTCAGCAGAAGCATTACTACCTGTTGCAACACCTCCTACCTCATAAACACTGAAGAGTGTCGGGTGTTCCTTCATGATATAATTTCTTGCAGATTCCTGGCTGTGGTAGTTAGCATCTGTTTCAGCTATGGGAATAACAGCAGAACCCTTAATGGTGATAACTGCAGGACCTGCGAAACCAACAACGCCGGGTTGAACATAAAGGAAGTTATCCTCTGTGCCGTCATCATCGGTGTAAGGAGCTGTTGTGCCGTCATCTTTGTTTACGAAACCGTCGGTGATGTATGTGATACCTGCGGGAATGAATGTTGTGTTGCCGTCGGTGCCGCCCGGAAGAACGAAGTTAGCGTTAAACGCTGTGCCCTGAACGCCTGCGCCGGGAAGAACTGTGATTGTGATTTCCTTGTTAAGGTCAACGCCGTCAAGGGAAATGAGGAAACCGTCGTCGTAAGCAACGCCCTCAGCAGCATCTGCATCACCTAAAGCGGTTGTCTGGGTCTGAACAGCGGTGGAACCGTCTTTACCGATGTTGTAGTTCTTAACGAGGGAATATGTGAATTTTGTGCCGAGAACAGCCGCGTCAGCAACTTCAGCGGATGCGGGAACTGCTATTGCAGAGATAGCAAGTGCGGATGCAGCAACAGCTGCGATAGTTTTTTTCATATTCATTATGAAAAAACCTCCTTGTTTGATTAGAAAAAAATATTTTCCAAAAATTTTTCGATAAGTGCGTTCTCTTTGTGAAAGGTC
>JAISIC010000026.1 GCA_031262225.1 Ruminococcus sp. | reverse complement strand
GACAGAAGGAAATTAATGAAAGACTTCGCACCGTCCTCATTTACTGCATATGCCGACACGGAAACGGTATCAAGGTTGGTAGGCGTTCCTTTAACAAGCCCTTTCCCCCAAAACCCGGGTAGCGAGAAGTTGCCGTCATATAAAATATTCACATATGAACTGAAATTGCGGAAGATATTGTAGTAGTACTCGTCTTCATAATCGCTGTCAACGGGTAATGTTATGCCTGTGAACACCGATGCTTTATACCGTCCGTTACGATAATCACCCATATCAAACTGCGATATATCATAGGGAGGATAATCGCCGCCCTCATAATAACCGAAATAGTTTGTAAAACCCGATCTGTCGTAATCTTCCGAAGCTTGATACTCCGCCCTGGTCGGATATAGATTGGCAAAGCTTTTCAGAGCTTCAAGGTCGGAGGGGTTTATATCCGCCGCTCCGGTTTCAACGTTGTAATAATCGGTCATATACTGCTCCGAAATAACGTTAAAAACGCTGTCGTTGGTTTTATTTGAGAAAAGCTGTTCATTGCCTTCAAGCTGCTTTTCAATATTAATCATTGCATCGAAGCTTGAAAATCCGCCGTCTTTCACCATATCGGCATTCGCGGTCATAACATCAAACTCCCAAAGCGGCGAAAAGTTATAAAGCTTGCCGTCTATCTCGGAGGGACGGAGCAGATTCATCAAAATCTTCTCTTCATTAAAGTATCCGTCACCCATAAACTCATAAAGGTCGGCAAGATGCCCGTTCTTTTTTGAACTTATATACAAGGGGTCAAGCTGTGAAGTTATTAAAATATCAATCCTTGAACTTGATGTGTCAAGCGGTTCGTTTATATACCTCGGAACGGCAACATAGTCGTCATGTGTTTCGTTATAGGCATTGACAAAGGGTTGATAATCATACTGTGAAACGCCTGTATAGCCCACATAAAATTCTTCAAGGTCGGGGTGCTTTCGCTCCGTTTTGCGGAAGATACGCAAAGTGGATCCATAAAGAATCGCAAAATCGCCTCGCTGCAAATCGACAAATCTATAGTAATTATTGCGGTCTCGTGTAAGGTTATATTCAATAACCTCTTTGTTTGCAAGCATCGCGGTTTTACCGTCTGCATAGGTGCCGTAAAGGCTTCCGTCCCTTACAGAAGCAGACTTTATGTCCGTTTCGCCTGCGTTAAAAAATTCGTCAAATTGCCCTGTTATATCATGAGTTTTATTGCCGTTGCCATCAAAATAAACGAAATTTTCCTCTGTTTCAAGCCTTTCAAGAATCTTGTCGTCAAGCCTGTATGTAACCCTTTCGCCGACCAAACGGCTTACACCCGGTTTCGGCTCTTCATAGGGCATAAAGACAACAATCTTCACGCTGCCGTTTTTATCGCAGGAAAATTCAAGATATCTCTGCCCTTTGTCAACAGGCAGAATATATTTTTTCTTTAGCTTCGCCTCTCTGTCAAATTCATAAATTTTATAACTGTAAAGTTTGCTGTCGGATATACGGTTATAATTCACCGCATAGACATAGTCCCCCGCACCGAAAATAAAGTCCGGGTAATCATAGTAATCTTCGGTGAAACTATAGGTATATTCATCGTAATAATAACCGCCGTCGCGTGTGGTGACAGTCTTTTCTTCGGCAAAAACAGGGACTGCGGTTAAGCTTAGCAGGGACATAATTAACAGGGCTGAAATTAAACGCTTAAACATATATGAACACCCCTTTTTTGGAAATGCTTTATGCTTTAATTATACAACTGTGAATTTTCAATGTCAATTAAGATTCGATAACAAAATATTTCAAAATTTTAAGCGAATATAACAAAAACAGCCCCTGCATAATAGCAAGGGCTGTGTTTCATTCATTTTGCACTATAATATAGTTTCGTCAAAACCTGCTTTGACCCGCTTGTAAGCCTTACCGTTTTTTCATCATACGACAAAAATATCGGTATAGAGCCTGCCGCTTTGACACATTTCTGTATCGCCGCTGTTGAAATACCTATACAATCTTCGGGGAGAATCAAGGTTATTTTTGTAACTCCCTTAGTCCTTGCGGCACGCAAAACTTCAAGCCTTGTTTTCGCACTATTCACGCTTCCCGACTTGTTGAGTATTGCGATTACGTCGATGTTTTTTGCTTCTTGGGTTATCAGCGAAAAATCGGGGATTGCCGGAGGAGATGAGGGAGAGTAGATAATGTCGGAAACGGAAAGGTGCGGAGGGACAGATGTGTCAACTTCGGGTTCGGGGTTCTTTGTCCAAGTCGCCGTTATCGTCACTGCTCCCATTGCGGTAGTTGATATGCTTGAGGGCGACCAGCCCGCAAAGGTATAGCCCTCTCTGCCCGATAACGCAGTGAAATTCGATACGCCTTCACCGTGAGAATAGATTTGCGTGTTTGAGTTTGGACGTTGGTATGTATTCGCATATGTAATATCGCTTACGGTAATTATTAAGCTATCAAACGGATAGCCGTAATTAAAGCCGACGAAGTCCACGTCGTTGACGGTATACACATCTAAGGCATTGCAACTGTCGAATATATCAGTGCCCATAATAACTACACTTGCCGGGATGTATATGGTTGTGAGAGAAGTACACGCAGCAAAAGCAGAATCTCCGATTGATGTAACTCCATGGGGGATAGTTACAGTTTCAAGAGAAGAAATGTTGTCAAAAGCCATAAGTTTGATTGCGGTGACAGGTTTTCTGTCAATCACAGACGGGATTATCAGGTTTGCCGATATAGTTGTGTCGTAGCCTGTAATTATGATTTCTGTTCCGTCAATGGCGTATGTAAAGTTTGTTCCCTCGTATAGGTATGTAGAAGGCGGATCATCCATCGCACTCACCGTCAAAGGCACTCCGACACATATCATAATGACGGATAAAACCGCCGCGAAAAATCTTTTTGTTTTCATATTCCCTCACATAAAAGTCTGAATTTGAACTGCTAATGGTATTGTAGCACATTTTTACAAGGTTGTCAATAGCATAAAAATCACATAAAATCTCAAAAAATGTGTTGCATATATTTTCTATTAATGTTATAATAGGCTTATGAAAAAAACGATTTCAATTTTCTTATCGCTCTGTCTTGCTTTTACTCTCGGGGTTTCTGTTTTCGCGGACGAAAGTGATTCGATTACATTTTATAATCCGCGGATTGATATTTTAGAGTTTCCGACGGCGGCGGATGAATACAAAACCGATAAGGAAATCTTGCAAAGATATACCGATAAACCTGATGGGGCATATTCACCTGACTACACTTCGCAGATGGACACGATAGTTGAGGATGGTTATATACTGCTCCCGGGGTTTGTTGATATTGAAAATATAAAGACCGGAGAGCTGGAGATTCATATTGAGCCTTCCGTTTCCGGTAGTATATACACCATTACCGGTGTGACCGATAATACATCCATCGTTTTTGAACGCATAAGAAAATATAACGGCGGCAATTATGTCCGCGGTGACCAAGCGGTTTCAAAGATTGTCGGCGATATCGAAATAAACGGCTCATATGAAGTTAGGCAGAACCTTTCATCTGCTACGGTTTTTGATTATGTTGACGGAAAGTTCGCTATTACCGATATAATAACTGAAGTTCCTTACCCATATCTGGATGAAACATATTACGAACAACGGTTTTCGTTCACCGATTACAGCTTCTATTACACTTTGAATGTTAAAACTAACACCCCGTTTGATGATATTTGGGAGATCATTGCTCCAAAACCCTACCCCCTCAAAAACGGTTTCATTGACATAGGCGATAACCGCTATTACGGCTATAACGGGACGCTCCTTAAAGGTTGGTATAAAATCGGGGGCAATTATTACTATTTTGACAAGGATAACATCGCGGTAAAGGGCGAATACCAAATAGGAGATATCCTTTATACCTTTGACGAAAACGGGGTATACCGGCAACAAAAAAGAATTTAGAAAAAAACAGCCCCTGCTATAATAGCAAGGGCTGTTGGATTTCAGACTTCAATCCGCTTGGGCGGCGGGAATGTTTTACCTGAGGCTTTAAGTTCCGCCATTTCTTTCATGGCTCTGAGGTATCCCTCGTGATAGTATTGTTTTTGCTCTTCCCAAGTCATTGTTTTGAAAAGCTCATAATGATAGTCACGGATTTTACGGATATCCTCCAAGGTAAAATCATCACTTATCTCCGGGGGCGGCGGTAATTCTTTTTTCATTGTATTAATCTCCTTCCAATAAGAATGATGGTGTTATTATAGATATTTCGCGGTTATATTCAACAAATGAAAGCGATCTGACTTTATCGTTTGTTGTGAAATTCGCGAGATGCTTTAGATTCCACGATAATAAAAATTCAGAATTTGTCAAAACCGCTGCTGCAATGTGCTGACTGTCTTCTTCACAACTTGACGGTAAGATTTTTTGATCTAAGATTTTATTTGCGAAAGTCCTTAATTCATCTGTGAGCGGGATATTATTATGCTTAATCTTAGATAAAAAATCGAAGAGCCGTTCTCGTTTGTCCGGTTTGCATTTGTTTATTTCGGTAAGTACCACATCCGACAACCAAACTTCATACTCTCCTGCTATTATTGCATCCCAAAGCCGCAGTGAATATTCCTGTTCAATCGGTTTTTTCGGCTGGTCAAGGTGACTTATAACCGACGTATCAAGATAAACCCTCGGTGTTCGCATGAAATCACGTCCTTTTTTATAGTATACTCGTTTTTTTTGCGTTTGTCAACAGTCAATATAACAAAAACAGCCCCTGCATAAAGCAAGGGCTGTGATTTTTAATCGCTTATGCCAGTTCCGCAAAATACTTGATTGTGCGAACCATCTGTGTGGTGTAGGAATTTTCGTTGTCATACCAGCTTACAACCTGTACCTGATATGTGTCGTCGTCAAGCTTTGCAACCATTGTTTGTGTTGCATCAAAGAG
>JAISIC010000011.1 GCA_031262225.1 Ruminococcus sp. | reverse complement strand
GGCAATCCGCCCGATTTCTAAGATAACCGATTTTACCGTTTTCGCCGCGAACAGCAAGTGTTTGTCCGAAAATGCTGACACAGCTTTTCATATGGTATCGACTTTCCGTGCCGACGGGGTTATCGTTGCGGCTCCCACAGGTTCAACCGCCTATGCCCTTGCAAACGGCGGAGCGATTGTCGAGCCGGACGCAAACTGCATGGAACTCACCCCCATCGCCGCCCACACGCTTTCAATGCGTCCGATTATCTTTTCGGGCGAAACGGTGCTAAAAATAAAAGCCGACCTGTCATCACCCTATTCCGCGTCGGAGCCTGTCCGTATCGTTGCCGACGGGGTTATAGCGGCAGTTTTGAAAGACGGCGACGAACTTTTCATTAAAAAATCGGATAAGCCGCTTTGTCTCATTGATCTGAAGCCGAACGCTTTCTATGAATCGGTCAACGGCAAGCTGTTCCAGAGTTTGAAGTAGGTGTCGTGTTGAAAACTTTAAGACAGCAACAAATTTTATCTATTGTAAATGAAAACATAATCAGCGAGCAGAGTGCGATTCTTAAAAAGCTTTCCGAAGCGGGTTTTGACTGCACTCAAGCGACTTTATCCCGCGATTTTTCGGAGCTTGATATTAAGAAATCCCGCATTGACGGCGTGCTTCGCTATGTTAAGGCGAAAAAGTCTCCAACCGTGTTGGGTACCGGGATTAAGGACATTCGTCAGGCAGACAATCTTGCTGTGATAATCTGTGAGCCGGGGACTGCAGGAGCTGTCTGTGTGCGGATTGACGATGTTTTCGGAACAGAGATTGCCGGGACAATCGCCGGTGATGACACCATCTTCGCCGCCCTTGAATCGGCAGATGCGGCGAAAAGGTTCATAAAAAAACTTAAAAATCTTTCGGAATAGGTGAAGTTTTCTTGGAAAAAGGTTCAATGGTCAGAAATAATCGCCCCGAAACGCTGCTCGGGCGGTCTTTACGCGGCATCGGCTATCTTTTTATATCGCAGATTTTTACCCTTTTCATCAATCTGTCTATAACTGCAATGCTGAGCAACTCTTTACTATTATTAATAATCGCCTGTATCTGTACTCTGGGTATAACTTTAGGGCTCGTTTTCAACTGGAGCTATAACTGTGCGAAGACAGATGAAGCCCTAAATCGCCAAGGCAAGCCATTTGACCCATTAATGCCGCTTAAGATGAGCATAATAATCGGTATAATTCCACTTGTTTTATACGCTCTGTTGATAATAAGTAAAGCGGGAGTAATTCCTAATTTCCTCCCGCTCTATACGATTTTAGCGAACTGGCAGCTCCCGTTCAGGGCGATTTTCACAACTTCGATTGATATTGCAGAAATCTCCGTGCTCGGAATGGTCGGATTCGGCTTTTTAACGCTTCTTATCCCCGCAACCTCGTTTGTGACATATATCATAATCAAACGCGGCGTGGATTTTTCAAAATTTATATACGAAAAGAAGTGAAGTGAGCAGCCCTATTTTGTCACAGCGTTATATTCGGAAAGCCCTGAGAATATCGTGAAAGCGACGTTGGATTGATATTCCGGTGTGATTAAAAGTGCCGCTTCATCGGGGTTTGAAAGGAATCCGCATTCAATCATGATGGTTGGGTTATCACAGTAGTAGCAAAGGAACAGCTCGCTTCCGCAAAGCTTGATTTCCCGCTCGTTATAGGGTTGAATCGTCTGGGAAAATTTTTCCTGCATAATCTGTGCCAAAAGCTCGTTATCTTCGTTTGTGTCAGAATAAAACATCTGTGCACCCTTGAACTGCGGGTCGGTATACATATTCTGATGAACCGAAACGCAAACCGCATCGGGATAGGAATTGAAAATCTCAAGGCGGTTATCCATATCCGAAACCTTTTGGTTGCGAATACCGGTCACGCCTTTGTCATAGATCGATTTGTCCGTCTCGCGGGTTAAAACGGTTTCATAGCCGTAAAGCTGTGCCATATTGTCAAGAGACTTGATAATATTAAGATTAATATGCTTTTCAACATCGCCGTTTGCGGATGAGCAGCCGCCGTCAATGCCGCCGTGCCCTGCATCAAGCACTAAAACAGGCTTTGTGAATACCACACCGTCCGAATCGGTCATAACCGCAACCGCCGGACCGATATTTATAACCGCAACCGTCACCACCGCCGCACAAACGATAAACGCCGCCGCGATGAACCAAACATTCCATCTACCGAGCATTTTTTTCATATATTCACCCTAAAATAAACTGAATTTTACTTAAGTCTATGCTTGAACATAAAGGCATATGACAGGAGATTGTTAATGGCAAGTAAGGCTGCTAAAACTGTATATATATGCTCAGAATGCGGATTTGAGTCGCCCAAATGGAACGGTAAATGCCCCGAATGCGGTGCTTGGAACAGTTTTGAGGAGACGACTGTCTCCCCTGCCGCTCCCAAATCAACCGCAACACGAAACGCCGTGAAGGCAGAGGTTTTCACCCTCAAAGAGGTGGGTACAACCGACGACATCCGCTATGACACAGGGGTAGGTGAGCTCAACCGGGTGTTGGGCGGCGGGCTTGTCAAGGGTTCGCTCATACTCCTTGGCGGTGAGCCGGGAATCGGGAAGTCCACCCTGCTTTTGCAGATATGCGGCAAGATAAACCCCGATTTGGATATTTTATACATTTCAGGTGAGGAAAGCCTTCGTCAGATTAAGCTTCGTGCAAAAAGGCTTTCGGTTGAAAATGAATCGCTTTCCCTTTCAAGCTGTAATGATGCGGAGACGGCGGTTGACACTATCCACGCCGTGAAGCCTGATATAGTGATAATCGACTCAATCCAGACCATGCACACCGAAACTGCAAACGGCACTTCGGGGAGTATTTCACAAGTTCGCGAATGTACGAACATATTCTGCCGCACCGCTAAATCGCTTCATATCCCCATATTCCTTGTCGGTCACGTCAACAAGGACGGCGGCATTGCCGGACCGAAGGTTATGGAACATATTGTGGATGCTGTTTTGCAGTTTGAGGGCGACAAAAACTACTGTTATCGGATTTTGCGTGCCGCGAAAAACCGCTTCGGGAGTACGAATGAAATCGGCGTATTTGAGATGACAGACCATGGTCTGGAGGAAGTTTCAAACCCCTCAAAATCCCTTTTAGAGGGCAGACAGGAGAACATATCCGGAAACTGCGTTGCCTGCCTTATGGAGGGGACACGGCCGATTCTCACGGAGGTGCAGTCTCTCGTTACTAAATCCATGGCAAACTACCCGGCACGGATCGGAACAGGGCTTCCCTTTGGCAGGCTCGGCATACTCCTTGCGGTGCTTGAAAAGCGTGCAGGTCTTTTTCTTTCAAGGCTTGACGTCTTTGTGAATATAATCGGCGGAATGAAGCTTGATGAGCCTGCCGGAGACCTGCCCCTTGCAATCGCCCTCATGAGTGCTGTTTATGACACACCTTTTGACGGCGAAACAGCCGCTTTCGGCGAGATAGGGCTCGGCGGAGAGATTCGTGGTGTTCCGAACAGTATGGTTCGAATCCGCGAAGCCGCAAGGCTCGGGTTTTCATCGGCCATTGTTCCGAAATCCCATACATCTCATAATAGCGGTGAAAAGCCCCCGAAGGGAATAAAGGTAATTCCTTTGTCTCATATATCAGAATTAAATAAACTTTTTAAGGTCAAAAAAAATGTTCAAGAAGATTAACAGCTGCGGGCTTTTAGGAATTAATGCATTTCATGTCGAGACGGAAATGGAGATCAGTAAAGGTTTGCCCGAATTCTCTATTATCGGGTTGGGTGACGTTGCAGTGAAGGAGAGCAGAGAGCGTGTTCGCTCCGCCCTTCGCTCAAGCAGTCTGCGTTTTCCCGAAGCGAAGGTCACCGTCAACCTTGCCCCCGCTGACGTGAAAAAGTCGGGAAGCCTTTGTGACCTTGCGATTGTGGTCGCTCTGCTGTCACTCACCGGCGAAATATGTATTGATGTTTCCGATTCGGTTTTTATCGGTGAACTGTCGCTCGGCGGCGATATTAAACCCGTCTCCGGTGTGCTCCCGATGGCTATACTCTCGAAAAAAGAGGGTTATAAAAATATTTACGTTCCCTTTGAAAACGCCTATGAGGCAAGCGTTGTTGATGGTATCAACGTCTATGGCGTTAAAACTGTCCGCGAACTTTTGTCACATTTTGACGGAAACTGTACTATAACCCCACAGAAAAAATATGATATAAAATCTGTCAGCATTGAGTCTGAGCTTGACTTTGCCGATGTGAAGGGTCATTCCATCGCAAAGCGTGCCATTGAATATGCGGCGGCAGGCGGGCATAACCTTTTAATGCTCGGTCCTCCGGGGTCGGGGAAATCCATGCTTGCAAAAAGGCTCCCGACAATCCTTCCCAAACTCACATTTGATGAATCCATCGACATAACCGGCGTATATTCGGTTGCAGGGCTTATTGACAAGAACTCGCCGCTCATTACAAGCCGCCCCTTCCGCTCTCCTCACCACAACATATCGCTTCCCGCTCTCACAGGCGGCGGCTCTATCCCCAGACCGGGTGAAATATCGCTTGCTCACCACGGGGTACTCTTCCTTGATGAGCTCCCCGAATTCTCCCGAAGCACCCTTGAAGCACTCCGCCAACCGCTTGAAGACGGTGAAATAACTGTATCTCGAACCGGCGGAAAGTTTACATATCCTTGTACTATAATGCTTGTTGCGGCGATGAATCCCTGTCCCTGCGGCTATTTCGGGAGCAAAAAGAAGGTCTGTTCCTGCACCGACGCTAAAAAGAAGACCTATATAAACCGTATCAGCGGACCGCTCCTTGACAGATTTGACATACAGATTGAAGTTTCGGAGGTTGATTACGAGAAGCTTTCCTCCGGGAAAAAAGAAGAACCCTCTGCGGCAATCCGCGAGAGGGTTATGGTCGCACGTGAGCTTCAATCAAAACGCTACAAGAATACCGGCATCAGCTGCAACGCCGAGATAACCGACGGTATGCTCGATGAAATATGCGTTATGACGCCTGATGCTAAGGAGAATTTCAAGGATGCTTTCGAGACCCTCGGGCTTTCGGGACGTGCATTTTCAAGGATATTAAAGGTTGCAAGAACCATCGCAGATACCGAAAATTCAGAGCTTATCGAGAAGAAGCATATAAATCGTGCCGTGAATTTCAGGACACTTGACAGAAAATACTGGAGTAACTGATTAAATCGGAGTAATCTCGCTGATAACAAAGGGTGTACGTTGATATACGCAATAATTGAGCCAGTTTGAATACATCAAATTCGCGTGACACCGCCAGATGAAGTTCGGAGCTTCGTCAACCTCGCCATAGGGAAAATAGTTTTCGGGTTTTGCGATCTTGTCTCCCCGCTCAAGGTCGCGGAAATATTCATTCGCAAGCGTTCCGCGGTCATATTCCATATGCCCCATGACAAAGATCTGCCGCTCGGTGCGGTCGGTCACGATATGCACCCCCGACTCTGTCGATTCGGCAAGGATAACAAGCCCGGGGGTATTTTTGATATCCTCGGCTCTCACCTCTGTATGGCGGCTGTGCGGAACCCAAAACTTCTCGTCAAAGCCGCGTACAAGCGGATTCATGCTGTGCCCGTCATAGCTTTCGGGGGTAAGATGATGCGGGAAAATCCCGAATTTCTTTTTTTCAAGGGGATACTTTTTCACCCCATAGTGGTAGTATAAAGCCGCCTGTGCCCCCCAGCAGATATGCATGGTGGAATAGACATGAGATTTCGTCCATTCGAGAATCTTTGTCAGCTCGTTCCAATAGTCAACCTCTTCAAAGGGGAGATTTTCCACCGGTGCACCTGTGATAATAAGCCCGTCGAAATACTGGTCTGAAACCTCGTCAAAATTTTTATAAAACTTCGTCAAATGCTCCTCGGAGGTGTTTTTTGATATGTGCGAAGTCTTAATAAGCTCAATATCCACCTGAAGCGGCGTGTTTGAAAGCATACGCAGTATCTGCGTTTCGGTCTCGATTTTTTTGGGCATAAGGTTTAATATGCCGATGCGAAGCGGACGGATATCCTGACCTTCCGCCTGCTTTTCGCTTATTACAAATATATTTTCTTTTGACAGCAACTCAAAAGCCGGGAGGCTTTTCTTTATTCTAATCGGCATGGTTATCCTCTTTGCATTTTATGATATTTATTCCGTTCTGTCTTTTTATTACATCAACCGTCGGGAAAAGATCCCGAAGTTTTTTTATATGCGAATTTTTTCCGTGCTTGTCCATGATAACGATATAAAAGCTTCCATTCGTTTCAAGGCGGAGAGCAGTTTCCTCATAAAGCTTATAGCATACCTCTTTCCCGGCATGGATAGGCGGATTGAGAGTAATGATATCAAAAGTTTCGTTAATCTCTTCAAAGCCGTCAGATTTGAGAATATGGGCGTTGATTTTGTTTATATCTGCATTCTTTTCGGCATATGACAATGCATTTCCATTAACATCGCTCATTGTCACATCGGTATTAAACAGCTTCCCGAGCGTGATTCCGATAAGCCCATAACCGCAGCCTAAGTCAAGAAGTTTTAAACCTTTATGGGATTTAACAGAGCGTGTTAGCTCGCGAATAAGCATAAGCGAATTGGGGTCGGGCTCACCATGCGAGAACATACCGGAATTTGAAAAGAATTTAAGCTCTTCCCCCCCGATCCGCAGGGTGAAAGACTTTTCATCGTTTTGGGGGTCGGGATTGTCTGTAAAATAATGGTTGTTCATATCTATAGTCTTACAAACCGACGAAGAATTTCAAGTCCCGCTTCGCCGCTCTTTTCGGGATGAAACTGCGAACCGTAGGTGAATTTCCCGTCCCACACAAGTGCGGTTATATCCATACCGTAATCGACTGCCGCGGCAAGATGGTTTATATCCTCGGGGAACCCTGCAAAGGAGTGTACGAAATAGACATAGCTTTCGTCGCCTTTTTTAAGGATCGGGCAGTCGTGTTTTATTTCAAGCTTATTCCATCCCATGTGGGGGATAACCCTGTCGGTGACGGGGATGCGGCGAACCTCACCGGGGATAAGCCCCAGCCCCTCCGTCTCACCGAACTCAAAGCCTTTTGAAAACAGCACCTGCATACCAAGGCAGATTCCCAAAAACGGCTTCTTTGCCGCACATTTTTTAATGGTATTAACAAGTCTTTTCCGACGCAGGCTTTCCATTGCGGCAGGAAACGCCCCAACCCCGGGCAGTATTATTTTTTCTGCCTTTTCAAGGTCTTTGACATTGTCGGTGAGAATGCAGTCAACACCGATATAGTCCAGAGCATTCTTTACCGAAAAGATATTCCCGGCATCGTAATCTATAATCGCAATCATAATGTTCCTTTTGTTGAGAGCAGAGACACAGATGGTTTCACAGCCGTTTTGAGGGCATAAGCAAAGGCTTTGAACATCGCTTCAATGGCGTGATGATCATTCTTGCCGTACATCTTTTTCATATGCAGGGTGATTCCGCCGTGAACCGAAACAGCACGGAAAAATTCCTCCGTCAGGCTCGTATCAAAATCGCCGCACTTTTCGGAGGTAAACTCCGCATCAAAAACTAAGTAGGGGCGGTTGCAGATATCAAGAGAACAGAAGCCCAAAGCTTCGTCCATCGGGATAAACGCAGAGCCATAGCGGGTTATCGCCGCCGTACCCAGTGCTTCCGATAAGGCTTGTCCGATAACAATCCCCGTGTCCTCCACGGTGTGGTGAGCATCAACCTCAAGGTCACCCGCTGTTAAAACGACAAGGTCTATTCCCGAATGTTTGGAAAGGGCTGTGAGCATATGGTCAAAAAAGCCGATTCCTGTTTTTATGTCATAAACACCTGTGCCGTCGAGATTAATCCTTACGGTCACGTCCGTTTCTTTGGTTTTCCGTGTGATTTTTGATTCTCTCATAAACACCTCAGTCTGTATCGCAGAGTTCTTTTAAAATCTCGCGTAAAGCGGTTAAAAGCTCTTCATTTTCTTCCCTTGTCCCGGCGGTGATTCTTATGTATATCCCCATGTATCGGATTGAAATTCCGCGTTCAAGGAGCTTTTCATATATCGCAAGCCCTTTTGATGTTTTTATAAACACGAAATTCGTCTGCGAGTCGTAGACCTTGTCAAGGCAGGGATATATTCGTGACAGTTCCGTCAATTCCTCTTGAAGTCTCTCCCTTGAAGCCTTGATATATGCGATATTCTTTGCCGCCTCGTCCGGGTGTGAAAGGATAATCCGCCCGATTTCCTGCGAAAAAAGATCGGTGTTATAGGGCGATTTTGCCGCTCGAAGTGCCCCTGTGACAACTTCGTTAGAGACCGCAAATCCAAGCCGTATGCCTGCCGCACCGAAAGCCTTTGAAAGGGTTTTTAAGACGATAACGTTGTCAAAATCTTCGATTTCTTGTAATATGCTCTGATCCCAAAAATCCATATAGGCTTCGTCGATAACCACAAGGCAGAAGACGTTTTTAATAAGCCTTATGATCTCTTCACGTTTGATTCCCAGGGATGTCGGATTGCAGGGGTTTGAAAATATCACCGCTTTAATGTCGTTATTGTTGCATTGCTCGATGATTTTACCCACCGAGAAGGTGTTATAGATCTCGTCCTTGGGCATTATCGTAACGTTTGTCTCATACAGTTTTGAGTAGAAAGCATACATTGAAAAATCGGGCGAAAGGGTCAAAATCTTATCCCCTTTTTGCAGAAAGCAGGAGATAATTATGCTGATAAGTTCATCGGAGCCGTTCCCGGCAGTCACATACTTTTCATCTAAACCGTAAAATTTTGCGAAAGCCGTCACTACCTCTGTGGCATAGGGATCGGGATAGCGGTTTAATTTTAAATTGCCAACCGCCGTCATTATTTCATCGCGAAAGCTGTCAAGAGCGTTGAAGGGCGACTCGTTGGCATCAAGGATTATCTTTGAAGTCCCTGCCGCCGGGTCGTAGCCGACAATCTTTCTGAGCTTCTTATTTAATTCATACATGGTATTTCCTCTTACTATTCGTAAAGTCTGATGGTGACGCTGTTTGCGTGAGCGTCAAGACCCTCTTTTTTCGCGATAGTCACGATATCGTCAGCGGATTTGGCAAGTGCTTCTTTAGTATAGTATATGAAACTGCTCCGCTTTGTGAACGCATACACCGACAGCGGCGAGAAGAACCGCGCTGTACCCGATGTGGGTAAAACATGGTTAGGTCCTGCGTAGTAATCGCCCAAAGCTTCGGGGGTATAGTACCCCAAAAATACCGACCCGGCGTTATCAACCCTGCCGATGTATGACAAAGCATTTTCAATCTGAAGTTCAAGGTGTTCGGGTGCAAAATTGTCTGCAAGGGATATGGCAGAGTTAATGTCGGGGGCTATTATCACCGCACCGAAGTTTGAAAGCGACTGCTCTGCTATCTCTTTTTTGGGAAGCTTTGCAAGCTGAATTTCAAGCTCTTTTATTGTCTCATCGGCAATATTTTCATTATCGGTAATAAGCACTGCGGAAGCTATCGGGTCGTGCTCCGCTTGGGAAAGAAGATCCGCCGCCAAAAATGCCGGATTAGCGTTTTTGTCCGCGACAACCAAAATTTCGGACGGTCCCGCAATCATGTCTATATCAACGGTTCCGAAAAGAAGCTTCTTCGCCGTTGCAACATAGATATTGCCCGGTCCGACGATCTTATCGCATTTCGGAATAGTTTCTGTTCCGAATGCAAGGGCGGCAACCGCCTGTGCTCCGCCGCAAAGGAAAACCCTGTCAACGCCGCAAAGAGCCGCCGCAACGAGGATATCCGCGTTCGGTGTGCCGTCCTTAAGAGGAGGTGTGACCATAACAATTTCGCCCACCCCCGCGATCTTCGCCGGAACGGCATTCATCAAAACGCTTGAAGGATATGCGGCACGCCCGCCCGGAACATAAAGCCCGACCCTTTCAAGTCCGCGTACTCGCTGTCCTAAAATACAGCCGTCGGATTTCGGAACGATAATCGACTGCTCCTTTTGGCGGTTGTGAAAGTCTGATATGTTTTCAATGGCATTTAATAGTGCATTGACATAGCTTTCGTCCGCCGCCGTCAAAGCATCGTTGATAACTTCGCGGGGAACCTCAATATAGGGAGGGAGGCTCCCGTCAAACTTCTCTGTATAGGCATTTACAGCGTTATCGCCGCCGTCGCGAACGGCATCAATAATCTCAGCCACAACCGCTGTAACCTGTTTGTCGGTCGAAACACCGCGTTTTCTCACATCGGCTAAATACTCTTTTTCTGTCACACCGTCGGCAACAATTCGTTTTATATTCATAAATTAATCCTTAAGTTTGGATTTAATATCCTTAAAAAGTTTCCTTATATCGTTTCGGTACATTTTCAGGCTGACCCTGTTCGCGATAAGCCTTGCGGAGAGGTTCACGATATCTTCATAGACTTCGAGCCCGTTTTCAACAAGGGTTGAGCCGGTTTCGACTATGTCAACGATGGCATCGGAGAGCCCCAAAAGCGGTGCAAGCTCAACACTGCCCTCGATTTTCACTATGTCTATGTCCGCGCCCCTGCCGTCATAAAAGCTCCTTGCAACCTTCGGGTATTTTGTAGCAATGGTTTTGATGGCAGTGGATGTCTTAAGCCCCTTTTTGCCGGCAACAGCGAATCTGCACCTGCCGAAACCAAGATCAAGCACCTCAAAAAACTTGCCGCCGTCCTCTAAAATCGTGTCCTTCCCGACTATGCCCAGGTCGCAGACGCCCGATTCAACATATGTAATAACGTCGTTGGGCTTTGCCAAAACTACTTCAAAGGAAAGGTCGGAACTCTTTACATTAAGGATAAGCCGTCTGCCCTTTTCGTGAACTTCGGTGCAATCAAAGCCGATTTCTTCAAAAAGTTCAATTGCCTTTTTTTCAAGCCTGCCCTTGGTGAGGGCAATGCGGAGTTTATGCGGGGTATTTGAGATTTTTTCTGCCTGCAAATTCGCGGCAAAAATGTCCATATTTACTGCAAAACCAATTGCAGGTTTATTCAGACTGCTGTCAAACTCGCTTATCAGGTTGTCGTATCTGCCGCCGTTAATCACCGCTTCGCCCGCGTTTTCGATATATCCGCGAATTATAGTCCCTGTGTAGTAGTCCATCTTGTTCGCACAGCCAAAATCAACGGTTATGTACGTGTTTTTGCGGTCGTTAAGACTTACAAGTTTTTGATAAAACTCGTGGAGCTTCGTTATTCTCCCCAAAACCGCGTTGTCGGTAAAAATCGAAAACGCTTTTTCAAACGAAGATTCGTTGCCGTATAAAGTCGGGAGCTTTAAAAGTTGTTTTTTTAATCCCTCGTCACAATCAATACCCTTTAAGATTTCATCAAGCTCGGGGGAGTTTTTCGTCTCAACGGCGTTTCGGAGCTGTTCTTTAATTTCAACCGATACAGGCAGAAGCTCCAAAAGCATCTTTGTTATGCCGATGTCGCCGATTTCGAGTATACATTTGGTGCCTTCCGGCAAAAGTCCAAAGATATCAAGTGCTAACTTCGCGGTTTCAAGGTCGCTGTTAATTCCCGCCTGTTCGCCGATAAGCTCAACACCCATCTGGCGAAGTTCGTCGTTTCGGCGTCTTGCTCCGGGGGAATTGCGGTATACCTTTTGATTATAGTATAGCTTCAAGGATGAATATGCACGAAGCCTTGATGCCGCAAGCCTTGCAATAGGCATGGTTGAATCGGGACGAAGGGCAAGAAGCCGCCCCTTGTCGTCGATCGCTTTATATAAACCCTCGGAAGGAAAATGTCGGCTCTTGAGGTTGAAAACGTCCATAAACTCAAGCTCTGTTGTGGCTATTTCGGAAAATCCATGAGCCTCAAAGAGCGTGCAAAGGGCATTTTCAGCGGCACGAAGCCTCTTGACTTCGGGCGGGAGCAGATCGGATGTGCCTGCCGGGGTTACTAAATCATAGCTTTTCATAATGTTCCTAAATAATAAGAAATAATAAATATACACTTTTATTTTAACATAAAACTAACATATTGTCAAGCAAATTAAAATACATAAAATGCTTTAAATAAATTTACAAAAATTACATATAAGTCGGTTAAGAAATATCACAACTGTACGATAAAATTAAATGAGGAAGCATACGCTTTTTGAAATCGGGTGATTAAATGACACTGAGAAATAATATTTCCGCAATGAGTGCCATACGCTATATGGGAATGACAAACAACAGCATTGCCCAGATAATGCTCAGGCTTTCATCGGGATATAAAATAAATAAGGCGGGAGATAACCCCGCCGGGCTTGCCGTGTCCGAAAAGATGCGTTCACAGATTTCAGGTATGACCCAAGCGGTGCAAAATGCCGAAGACGGTATGTCTATGGTGCGTACCTTTGAAGGTGCTTTGAATGAGACACACGCGATATTAAATCGCATGAAAACCATCGCAACCCAATCCGCAAACGGAATATATGACGACGAGACCGACCGTGCCGCTTTGCAGATTGAATATGAGGAGCTTTGCAAAGAGCTTGACGATATTGCCGAAACGGATTTCAACGGCATGACCATCTTTGACAAAGGTGCCTCCGGAATGTCATATTCCGATAGCATGAAGCTGCAGGTCGGAGCTCGCACAAAAGACCTCAAGACCTTTGATCTGACCTATGACACCGCTTGGCAATACCTTGATGACCCCGATGCTTCGCGTAAAAAATCCATCGGCGAACTTGAAGCAGATTCGGACACAACCGCCGCAGGCTTGGGGCTTGCTCCCTCCGCCGAAGTTAATATCTCGACCCAAGAAACGGCAAACAGCACCCTTGATATGATTGATAACGCCGTGAACAAGGTGTCGCTGGTGCGTGCGAAGCTCGGTTCAATTGAAAACAGGCTCGGGCATAAGGTTGATAACCTCAACGTTAATATTGAAAATCTCACCGAAGCTGAATCCCGAATCCGCGACACCGACGTCGCCGCCGAGTCTTTGGAACTTGCAAAGTTGCAGATTTTAGCACAGGCTCAACAGTCGGTTCTGGCAATGATTTTGCAGAACCAAAGCAGCGTTTTAAGCCTGATAAACAGTTTGCAGGGGTAGGAATAGATGTTTAAAGAGCCTCCTCACCACGAGGAGGCTCTTCTTTATTCTTGGGAGCTTAAGTTCAAATACTCTTCCGGTATAACATCGCGGGTCATTTCAACAAGCGTGTCATATGTGAAATGTTTATTGACCTGTGCTCCATGCGTGCTAACCATTTCACGGGGGAAATCTTCAAGCAGATAAAGCGATAATTCGCGATGGCTGTTGTTATAATATGTCATTGTCGGCGTCAGGAGCAGATTCTCTATCGCCTTTTTTTCGTCGGTCATGACAATATCAAAGGTCACAAGCCCGCCCACCATGTTTCGATAATAGCTCTGCGTCGAAAGCAGGTTGCCCAGCGAATATATCACTGTCGTTTCGTTGCCGTTTTCATGCGTGAGCTTTTCAATCGGCTGCAAAACGTGCGGGTGCGTGCCTATAATCACATCAGCACCGTATTCGTTGCAAAGCTCCGCGAAGTGCTTCTGCTCGTCGTTCGGGGTGAAAGTATCCTCCCATCCCCAGTGCATCGAAACAAAAACAAAATCGGCATTAGCCCTCGCCTCGGTGAGGTGCCTTTTTATCGCCTCGTCTTCATGAAGCGGAATCACAAGCTCATATTTATTTTGAAGCGGAATCCCGTTGGTGCCGTAGGTGTAGGACAAAAACGCGATTGTAACGCCGTCATATTCATAGTATCGTACGGTGTCGTAATCTTCCTCGTCCACATATCCGCCGATTTGAAGCACGTCTTGGGTATCCCAATAATCAATCGTCGCGACAAGCCCGTCGTCACGCATATCAAGCATATGATTATTGGCGATATTTATAATATCAAACCCCATGTCAACAAGGTTTGTACCCATCTCACGGGGGGTGTTAAACTGGGGATAGCCGCTGTAGCCGAAGTCCTCGCCTGCAAGTGGCGTTTCTTGGTTAATATAGGCAATATCGGCGTCGCCCACAAGCTCGCGGATGCCGTCATACATTCCTGTGAAATCATAGCCGCCGTCATTCCCCAAAGCAGTTGCCCTCTCCGCCGCATCATAGTAGATATAGGTGTGGATGAGGTTGTCGCCCACAGCTAAAAACTTTATTCGCTTATTAAGAGGTGCTTGTGTCGTGGTCGTTGCGACAGTTGTGGTTGTCGGCGTGGTTGTGGTTATTATCGTCGTTTCGGGAACAGTAAAGCTCTCGACAGTCGTTTCCGGTTCGCCGATCGGTGTGCAGGATACAAATGTAAATACGGCAAGCAGACAGATTAACAGCTTACTAACATTATTCAACATTAATGTCCTCAAATATTAACGGTAAAAGCTTTTTAAATTCGACAAGCAAAGGAACTACAACCTCACGCATTTGAGGGTGAGAACGTGCTGAACCGCGAAGCCTGAAAAAGTGCCGCCATTCGCGAAGGTCCATTGTCACGGCTATCTCGGTTTTCAGCGAAGTCGGAAGAACGCTTCTTGCCTGTTCGGGTGTCGCACCGCCCTCGATCAGGGCGTTATAGGCATCCTCGGAAGCTTGCATGGTCTGCTTCCAGATTTCATATGCGGCTGAATCTTCCTCCCAAAAGCAGGGGCGAATAAAGGTCAGTTCCGAACCAAACTTATCCTTAGTGTAGTTACAATATCTGGTACTTTCTTGGCTGTAGCTTGCGATTCTGTGGCGGACGATTTCGTGGGTCACACCGCGGTCACAGATAAAGCGAACGCTGATTTTTTCGTGCTCTATAACCGATTCATGCCCGCTTTTGATGATATTTCGGATAAACTTTTCCGCCGAATCATCAGTTATCCTGTCCTCGGATTTATAGCAGATACGCCCGATTTTTTCTATGTTTTGCATTATGCGAGCAGGGTTAATATCGTCCAAAATTTCGGTGGAAGGAGGGATAATAAGCATGATTTTACCTCTTTTATCCTAATTAAATAGTTGGTTTACAAAACTATCAATGCTGTCTGCATGAAAATCGGTGATGCTATTTAGTTCTATATTATCTATCTTTGTTATGTTTTTATAATAGTTATCTCGAATGGAATTATATTCAACTGCGGTAATATCTTTACCATTATAGTAGTCGGTGAAATATCTATATTGGTCATTACACTCAATCGTTGTGAACTCTTTTACCTTTATAAATCCGGAATCGAAAAACCGCTCGGAATTACGTTGTTCGCCACTTGAGAAAACATCAGACTTTATCAGATACAACTTATTTCCATCTTTGTCGCTGTATTCTTCGAGTGATTCCAAATTGTCTAGACCTTTAGTCATGAAGAAATCGTTCGTTATGACTGTATGTTCCCCATTTCCGAACATTACATAGATATTGATTTCAAGTAAATTCATTCCGCTAACCGCGGTAACAAAGAATAAGTCTTTTAATCCGTCATTGTCAAACTCATAATAGGCATAAAGAGCATCACGTCCATCTGTTTTATCATAAAACTGAAAATTCTCTTCTTGCTTACTTGCAATTGCAGATAAGACAGTTTTAAAATGCGTTTCTATCAGGCTTTGCGGCGTTATCATTTGTAACATTGCAATTATCAGAGCGATAATGTTATTAAATACTTTCATAAATAAAAGAGAACAAGCCGACATAAGTCGGCATATAGTTAGAATATCAAAAAACTCAAATGAAATTTACAGGGGCAGAAGGGATCGAACCCTCGGCACACGGTTTTGGAGACCGTTGCTCTACCAGCTGAGCTATACCCCTAAGTAAACCTTTAAAACACTCCGCCCGCCACTATCATACCCACTTGCAACTTAAATATGCCGGACTGGACCATCGGGGACTCGAACCCGGGACCTACCGGTTATGAGCCGGTTGCTCTAACCAACTGAGCTAATGGTCC
>JAISIC010000080.1 GCA_031262225.1 Ruminococcus sp. | reverse complement strand
TTGGCGACGAGGCGGGAAAATAGGTATGCGCCGGGATTTGTGTATTCCCCCTTAGCTCAGTCGGTAGAGCACCTGACTGTTAATCAGGGTGTCGCTGGTTCAAGTCCAGCAGGGGGAGTCGGCGGCATATATCAGAACAAGGCAATGTAATTAATGCTATAAAAGGGTTTGACGATCTGTCAAACCTTTTTTGTAACTTAGTATTGCAAAAAAGTATTAAATCTGATAAAATATAAAAGTAACGAAATCGCAACTAAATGCCGCATTAACTGAATATGGAATTTTCTCCGCCGCCGATGATTTCGCCGGTGTTTTTTTTATGTTTCAAAAGATTAACACTATTTCCTATAAATTATGTTATAATAACAATTGTTAATAAAAACCTGAAATTCTGACTTTATCCAACAATATGTTATTATCAATAAATGAAACAGCAATTCTTTCGGAATATTACAGCAGGGCTGCAATAAAATATCCTGAAGCCGTTAAATGGCTTTCGGATAATAAAATATGTGTAGAAAAGGACTTCTACATATGCTTTATTGACATTATTTCCAAATACACTAAAATCTCGGGCAAATGCAGCATATATAAAAAAATCGGCATAACAAGATGTGACGTCAGCAAATGGAAAACCGATTTTTGTTCGAGCAAAAACAAAAAGAAACGGTATGCAGTTAATCACATGAAGCGTCTTTTCGGAATATCGGAAGAAGAAGAACTCGCATTGCTTGAAAAAGCAGGTCTTGCACTCTTTCCGGAAGACTTTGATTGCAGGGGCACCCTTTCTCGCAAAAAGGTTTCAAACGGTCTCAGCGAGCAAATGTATCGTCACATAAAAAAAGGGAATTACATAACAAAACGTTCGCTGATTCCGATTGTGCTTTGTGAAAAAATGTCAGTAACAGAAACCCAAAATTTTCTGGGCTCTTTCGGCTATTGCCTTTCGACTTCGCTTCTTGATGATGCGGTTATTCTTTGCGAAATTGCAAAAGGGGAATTCAATATTTATGTAATAAATGAGTTACTGTATGATTTGAATCTGCCGCTTACGGGGACTCGTTATTATAACTGCTGAATATATTAAAACGGAGGTGTGATTTTTTTATCCGCAAAAATTTATTAAAAAGAAAGGAGTATGTAAATGTCAGATAGCCAATACAAAATTTATACCGCAGATGAACTGCGAGACACAATCAAATACTTAATGCTGCATACAAAAAAAATCAAAGACTGCGGCGATGCGACATATGATTATCTTTTTGAAGGGCTGGATATTGATCTTCTGATACTTTATTGCAGTCAAATCAAAATATCGACACAATATGACCAAAGCGATACGGGCAAAACCCTCAGGGGCTATTCGGAAAAAATCCTTGCACTTGTTCCCTTGTGGAGAAAAATCACAGAAATAATCTCACAGATTATAAAAAAATTCGAGACGACTGTTTCGGTTTGTGATGAAGACTTTCCGTCTGATAAGCTCACAGAAGCGTTTGAAAATCTTCTTGCCGAAATCAACCCGTTATATGGAGATTTCAATGCACTTATAGACCCGATAAACAACCAACAAGGCGATTTGGCGAATTTTATGATGGCAAAACTTGATGACGCGATTAAGGCGGCGAAAGAAGAGTCTTGTTATACGAGTTTTATGTCGCTTTTGGTGAACAGCAAGCTCACGAGCGGCACATATGCTGCTGTGAAAAACCTCGGCATAATGTTTTCACTTATCATAAATGATCTGAAAAATTCCGTGTCGGATATAAAACAGTGTCAGAAAGACCCGATAGGTATTTACATTGATCTTAAATCAAACGTTGAAATCTTCGGCGTTTTGAAAACTGTCAGCGACAAAATAAATAAAAGTATGGAGAAATTTAAAATGATTAATTCAACTGTAAAATCCGTAAATTACGATTATGCACCGTCAGACAACCCGGAAATTAATGCACTTTATCAGAAAGTCGCAACCGTCACAGATACGGTAGTAAAGTGCAAAAAAGAGCCGACCTTCGGTAAAACAAGTTTTATGATGCTCAAGCTGATGACCGGTGACACAGGTGTACTTTCGCAAATCCCGACACTTTCCGTTCCGGTTAAGGCGACGTCTCCCGATACATACGCTGTTGATTTCGCGGCGAACGGTGATGAAACACTCGTCTCAGAAACCTCAGACGATTCGATTAAAAAGTCTGCCGGACTATTCGGTATGAGCAAAGACGACGTCATAAACATTTTGAGATATGTTAAACTCGGACTTCAACTCCCCACGACAGAAGCTACTGCAGCAACTTATCTCGGATATACCGGTTCGGATGCTTTCAGTGCAGATCACCCCGAATTTTCGCCTCTCTCATTTGCATCTTTTTATCAGCCGTTTAATACCCACGCTTCGCTTTGGAACGATCTCGAAAACGGAAGCAGCGGCATCATTGCTCAATCTAACGATCTCGGTAAATATGGTTCTATGTTTAATACACGCGTGAATTTGATTGTTAATATGCTGTCAAACCTTGACGTTACAAAAATTGATAACGTTGAAGTCCCCTCTGAAAAAGACAAATCAAAGATGGATAAGCTCGCCGATGCGTTGCTTGATTTTCAAGAAAAAACAAACGGCTATTCGGCAAACGCTCAGGCGTTGCGGGACAGGCTGCTCGGGTTTCAAACAACTTTGGGAAATACGCTTCAACCTGCCGCAGAGGTTATGAAATCAAAGATGGATGCTCTTGACATTGCCGCAGAAACGAAGGCTCTCAAAGCAGAAATAGATGATCTGAACAGACAGATTAAGTCGAAAACCGACGAGTATAATAAAGATGTCGGCTTGGCATTTACCGGAGCTGCCGGATTTGTTTTAGGTCCTCTCGGAATTATCAGCTGGGCAGTTACAGGCGGCGTTTACGGCGATCGTGCCGAGAAAGTGCGTAAAGAAAGGAACAAGCTTCAAGATCAGTGCGATGCCAAAACGAAGCTCTATAATAACCTGAACAAGGTTTCGGGTGCCGTTGAAGCCGCGACCTCAAATCTCCACAACCTCGGTCTTGCAATTTCCAATGCCGTAACAGGACTGAATATGTTGGTTGCGGTTTGGAACAGCATATCAACAGACATTGGCAATGCCGCCGCTTCGCTCGGTCAACTCAATTCAAAATCAGAAGTATTCGATTTTATCTTCGGTCTTGCAGATGCCGCAAACGCTTGGGGCGACGTTCCCGATGTCACCACACAGCTTTTGGCTATGTTCAAAGAAGCACGCAATGTCGTTTCAGATCAAGTACTCGATACAACAGCTGCCGCTTTTATTTTGGATACTATGTCTTGGAATGACAACTCCGCTGCTATAGGTGAAGTTGCAATCGATTTGAGTTCAAAATATATGCCGGTTCTCAAAGAAAAGGCGAGTGATCTGAAAACCGATGCGAAGCTTGTTTATGAAGCTTACACGGACAAATTACTTACACTTCGCACATCCGATTTGCCGAATATAGACAAAGAAATTGAAATGTACAATAGATACAAGAGCA
This sequence comes from Ruminococcus sp., assembly GCA_031262225.1. Taxonomy (GTDB): domain Bacteria; phylum Bacillota; class Clostridia; order Oscillospirales; family Ruminococcaceae; genus JAISGY01. The sequence goes on along the minus strand of JAISIC010000080.1, from coordinate 37,836 downwards.
AGCTTGATATATATCCTGATGACGAAACTGCGAAATCGAATATTGAAAGTATCGTTAAACGGATAGAAAACAAAAACACCGCTTTCACAAACAGCCTGACGGCTCTTTCAAAGTCGCTTAAAGACAATGCGGATATTCTTAAGCAAAACACACGCAAAGACCTATCGGCATTAGGCTTTTACACCCAGCTCAACAACGAATGTAAGAGATTCGCAACAGTCATTTCCGATCAAACCGAGCTTATGATAAACAACTTTATTACCCCCATGTCTGTTCTTATGGAGGAGATCAAGAGTCTTGACGGTGCAATTGAAAAAGAAGTCGATCCCGAAAATATGATTGCGAATTTCAAGAAGTTTTTGCCCTCAAGTGAAGAGGTTTCCTCAATGATAACGGCAGGTGCTTCATCTCCCGAACAAGGTGCGGTCGAAGCGGCAAAAGCCCTTTACAAAATCGGGCTGAATGCACTTGAAGTTTTCGGCAAAACTATAAAGCTTTGCAGTAACATTGATAAACGTTCGCAGCTTTATGACGAATTAGCCGAATTACGCAAGCAGATGAAGACTTGTGAAAAAAGCCTCCAAGAAATGTTTCAGAATAATCGTGAACTCAAGGCGCTCATTAATCTGGAAAAACCGCTTGAATTCTTTGCATTAAACGGCGAGGGGCTTGCGGAATATCTCGATGAAATGAATGCTAAATTCCAAAACTATATCAAAACTGAAAACTATGATTCATACAGCTTCCTGCTCGACAGTTTTTCGGATTTAGAACAGCCGACAACAGAAAAAAGCACGATTTTATCGCCCCCGGTCGGCTACTGCATTAAGACGCTTCCGCATATCGACAGCGAGTTCAGAGCCTATTCGGGCATATTCGGCGACAGTGCTGCCGGCGGAACGGTATTCAGCTTTGAACAGGGTTACGGTAACCTATCAAAAGCCGGTGCGACAGTTCAGATCGGCGTAACAGGGCACGTCGAAATTGATCTCGAAATTACATCGCTCTCTGAAAAATTCTATACCGAAACGACAAATGATCTTCAAAGCACATTCACTCACGAAACAACAAGCGAAATGCAAAGAGCAACAGAAAATAACGATCAACAGTCTTGGTGGTTTGCATTTTTAGCAGGCGGAAGTTCAAGTCATCAGACCAGTTCGGATATATCAAAACAGCAAAACGGCGAGGTTACATTCACAGACAGCAAAGTGACCAATTCCGCAACGCAGAATATGGAAAAGAATAAACAGAAATTCCGCGTTAAGGGCAGTTTTGACATAGTCGGACAGTCGTATATTCCGACAACGGTATACCTTTTTATCGAAACTCTTACTATCAAAACATCCGACGGACAAACGATTCTCATCCCGACACAAAATGTTGCGGCGGCTGATGCGAATGGCAATACCGGCGCAGGAACACCCTCGGGCAAACTCAATATAACCCCGATTTCATAAGCTCCGATATACCCATATAGATAAAAATGCCCAAGAAAGCCTCGGTATAGACGCAGTGTCGCGGATATGCCGAGGTTTTCGCTTAAAAAAATCAAGGAGTAATAGAATATGGTTGACCAAATTATAAAAGAAGATTATCCGACCTTCCTCAAACCGTACATAGATAAATATCCCCAATCGGGCATTAACCCGAAGGATGTTTTATATGTTTTGCACAGCACCCCGGGAGAATATATAATATACATAACAACCGATAACAAATACGCCTTTGAAACCACAGAAATTTACGATGAAAATTTCACCGATGAAGAAAAATCAAAACTCAGCGAATCAATGTCGGAAATCGAAAAACTCAGGCATATGCCTGCGATAACATATTTCTCAAAAAATACAGAAAAAAGCATTAACTGTCTTTTGGCAGAGTGTCTTTCGTTTGCTTTTGAAAAGAATTTTGACGGAGCCGCAGAACATATCGATTACACAAAAAAATATATCACCAACCGCACGGTTGAAACTTCTCGGAAATGGCAGCTCACATATTGCCTGATTATTACTGCGGCAATTTTGCTTATAACCGCAATTTTAACACTTTGTTCAGACAAAATCGCGGCTTTTTCAGATATTGATATTCAGATAATCAAAAGCATGAAATTCACAGCAGCGGGTGCGATAGGTGCAACGCTTTCGATAATCACCAAGAACGGCAATCAGACTTTCAGCTGTGAATCGGGGCGGATGTTGAGTTTGCTTGAGGTTATTTCAAGAATGATTGCGGCGGCGGTTTCTTGTTTAGTGATTATTTTGCTTTTCAAATTGAATTTAATTTTCTCCGGTTTTTTTAATACTTCACAGGTTAATGACGCAATGTATTTACTCTGTATCGCCGCCGGTTTTTCCGAAAGGTTTATCCCGACAATGCTCCAAAACCTCGAAAAGAAAGAACCTTTGGCGGGGAATGACAATTAATAGTCTTGACTAAAACAGAGCAATATGATATACTGTAGTAATGAAAATATTGGGAGGATTATATGGAGATAAATAACAATCAAAATTTATCCGGCGAAACGATATTCAGCTTTGAGCAAGGTTACGCCCGCATATCAAAAGCCGGTGTAATAGCTCAGGTCGGCGAAGTGGGGCATGATGAAATTGATCTCGAAATTATATCGCTTTCTGAAAAATTCTATTCCGATACAATGGAACAGCTTGGTGACACATTCTCAAACGAAACAACAAGCGAAATGCAAAGAGCAATAGACAATGGCGATTGGAAGTCTTGGTGGTTTGCATTTTTAGCGGGAGGAAGTTCAAGTTATCAAACCGGTTCGGATATATCAAGTCAGCGTGGCGGCGAAGTCAACTTTTTAAGCAGAAAAGTGTTCAATTTCACAACGCAGAATATGGAGAAGTACAAACAGAAATTCCGCATTAACGGCAGTTTTGACATAGTCGGGAAAGCATATTTTCCGATAACTGTATACCTCTTTATCGAAACCCTTACCATCAAAACATCCGACGGGCAAACGATTATCATCCCGACAGAAAATGTTACAGCAGCTGATGCGAATGGTCAAACCGGTTCGGCAACATCCTCGGGCAAACTCAATATCATCCCGATGGATTGATAGTATATATATTAAATCTGATACAATGTAATAGCGATGAAATAGACTGAATCTGCGGAGGCAATAAAAATGTTAGCATTATATATGTCGATGGTAGATACCGACGAGGAAAAAAAGCGAATAAGACTGATATACGAAAAGTATCACGATTTCTTTTTTCGTGTCGCTTTTCGTTATTTAGGGTCGAAAGAAGAGGCAGAAGATGCTGTACATAACCTTTTTTTGAAAATAATTGTGAACAAATTGAAAATTTTGGACATGGATGATACAAATTTATTGGGTTGGAGCGTTAATACTATTAGGAATATTTGTTTAGACATTTTACGAAGCCGAAAACGTTCGGGTATCTCGACTTCTCTCGACCGAGAGGATGCACCGGAACCCGTTTCAGACGACCTGCCTATTGACATTATTATAGAAAATCGCGAAAGCTATGCTCTTTTGAAATCGGCGCTTGCACAGTTATCGGAAAAAGAGCGGCTGATAATGGAAATGAAGTATGTTGATAATCTGAAGTTTTCTGAAATTGCCGAAAAAGCTAATATGTCTAACAATCAAATAAACGCAGTTCTAAGGCGTGCCAGAGATAAAATCAGAGTTAAACTTAAATCAACTATGGATGAAGCGGAGATGACAATTTGATTGAACGTATGTTTAGTGATGACTATACCGAATCACTATTTGCACAGGCGGTAAAGGACAACTGTCAGAAAAATCTTGAGGAAGACCTCGACAGCAATGAACCGATTGAGTATTCGCATGAACATATTATTAAAATGGAAAAGCTTATTCAAGGTGACGAAAAGCGTGAACTTCGTGTGAAGATTTTCGCATGGACACGCCGCATCGCCGCAACCGCTGCCGCATTTTTCATCGTTGTCGGCGGCGTGCTGCTGACCGTTCCCGAAGTTCGTGCCGCTGTTATCGGAGCAATTCAAAACCGGACAGAACATTATACTGACTTTTCAGGCGAGCCGACAGATGCCGACGGCGAATTTAAGCACCGGACACTCGGATATATTCCCGAAGGATTTACACTTGCATCTGAAGTTAGGGAAAAGGAATACTATTCTGCGGCATATGTCAACGACAAAAACCAATACATTAAATTTCAGTATGCATTAATTAATGGCAACATATCGGTGAATAATGAAGATGCTGAATACTCACAACTGCATGATGATGGAACTATATACCATGTATTTGAATCATATGATAAAACACTTTCATCTACAGTATTATGGGATAACGGAGAACAGCTATTTTGCATTTTCGGCGTAATCAATACTGATGAATTACTTAAAATAGCTAAAAATGTGACATAAAATTTACTTATAATTGCAATACAAATTTTCGCCGCTCAAACGTTATATTTAATAGTGAATTAACTCTAATTATGTCGTTTGGAGGCGTTTCCTTGTTTAAAAAACTCATTGCCGCATTAATCTGCTTATCTCTCATTGTGACGCCGACAGTATTTTCAACACCTGTAGAAGCTTCTCCCCCCATCGGCATAGGTCCTTTATGGCTGTATACGGATAATGTTGCTTTAGTGTTGACGTATAACAGCGGGACGGTATCGTGGGTATGCGATGTATCCGGAAGTCCGCAATGTGATTCAATCAATGCGACTTGCACATTAACCAAAAACAGCAATCCTGCACAAAGTCATTCGTCAACGGCTTATGGTCGTTGGTGGTATTATTCCGGTTCATACGCCGGCGGACCGGGAACATATACTCTCAGTGTTGATGCAGTTATAACAAGCACCACTGGCGGTACCGAAACCATTCATCGCGAAATTACAAGAACATTTCAATAAGCGGGCAGAATGATTGTTATAACCGTTGATGATTCAATGTTGGCAAAAAGAGAAAAGTTCGTACTTAATAATTCTAACATAAAGTTTGAATCGGGAAAAATTCACGGTCTTGTCGGTCGGAACAAAAACGGCAAGAAGATGCTGATGAAATGTATCTGCGGGCTTATTTACCCGACAGTCGAAGACATAAACGACAGCGAAACGGACTCTGATTTTCCCGACAGCTTAGGCGTTGCCATCGAAACGCCCGATTTTATCCCCGCTTACAGCGGATATAAGAACCTCAAATTGATGACAGGCAAAAAACGCGTTGCTTCTCCCGAGCAGATAAAGAAAGCCATGGAAATGGTCGGGCTTGCTCCCGGGTTAAAGCTTGCCGTAAACAGATATTCTCTCGGAATGCGTCAAAGACTTACTCTTGCGTACGCGATCATGGTGAACCCCGATGTTTATATCGCAAAAGAGGGAACCTCTGATATGAGCGAATACCTACGATCACTGGGTGAAAGCGGCAAAACGATACTCATCGCCTCCTATTCGACAAAAGATATCTCACTTTTATGTGATACTGTCTATGAAATCGAAAAAGGGGTTGTTTCAAAGATTTCCGGCTGGTAATAATTTACCGCGAAAATATTTATCTATCTAATTTATTTGTTTAATTTAAGCCCCCTTGCGGGGGCTTTTTTTTAATCGATTATCGGTTCCGCCGCTACCTCTATGTCTCCTTCAACTTTCAGATAGCCGTCGGTAACCAATATATAACCGCCGGTATCGGTGGAAAAATGTATGTAACCGTTTTTATCAATTTTACGCCATGTGAAGATCGCTGAATATTTGTTTGTCTCAGGGTTGAATGAATAGAACGAAAGGTTTTCTGTATCTTCTATGTCAAGCTTAACATCGACCTCTATCCGTCCCTTAAGATCGCCTGTTTGGTTTAAGCGAAGGACAGCAAATTCGTTTTCAATCGCGTCTGTAATAAGATTCGCCGCTTCGCTCTCTGTAAGAACATCAGCCTTAAGGAAAAGGCTCTTGTTGGTTCTTTCATACTCTTTCGCGTCGATAACAAGCCTTGTCGCAACCTTTTTGCCGTTCATGTTGTCGGCATGAATAATAACGTCTATATCTTTTTCACGGGCAAACTCCGCAATGCGGTCAAACGTCTTATAGCTTATCAGCCCGGCGTCTGACACTTCAATTGTAATCTTATCAAAATCCTCGTTAATTTCAATAGCGTTTTCATAAACCTCTTGAAGGTTAGCAAGCGTCCTGTTCGCGTTCATAGAACCGGTCGCATTTGTTATGTCGGCACGCCTTACAACCTCTTGATTAATTATGAATTTGGAAAGCGGGAATTTATATGCCGTTTCTGATAATGTCGGAGCCGGTATCGGGGTTATTTGGGGAAGAATGGTTACAGGTGTGTTGTAATAAGGATTATAAGAAGATGAATAAGAAGGCGTAGAAGCCGGCGGATTCACCTCTGCGGGAGGCGGGGTTACAGGCTTATTTTCGGCAACAATCACGTAGTCGGAGAACTTTTTGGCGTAAATTGTGAGCGTTCTGCCCGAAACCGCTATGCGTTCATTTGCCGGATTAGTTTCATCTGTTGTTAATACCGTTATTTCCTCTCCGTGTTTGCGGATGAGTTTATAACGCAATTTGCCGCGAAGGGCGACCGGCAATGTAATCTGTATTTCCATCAGTGCCGGTGTCTGTGCATCTGTGATAGTTTCACCGTCAAGATATTGACTGTCGCTGTTGAAGTAGCTTTTTATAATCGAAATATCGAGCGGAAAAACCACATCTGCCGCACTGTATTCAGCCTGTGCCTGAATCTCTTCGGGAGCGGTGCTCGTTTCCTCTACAACAAGCTCAATGACGATATAGCCGGCGTTATCTTCGATGAATGTTTCGTCCGCAGGGCTATATATATTCTGTTGTGTTTCGAGTATCGGAGTTTCACTATAACTTTCTGCTGCTGCAAAAATCTGTTGAAAACCCGTTTCATCAATCGTTGCGGCAACGTCTTCGGAGACAATCACACCGATTGAGTCGCCCTCTTCGCTATCCGGGTCGCCGACGTCCGGGGCTGCGGGCACCACAGGAACTTCGTCCGCGGTGACAGTAACCGTAACAGCGGCTGACACCGTCGAAGCGGTTTTGTCTCCGGTAGCATATATATTGGCATTTGTAACTTGACAATAGTAATAAAACGTTCCTGCAGTGGTTGTGGACGGGGAATAGCTTGCAGCATTTGCACCGGAAATTAAACTGCCGGAAACGTTGCTTGCTGTAGTATTGCTGTACCATTGATAGCTTAAATCGCCGTCATCGGTTGAGTTTGCGGTAACTGAAACAAGGGAACTGCCGTTTTGGGTACAGATTATGCTGTCCGTCTGTCTTGTTATTACCGGAACTTGAGCATCGTAAATCACCGTAAGTGCTTGGTTAAACCCTTGCGGAGTTATGAGCAGAATACCGCTTGCTAAGTTGTCGTCATCGGTTTCACTATCAAAACGTCTGCCGGCGGTTTCCGTCTCAAAATCATAAGTATAACTAACGCCGCCGTCCGCTGCTTTAGTTTCATATAATGAGGTATTTGTAAAGAGGAAATAGCCGGTGTCTACCGTCACGCCGTTGCCGAAAACGCCCTCATTAAAAAGATTGCCGATAATGAATCGCTCCGCTACAGTAACAACCTCTTCGTCGTCTGCCGAAAAGAAAACAAGCTTATATTCTTTTGTCGTTTCATTAAAATAGGGCGGTCTGATTATTTTATAGTATCCGCCGGGATAGTCAGCTTCATATTCAGCCATAGAAGGTCTGCCGCCAATATCTTGTAAGGTTGTCTGGAAATTATAAAGAACATACAGTTCACCTGCTTGGTGCGGATCGTTGCCGGAGGGAGCTCTTCTTGCAGTATCAAAAATCTGATTTGGGTAAAATTTCATGTCAAGTATACCGGTCCAGTCTGTCGACAACGTCGGGATAGGGGAAATAATACCGTCGGTGTTCGTGATAGCATCCTCGGCAGAGATATGAAGACCTGTACTCGGGAGCATGAAAAACGCTATCGCCAAAACGGTAATTGCTGTGAAAAATTTTGTATGTAAATGAAAACTCTTTTTATTAATCATAAACGTCTCCTTTTTGTTTTGAAAGACCTTATAGAATCAGTATAACACAGATATTGACATTAGTCAAGAGAAAAGACAAAATTCCCGAAAGCAACTGCTGTGCCTTCGGGAATTTTTGTTATGAATATTGACAGTTGCCCTAACTAAACCGCTCCACAGTATTCATAAGTTCAACCGCTACAGCATTGAGTTCTTGGGAGGAAGCAGCGGATTCCTCTGCTGCGGTGCTGTTGCGATCTATTATTACCGATATCGCGGAAACGCTGTTGTTAATGTCGGTTACTTCCTTTTTCTGGTTTTCTGCGGTTTCGCTTAGGTCGGATATTAACCCCGAAACGGAGGTAATATGCGACAGTATGCTTTCAACCGATGTTTTTGTGCGATCGGCAACGTTCATGCCGTCGCTGATTTTCACGCCTGTCGAGTTGATAATATCGGAAGTGTTTTTCGATGCTTCGGCACTGCGTGTTGCAAGATTTCTAACTTCGGAAGCAACCACAGCGAATCCTTTCCCCGCCTCGCCTGCACGTGCTGCTTCCACACTTGCGTTGAGTGCGAGGATGTTTGTCTGGAACGCAATATCTTCAATAGCTTTTATGGTTTTCACCATTTCGTCAGACATAGTTTTGATTTCGGACATTGAAGCAAACATCTGCGAAACATTTTCGCCGCATCTGTCCGCTTCCGATGCGGCTTCGTTTATCATGCTTAAGGCTTTGCCGGACAGCTCTGCATTGCTTTCGGAGATCATTGACAGCGTTTCGGAATTGCCCGAAAGATCGCGTATAGAAGCCGCTTGTGTGTTTGTATCGGCGGCAAGGGCGGCGGAATTTTCTGCGAAGGTTTTTGAACCGGATCCAACTGCGTTTGAGGCAGACTTAATCCGGGAAAGCGTATCGCCGAACATGGTTTGAAACTCTTCAAACGCCGTCTTTATAACGGCAAAATCGCCGGTGTATTTCTCCTTCAGGGCAACATTAATATTTCCGTCTGCCATTTCATGAAGGCTGTCGGAAACCTCACCCAGATACGCTTTATACTGTCGAAGCATTGCCGATACGTTTTTTAAGCCTAAAACTATACCGCCCGCTTCATCACGCGAAATGTATTTTTCGTCAATGACTATACTTAAATCTCCGCCCGCGATTTTACCTATAACTTTATTTCCGTATGTAAGACTGCCTGCGACACTGACAGAAATAGCTATACACAGCAATGCAATAATTAAAAGAGATACAACAAGAACAATCAATAAACCGCGATCGCGATTTGCTATCATCTCTCCGCCGGAAACGGTCATTCGCTCGGCAAAATCCGCCGCGTATATTACTGTCTGATCAATACATTCGCGATGATTTTCATAAGCTTCTATGGCAGAATCCATCGCTTCTCGCATAGCGGCTTCATCGTTTGCTTTATCTGCCGGAATCAATCGGTCGGAAACGATGACAAAAAAGTCACTGCCGTATTTATAAGCATCGGTTACGAACGTTTTATATACAGAGTCATCTTGCTCCGGGAATGCTGTCTGCCAGTAGACATTTCGCATATCGTAGTCGCTTTTAAGGCGTGTTATTGCTGCGGCGATTTCATCTTCTTCGACACTGTCCTCGGTATAATATAGCCGCAGAGCATAAGCGAACGATTCGATGATATACTCGGGTGGCGGCAGTATATCCGCTGTGAGTTCATTAGCAAGGATGATGTCAGAGTATGTAGAGCCGCCGATTTCCGCCGGTTCGGACATTTTATCCGTCAGGATAAAGGACAGAATAAACGCGGTGCAGCTGACAAGCGTCAGAATGGTCATTTTCAAGCCGATTTTCAGATTTTTCATTTTCTTCTCACATTATACAAGTATTTGATATGATACTATATAATGTCGCGATTGGAAAATAAAAAAGCCCGCAAAAATGCGGACACCATTATCTGCCGTTATGTAGTTTATACTTATTAATAGTATACTATATATTTATTACGAAATATTGTTTTTATTATTAATTTTTTAAACAAAAAGCCCCCTTGCGAGGGGCTTTCGTTTTGTATAAATATAGTTTTGCTATTGCTCAATCAGACTTTTTAAAAAGTCTCTTTAACCAACTTTCGGGTTTTTTCTGCTTGTTACTATCAACCTCAGAAAGTTGTTTAGTGTTGACCGTCGCTCGTTCGGCGACCGGTTTATTAACTCGTTCACTTGAATGAGTGGAGGTCGTTTCGTTGGTTTTCGGAGGTTGACTACTGATTGTCTTATTTATATTGTTAATGTTAATTTTTACTGTTTGTACTGCTGGATGTTGTTCGCCAAAAACACCTATGAAAATTGGTAAAGCTTGCTTAAAATATTCTAAAGCTTTGACATTGTCACCTTGTTTATAATAAACAGCTCCTATGTCGTTATAGCTCGTAGCGGTATCCGGATGCATTTTGCCCAAAAATTTTTCTTTCAATTTCAAATTTTTGAAAAAATAAGCCAGTGATGTTTCGTATTCACCTTTATGGTAATAAATCTTACCTATTTGATTAAAGATAGTTGCGGCGTTAGGGTTTTCCTTGCCTAAAACCTTTTCAAATATCTCTACAGACTTTAAATAATACTCCAAAGCTTTATCTCTGTCACCTTTAGCATCATAATGAATTCCAATTTGAACATAGCTCGTGGCAGTATCTGGATGTCCTTTACCTAAAACCTTTTCAAATATTTCTAAAGCTTTGATATTATACTCTAATGATTTATCAGTGTCGCCTTTAAACCTATAATAACCTCCAATATTGTGATAGCATGTAGCAGTTAGTGGGTGTTCTTTACCTAAAACCTTTTCGCATATTACCAAACCCTTGAAACCATATTCAAGTGCTTTGTCATAGCATCCTTTATTGCAATAAATCATCCCTATGTTGTGATTGCTATTTGCAATATCCATATGATCTTTGCTTAAAACATTTTCTCTTATTTCTAAAGCCATGAATTGATATTCCAAAGCTTTTTCGGAGTCGCCTTTTTCACCATAAACAATTCCTATGTTGTTATAGCTTCTTGCGGCGTTCGGATCATCTTTTCCGAAAACTTTTTTATATACTTCTAATGCCTTGAAATGATATTCTAAAGCTTTGTCAAAGTCACCTTTTTTATCATAAAGCACACCTAAATTGTTATAGTTGGCAGCAGTATCCTGATGCCACATTCCTATAGTCTTTTCATGTATTTCTAAAGCCTTAATATGATACTCCAGAGCTTGTTTATAGTTGCCTTTATATTTATAAACCTCTCCTATGTTATTGTAGCACGTAGCGGTTTCACTATGTTCTTTACCTAAAAACCTTTCACATAATTCTAAATACTTAATATAATACTCCATAGCTTTGTCGTAGTTGCCTAAATCCACGTAAACTTTCGCGATGTTGCTATAGTATTTAGCGGTATCGTGATGTTCTTCACCATATATTTTTTCAGCAACATCAGCAGCTCTCAAATACCATTTCAGTGCCTCATTATAGTTAATGCCGTCTTCTAAATCTCCGGAATTATAAAGTTCTGCTAACATTCTTGCCGATTTAAGTCCGTACTCATCATCATACCCCGCCGCCTTTTTGAGTAAAGACACAGCCTTTTTTGAATCCTGTTCAAAATAGAACCCCGACAAATAAGCCCGCCCTAAAAGATACAACCGTTCAGAGCTATATGTATCAACCGACGGCAAGTCAGGGAAAATAGAGCGCAGATACGGCTCGGTTTGTTCTATCGCCAAAAGCTCCGGGATATCCTTGAAAACAGATTTCAAATCGTCATGTTTACAAGTGTAATTCGGCAGATGAATCGGAACTATCGGCTTGTTTTTTTCATGGGCGCGGGGGTATTCATGTTCAACTACATAGTTATTGCTTCCGTCCTCGCGCTTTGCGGTGATTTTCGGCGATATTACCATTGTAAACGCGCTACTTTGGTCAAGAGCATCAAGTATCTCTTTATCAAATAAATTCCCGGCGGCAAGAAAGCGGTCATACCAAATAGAAATTGCGTCAAAGCCTTTGAAATTATGTATCTCGCGCATGAGGTTCTGCGCGGCAATAACATCATCTTTTCGATAGCTCAAAAAAATCTGATTGATAATTCCCTTTTCTCGAATTTCCGCAAGTGTTTCTTCGTCAAGTACATATTTGCTGAGTTGCTCTTTGAGCTTGTTGTCAAAATCTTCATCGCTTTCCATAAGTCCGTGGATAGGTCTGTCGAGTTTACAGTAGATTTCTAAATTTTCTGCTACATCTGCTATTGGGAAATACGGCTTATGATTATCCCGCATAAACTGAATAGGCAAGGGCAGCTGTTCGCGCATATGTGCAAGAAGCGACTTGGTAACATATACAATCAAAACCTGTGATAACGTAAGTTCATTTTTCAAGTCCGTTTCATCAACAGGCGTATCGGGAGTGAGCCATTTAACTCTGCATTTTGTTCCGCTTTTGGGGTGTGCGATTTTTTCGGCGAGTGCTTGAAGCTTGCTTACATCTTCTGCGGCGGCATAGAGAAATACGGTACGAAGTCCGGATGAAGTTTCTTCGGCAGGGTAACTAAGGTAGTTTTTGCTCATTTATATATTCCTCCGATAAAATTTTCTCAAATGCACAAAAGCCCCAAAAAGGGCTTTTTAGCTATGCGTACGTATCTTTAAGTCAGAAAAGAGCAGGGTCGGCAATCAAAGCGGACGAGTCCGCTTATAGCTGTCCAAACGCAATCTCTCCGTCTTCGCCGATATAAACGGAGCAGTGAGTCCATTCGGCGGAAACTTCATATCGTGAGGTGTTGATGACAATCTTTGTCTTGGGATAGATTGTGCCTTTGCAGTTAATCCGCAGATTTTGTTTGTTAAGGAGCATTTCGTCGATTTCGGAAATCCGCTTCTTCATATCCCCGATTTCACGCTGCTTAATAAGTCTGGTGCGAACCGCGTTGCCCAAAATCTCTTCCTTTTCACCGGGCAGAGGCTTCATTTCCTTCTTTTTCTTGTCGTTGAGATAATCGATAATGAGTGTCAGGTCGTGATTTTCCTGCTCGCGTTTTTCGATTATCTTCATATGTTCCATCTTTTCGTTTGTCAAAACGGCGTTGTTGCCGAGCGTAACTTCGGTCACGGGGTAGTGAGAAGACCCGATATTCTCAACCTCAACCTCGCTCATGATGGTATAGCGTCCGCCCACAAGACCGCCGGATTTACCCTTGATTTTGAGCTTGCCTCCGCAGTATACGTTGCATATGATAAGGTTTGTAGCTTCAAGGTTACCGCCGCAGTTTATGTCGGAATATTCGCAGAACATAACATTGAAGTCTCCGCCGGCATTAATCTTAGAGTGGTTTGCACCCTTTTTGATTATGATATTTCCCTTTGCCTTAATATCGCCTCCGTAAACGCCGCCCTTTATAAGAACATTGCCGGAAGTGGATTCGACCTTAAACCCCTCCATAACATCGCCGTTCACTACAACATCGCCGATAAACTCAATGTTTCCGGTAGAGAAGTCTATGTTTGTTTTAATCACGACTTCGTGATCAATAGCAAATGTTCCGTTTTTATATACAAGTGCACCGTCTGTGAAAGCGACAATGCGTTTGCCGTCTTCGGATAGTTCGGTGTTGGCTCCGAGTTGATATGATGCCTTCTTGCCCGGTGTCGGGTTTATGGTGTTCCCTAAAATATTTGTTCCCGGTGTACCGTCGGTGGGAAGCGTGATATCGGCTAAAACAGTCCCCTTAAGGATATTGCGGACGGTGCCGAGGTTTTTATAGTCAACCATTCCGTTTTCATCTTCAACAGGTTTTGCGGTGACTTCCTTATCGAATTTCCAAGTTATAGTCCCGTCGATACCATTTTCGGGAGGAGCCCATTTGGCGACAACTATATCCTGACCGAACTGCAACTCCTTCACGGCGTCTGTAATATTCTTATCGAGTATACCAAAGCACACACCCTTGTCCGCGATAGCTTTTCTGATAAGCTCGACGGTAGGTTCAATACCTCCGAATTTGGGCGGTGTCATGTTCATCGAAGCGGTAGAGTTGTCGGCATTGACATCAACCTGCACAGTAAAATCAACAGGTTTATTTTCAATATTGGTAGAATTAGTTTGCTCTGCCATATTTACACTCCCGGGCGGACGAAAAACTGTCCGAATAAATTTTATATGTTCATAATACAGTACAAAAGTCAGACTCTCTAATACAGCACCGGGTTATCGGCGATGCAGCGGAGAATTTCGTCATCGGTGGGCATTGCGGGGATTGCTCCGACCCTTGAAGCGCACACCGCACCTGCGGCGTTGGCATAAAGAGCAAAATCGGTAAGTGCGTTTGCGTCGGAATCCGCATCCTCGCCGTCAAGCACAGAGGGATTCTTTGAGATTTTTGTGAGGAAAGCACCCATGAAGCTGTCACCGGAACCGAGTGTGTCAACGATTGGCGTTTTAAATGAACGTACTTCGCGAATACCCTTTTTTGTCGCGATAACACAGCCCTTTGCACCCTGTGTCACGATGATAACCTTTATTCCGAACTTCATCAGCTTATATATCGAAGGGAGGAGGTTACTGCTGTCAGACAGAAGCTCAAGCTCGTCCTCCGAGACTTTAAGGATATCAACATATGAAAGGACGGTTCGCATCACAGAGGCGGCGGTGTCGGTGTCAGACCAAAGCGACTGGCGGAAGTTCAAAGAATATGAGATTATCTTTCCCTTTTCTTTTGCATATTCGACCGTGTTTGTGACAGCAGAACGCGAAGGCTCGCTTTCAAGGAGCAGTGCACCGAAATGCAAAATTTTACAGGTGTCAATCAGATGAAGATTTATTTCCGAAAACCGCAGGTTTTTGTCGGCGGAGTTCTCTCGATAGAAGGTAAAATCACGCTTGCCGGAGGGTGAGGGTTTGATGAAGGCAAGTGCGGTGAGGCGGTCTTTGTCTTGGATTATACCGGAGGTGTCAATCCCGATTGAAAGCAGTGTTTCATATAGAAACGATCCGAAAACGCCTGTTCCGATCTTCCCGATATAAGCAGAGGGTATCCCTAAAATCTTTGCCGCTGCGGCAATGTTTGCGGGAGAACCGCCGGGGTTTTGTTTGTAAAAAATGCCGTCTTCGGTCAGGCTATATGTAAAATCCACTACAGCTTCGCCGAGAGTTACTATGTCAGCCGTATAAAACCCCTCCTTTGCGGCAAATTATGAACGCTTTTAATAATAATAACATAAACAGCGGAAAAAATCAAGTCTTTTTTATAAATTTGCTGAAATTAAAGAAATGTATAAATTATGATTAAATTATAAAATAATGTCTATTACTCTTGACTAAATGCGGCTTAAGTGATATAATGTAGGGTGAAAAGTTTTATACATAAGGGAAGATCATGCCTGAAGATATTAAACGGGTGAAAACAGATGAAAATTCAATAGGCAATAAGTTTCGGGCATTTTCAAACGCCCTTTTTGCCGTGATATTTTTTATAGGAATCATAACCTTCGCTGTCACAAATCTTCAGATGAGCTATAAAGGTATCGGTGACACCCTTTCCGCATCTGCCGAAACGGCAAAACTCCGTATATCGGAGGTCATGAATAACGAGCTTGTTTTATGCATAAAGCTGACGACTATGTCAACCATTCAGGAATATTTTACTAATCCTTTTGATGAAGATATCAGGGAAGCCGCACTGCGTGAATTTGACAGCTATCGCGGCGAATATGCAGGGGAGAAGCTTGTTTTTTGGGTTAATGATAATGACAAGATATTCTATTCGTCATATGCTGCACCCTATGTTGTTGACCCGTCATTACCCGTAAACTACTGGTATAACAAAACTCTTTATGACACAAATTTATATTGGTATAATGTAAACTATAATCCCGATCTTGATATAGTCGGGCTTTGGATCAACGCCCCTGTATATACCGAAAACAGTTTCGCGGCGGCTTCAAAGCCTCTCGGCATGCTCGGTACCGGCATTGACCTTACAACCTTTACCGAAGAAATTTACACCAGTCTTCCCGAAGAAGCGGAATTTATTATGTTCACCCGAAGCGGGGATGTGACGATTGCAAAAGATATTGAATCGGTTGCAAACAAGGAGAATATAACCGACCTTGAGGGCATTCCCGGCATGGAACTTCTGCGTCGGGCACTCACGCTTTCAGATGATGGGGAAGGCGGGGTTAATTTTTCCGAAAATGCGATTATGTATCATATTGAATATGTTCCGTCACTTGACTGGTTTATAGTGGTCCGTTATCCTCTCACCATTACGACGCTTTTTGATAACAGCTATACCTGGGTTTTCTTTGCAATGCTTACCGTTATTGCGGCTGTAATTGTTCTTTCAAATATCTTTGTCGGACATATCGGCAACGAGCTTGAAAAGAGGAATGCCGAACTTGTTGAAGCAAACCTCAGAGCGGAAACGGCAAATAATGAAAAGAGCAATTTTTTAGCTCGGATGAGCCATGAAATAAGAACGCCGATGAACGCGATAATCGGTATGAGCGAACTTATCAGCCGTGAAAACATATCCGAAACGGCGAAAATATACATATATAAACTGAAGCGTGCCGCAAACGGACTTCTCTCGATTATAAACGATATTTTGGATTTTTCAAAGATCGAATCGGGAAAACTTGAAATTGTTGACTCCCCGTTCCGTATCAGAGATTTACTTTCCGATGTCACAAGCATCATCGACACAAGAGCCGAGCAAAAATCGCTTCAATTTAAAAAGGAAATAGCCTTTGATATACCCGATATCTTAATCGGTGATGAAGCACGCATAAGGCAGATCCTCATTAACCTTCTTTCCAACGCCGTGAAATATACCCGCGAAGGGTTTGTGCATTTAAAAATCAGCGTAGATAAGCTTTGGGACGATGAAATCACACTTAAAACGGTTGTTACCGATTCCGGTATAGGCATTGAAGAGGCGAATCTTTCAAAAATTTTCGACAGCTTTTCCCAGATTGACTCAAAAAAGAATGCAGGTATTGAGGGGACGGGGCTCGGGCTTGCGATAACCAGAAGCCTTTGCCAAGCCATGGGCGGCGATGTCACCGTTTCGAGCGTATACGGAACCGGCACAACCTTCACCGCAACGATTATCCTTGAAACGCCGCCGAAGGGCAGTTTGGTTGTAATTGAAGGCGAATCGGAGCGAGACCTGACCCAAAACAACGACTTTTTTGCTCCCGATGCAAAGGTGCTTATTGTCGATGATATTGAAATTAATGTTGAAATTGCGGCAGAGCTTCTTACCATCGCGGGAATCAAGGCGGACACTGCACTTTCGGGCAAGGAAGCTCTTGATAAATGCAAAGTTGAAATCTATGATATAATTCTGATGGATCACATGATGCCCGAGATGGACGGCATTGAAACAACGCTTGAAATAAGAAAACTCGATGAACACTATAAAACTATCCCGATTATTGCTCTGACTGCAAATGCTGTTGCGGGAGTGAAGGAAATGTTTTTTGAAAACGGAATGAACGACTTCGTTCCGAAACCGATTGAACTGAAGGAGCTTTTAGCGGCGATTAAGAGATGGTTACCCCGTACATAAAAAGGAGACAATCTATGAAAAAACGCGTTGCTGTTCTTGCTTCACTGCTCATTCTCACATTTATTACAGGTATTTTTCCCGATGTACCTGTTTTTGCCGATGAAACCCCTGCGGCGGTGATATACCATACCGGTGACACCGACGGCTTTTTAAGCACTTCCGATGAAACAATCGGTGCGGATATTCTGTCATCTATAGTGGAAATCAGCCGCGAGCGAGTTCCCGAAACTTTTTTGTTTGACACCGGCGATGCATTTCAGGGAAGCTTTTTTGTAAACATGGATAAGGGCGATAATGCCGTAACGGTCATGAACGCAGTCGGTTATGACGCAATGACCCCCGGAAACCATGATTTTGACTACGGTATCGACCGAATGATCGAGCTTGCCGGTAAGGCGTCGTTCCCTATTCTTATACAGGAAAGTGCAGCTGTCGGAAATGCCCCTATTACTTCATCGTCACTTATAGAACGCGGTGATATCACCATCGGAGTCTTCGGGATAACTACTCCTGCCGTGAAATACAATTCCGTAGGCGGTTTCGGGCTCGATCTTATGACAATGCCCGAGCTTATCGCTTATGCATCGGACACGGCGGCTTCACTGCGAAATGACGGTGCGGATATCGTCGTTTGTCTTTCCCACATAGGTTCGGTGGACAACGAGGTCAGAAATATCGGAACAGTTTATGACATTGCCGACGGTGCCGAGGGTATTGATGTGATTATCGACGGCAATACCCACGATGAAAATCTGAACCGCAAAACAGAGGGGAAGATACCGGTGGCAATAGCAGGAGAACGCGGTGAAGATATCGGAGTGGTTGAATTTTACATGGATGAAGCAACCGGGCTTTATACTCCTAAAATCTCTCTCGTGAAAAAATCACAAACCCTTAATGTTGTGCCTGATGCGACGGTAGCAGGGGTATTAGTCGCTTGCAAGGAAAATGCCGATTTCAAGTCAAAAGAGGTTGTAGCCATAAGCGATGTAACTCTGACCGACTTTGAAAAGGAGATAATCCGCGGCGGTGAAAGCGTTATCGCCGATATGGTTGCCGATTCGATGAGATGGGCGGCAGAAAGCGACATTGCACTCATTAATGCAGGGGTTATCAGAGGACCGATATATCAGGGGAAGGTTACCTATGGGACCATCTCGAATGTCCTGCCCTATTCAAATATAATCTATGTTGCCGAGGTTAAAGGCTCTGTAATCCGTGAAGCACTTGAATACAGCGCGTCGCTTTTCGGGCAGTCTGACGGAGGTTTTATGCAGGTTTCGGGGCTCTCATATGCTTTTGATCCCGAAAAGCCGGTCGGAAACCGCCTTACAGAAGTTTTGGTCGGAAAGAGGCAGCTTGATGACGAAGAAACCTACAGCGTTGCCACCCTTGACTTTTTAACCGAGGGCGGCGACGGCTATGAAATGTTTGTCCCGGCTTTTACCGATTCTTATGCAGTCGGGAGCGGGGATCTTGCCGCAGTCTTTGCAGAATACTTAAATTCCGGCGAATCGCCGCTGACAACAACACAAAACCGCATAAGGGTTGAACCCGGAAGCGAGATGAAGCCGTTTTCCTTCACTCCGATTATCATCATTTCGTCCGTTTCTTTTGCAGCAATTTTAATACTCATAGTGTCGGTCAGAAAGCCGAAGCCGAGAGTTAAGAGAGAATAAATGAAAAAGGCTTTCGGGGAATCACCCCGAAAGCCTTTAATCTTTATGTAATTACTTATTAAACATACCCAAAAGGTCTTTGAAATCAGCCATATAATCGGGCACGGTGTCCGATGCGGCGATGCTTTCTTCACCGTCGGTGTCTGCATCTTCGCCGGATATTTTTGTAACGCCGGTGGCAACCTCGTCATATTCGGGGAATTCGCAGGCGATTGCGGTAACGAGCATTTCGTCCTTAAGATTTTCATCAAATGCGGCACCGAATATTGTTTGAACGGTGTCGTCAGCAGCACCCGAAATTGCATTCGCAACCGACTCCATGTCAGTCGAAAGGGTGTCGGGTGACATAACAACGTTGACAAGAAGGCGTCTGGCACCCTTGATTGATGTTTCAAGGAGCGGGCTTGTGATAACGGCATTTGCGGCTTCATTAGCCTTGTCCTTGCCGGAGCCGTGACCCACAGCCATATGTGCGATACCGGCGTTCTTCATCGTCGTTTCAACGTCGGCGAAGTCAACATTTATAAGCCCGTCGCGGGTTATGAGCTCTGCAATCGACTTCACGCCGGTTTTGAGTATATCATCAGCCATCTTAAAGCAGTCCATCATTGTGGGAGCTCTGTCAATGGTTGAAAGAAGCTTTTGGTTGGGGATAACTACGAGTGAATCAACGTGCTTGCGAAGTTCGGCGATTCCGAGTTCAGCCTGATCCATCTTTGCTTTCTGCTCGAAATCGAAAGGTTTTGTCACAACCGCAACGGTGAGGATATCCATATCTTTTGCGATCTGTGCAACCACGGGAGCGGCACCTGTGCCTGTCCCTCCGCCCATTCCGGCAGAAACAAAGACCATGCTTGCACCGCGGATAGCATCAACAAGCTCGTCGTGGTTCTCTTCGGCGGATTGTGCCCCGATGACAGGCTTGTTGCCCGCACCGCGCCCTCTTGTGAGTTTTTGCCCGATCTGAACTCTGACATCGGCATTTGAATTTTTCAAAGCCCTGACGTCGGTGTTCACAGCGATAAACTGAACGTCTTTGATTCCCTCTTCAACCATCTTGTTGAGAGCGTTTCCGCCGCCGCCGCCTACGCCTATGACCTTTATATTTATCTCACTTATAAAATCGTCTTCTTCAAGGGTAAAATTCGCCATCTTTTCATTTCCTCCGAACCAATTCTTTATTTTTGTAATCTATTTAAATACCAAAAGATAGTAATATTCTGATTTGTGGATGAACACATTAAAATTATATCATATATTCATGTCAAAATCAAGTGTTTTTTACGGAAAATCTAATAGTTTTTAAGGAAATTTTTTCATGAGCTGTCTGATACAGATGAAGTTTCGCTTGTTTCATCGGTAACGGCGGTCATAAGAGCCTTATTTGCTTCAAACTTACGCTCGTTATACTTTAATCCGTCGCTGTCGATAAAGCTTGCACCGCCCGTGGAGAGCATTGTGAGCTTCCCGGAGGTGTTCGGACCGATCTTATCTTCGATAATCTTTGTGAGGAAACCAAGCTTATATTCAAAGTCGGAAAGCCCTCCGATGCCCAGTTCAAGGCGGTTGTCGTACATAATCTTTATATCGCCGCGGTCACGCACATCAATATAGTCGGTTTTTTCGCGGACGTTTTCGGGCAGATCGGCAGAAACTTCAAGCACCAACGCAACGGCGGAGAGGTCTGCTTTCTCCTCATCGGTCATATCTTCTGTGTCGGCGGCGGTATCAATCGTCACACCCGGGACCACAGCTTCGGAGAGGGTAACCCCGGTGAAAACAGGAGCATCCTTTTTGGGCAAGGGGTTTAGTTCTAAAATCTTGCCGCTTGCCGAAAGGTAAAGATATCCATCTGCGACGGCTATGCTTGCCGCCGGTGTTGACGGTATAACCTCAATCTCCACCGTCTCGGGGAACCGCTTTTTCACCTTCGTTTCATCTATATAGATAAACTTTTCGAGTATAGCTGTTTCGATATTGTCAGATTTTAGGGTGATAATCTGCTGTCCATCCTTAATATCGGCGGTGTTCTTTATATCTGAAGCACTGTAGACCGATGAACCTGTGATAATCACCGTTTTAATCGGGAAGAGGATTGTCAGACTTAAAATTACGAAGATGGCTGCCAAAATTATGAATATACTTAAAAAGACAAGCGAATAGTTTCGTCGGTGTTTTTTCTTTTTATAATGATATTCGCCGTACTCCCTGTCATGCATTTGATAATCCATATGTTTTTCCTGTATTTTTATATTCTTTTTATATCCGCGCCGAGCGATGCGAATGTAAGCTCAAGCTCGTCATAGCCGCGATCAATAAAGCGTATGTCGCCTATTTCCGTTACACCCTCCGCCGTCAGCCCTGCGATAACCATTCCCGCTCCGCCGCGAAGGTCGGTTGCGTTGACCTTTGCACCGTGAAGCCTTTTAACTCCCTTAATGACCGCTGTCTTTCCCGACACAACAATATCCGCACCCATCTTCTGCATTTCGGGAACATGGCGGTATCGGTTTTCAAAGATGGTCTCCTCAACGACGGTAGTTCCCGCAGCCTTGCAGAGTGCACCCATGACAACCGACTGGGCATCGGTGGGGAAGCCGGGATACACCATCGTGGTGAGCTTTTCGGGGAGTGCACGGAGTTTCTTGCCGCAGTTTAGGGTGACAAAATCTTTTCCGGTGAAAACGCTCGCACCCATGTGCTCAAAGAGCGGCAGGATCGCCTCCATGTCAAGCGGATTGCAGTTTCTCACCGTCACGAAGCCCCCCGCCGCCGTTACTCCGGCAAGGATTGTTGCCGCCGCGATTCGGTCGGGAATTACCGTGTGGGTGAGACTGTGGAGCTTTGCAACGCCGTTGATGACTATCCGCCCCTCGCCCGCCTGTTTAATTTTAGCACCGGCGGTGTTAAGGAATTTGATAAGGTCGGTTACTTCGGGTTCGCGGGCGGCGTTTGTGATAACGGTTGTGCCCTTTGCGGTCACCGCCGCACAGATAATGTTTTCGGTCGCTCCGACACTCGGAAAGCGAAGTGCTATCTTTGCACCGTGGAGACCCTTGTCAGCTGTGAAATGAAGATGCTCGTCGGTGTGGGTTACCTTAACCCCCATCTGTTCAAGAGCGGATATATGCATATCAATGGGGCGAAGACCTATATCGCAACCCCCGGGGTATGAGAGCTTGCAGCTTCCTGTCCTGCCGATGACAGGACCTAAGAAAAATATTGAGGAGCGCATCTCCTTCATCATCTCGTCGGGGATTTCGTGTGCGTGAATTTGGGTTGCATTGACTGATACTGTTTTTTGCGAGTCGCAGTATTTCACCTTGACACCCAGATGCCCTAAAATCCTTATTGCGGAATAGGTGTCCGAAAGCTTGGGAGCACCTTCGATAACCGCCTCGCCGTCTATGAGCACCGCCGCCGCAAGGATCGGCAGAACTGCGTTTTTGGAGCCTTGAATTATTGTCTCCCCCGAAAGCTTTCGCCCTCCCGTGACAATGAACTTTTGCATATTACTAACCCCTCTATCAGCATATTAATATTCCATAATATGCCGTTTGGGGTTTTTTGCTATAATGCAAATATATAAGTTTATGCTTTAACTTTCGTCTGTATTCGCAGATTTTAATAAAAATTCAACGCATTTGAAGATTTTTTCGGGCGTATTTGCTTCAAATCCTATGTGAGCATCCCTTTCCATCTGCCGTAATTTGTCGGGATTTGTCATCAGGTCCGACACAATCGACTGTAGTGAGCTTAGATTCAGTTCATCTTCTTCCAACACCACGGCTCCGCCGGTTTTTCCGATTACACAGGCGTTATAGTACTGATGATTTTCGGTGACGTTCGGAGAGGGAATAAGTATTGAGGCACGCCCCAGAGCTTGAAGTTCAAAGACTGTGGAAGCACCCGAACGGCTTATGACAAGATCGGCAGCGGACATACAGACATTCATGTTGTCGATATATTCGCGTATCATGAGCCTGTCCGAACCGTTATAATCTATTCCTGCTTGGGTAAGGCTTTCGCAGAAGTTTCCAATGCCATTTTTGGCACCTCCGTTTTTGCCGTAGGCATGAATGTGATTTATCTTTATCGGAAGTGTATCTGTAAACTGTATCAAATTCTTTGCAATATCATTAATCGTTTTCGCACCGAGCGAGCCGCCGAATGAAAGTATCAAAGGCGAATCATCAAAACCTAATTTATGTTTTGCGTCATGACGTGAAATCGGGTTTTGGTAGTAGTGAGCACGGGTGGGAAGCCCTGTGACGGTGTATTTTACATTTGTCCTGAGGCGTGATGCCGCATCGGGGAAGGCAAGCATAACCTCGTCAACATTTTGCGAAAGGAGTTTGACGGTCATGCCGGGGAAAGCATTCTGCTCATGGATTAAAGTCGGGATACCGAGTTTCGCCGCTGTTCTTATGATAGGACCGCAGACATAGCCGCCTGTCCCGATGGCAAGGTCGGGAGCAAACTCTGCAATGATCTCTCTGCAGCGTCTGCTTGCCTTGACAATGTTCACGGCACTTTCGGCATTTCGTTTTATATTTGAAAAGCTGATCTTTCGCCCGAACCCTGTCACCGTTATAGGCTCAAATGCGATGCCTTCACGCTTTGCAATGCGTTCTTCAAGGCTGTCAGGTGTGCCGACATAAAGAAATTCGCTGTCGGGGATATGTTTTTTTATAATCTCCGCAATCGCCAAAGCAGGGTGGATATGCCCTGTGGTACCGCCGCCGGAAATAATTATTTTTGTCATAAACCTTACCCTTTTTTAAAAATCCGCTATGAATCAATAATCGACTGCCTTGAAATATTCAGAATTATACCCATCTGCACAAGCTGCATGACAAGTGCTGTGCCGCCATATGAGAAGAAGGGGAGTGATATGCCGGTGTTCGGGATGGTGTTTGTGACAACGGCGATGTTCAGAAGTGCCTGAATGCCGATCTGTGCGGTCAGCCCCACCGCCATTAACATACCGAATTTATCAGGGGCGTGTGCCGCGATATGAAAGCCTCTGACGATAAAGAACATAAAGATGGCTATTACAACCAAAGCACCGAAGAAGCCGAGTTCTTCGCATAATATCGCGAAGACGAAGTCGTTTTTGCTTTCGGGGAGGTATAAGAATTTTTGACGGCTGTTCCCAAGCCCCAAACCGAACCAACCGCCCGAACCGATGGCAATCAGAGACTGGGTTATCTGCCATGTGAGTTTTTCTGCAAGCTCCGGATCGAAGGGGTTTAACCATGCGTGAATACGATCGCCGAAATAGCTGTCTGTAACCTTATACGAATAGACCAAAAATCCGGCAAGACCCAAAACACCGGCAATGGCAATAGGAATGTAATATTTTAGCTTTGTTCCGCCGACAAACATTATAACCGCACCGATAAGCCCGATTATTATCGTTGCCGAAAGATGCGATTCCTGCATTAAAAGTGCCGCGATAATTCCCAAAATAAACACGCAGGGGATAACAGTAAGCCCGAATTTATCAAGCTTGTCTGCAAACTTGGTGAAGAGTGCCGAGAAGGTCACAACTACCGCGAATTTTGCAACTTCGGAGGGTTGAAATTCGAGAGGTCCGAACTTCACCCAGCGGTATGATTCGTTATGAGGGCTTGCGAAAGGTCCTGCAAGGCAGAGGATTAAAAGGAGCAGCGTTACAATCGAAATCCCGGCGATGACATATTTATTATAGAATATATGATAGTCAACGTGAGAGGCGATGAAAGCAAGGAAGAGACCGAAAAGTGCGAAGCGAAGCTGGCGGACAAAATAATAGTTCCCGGGGAGATCCTCTTCAATCGCCCAAGCATAGCCTGCCGAAAACATCATGATTATCCCTATGACCAGCAGCACGAGCAGGATTATCACAAATGGCACATCAACAGGACCCTTTTTCAGACGCGGTCCAGGTGCCGAGGGTTTGATAATCCCCTTTTTTTGTATTTGTTTTTTCGGTAAGCCTTGGCTTCGGGTATAATCCATCGTTTCCTCCGAGGATTTATATGTTTGTTTTCAAAGCGAAAAGATATGCGGCGATTCCGCAGATAAGAGTTGCTGTCGTGAACATTATCGTAACCTTGTTGTCCGAAAAGCCCATCTCCTGAAAGCCGTGATGTATAGGCGTTTTGGGCAGAAGTCTTTTGCCGTGCGTGATTTTATAGTAGAGGCGCTGAATTAAAACAGTCAAAGCATCAATTATATAGACAAGGGCAACGATGATTAAAAGAAAATGCTGATGCAAAGCGAAGCCGACCGCGGTTATAAACGCTCCCAGATACATCGACCCGGTGTCGCCCATGAAAACCTTTGCGGGGTGCAGATTGTGGACTAAAAAGCCGAGGCAAGCCCCTGAAACCGCGAGGGAGAAGAGGGTGTATTCAGGGAAAACAAACTTGGTTGAAAGCATTGCCAAAGCGAGCCCTGCGATAACGGTCATAGAGCCGCAAAGCCCGTCCACGCCATCGGTGAGGTTGACGGCATTTGTCAGATAGACGGCAAAACAGACCATAAGCGGGAAGTAAAGGTAGCTTAGTTCAAGCGAGCCGATAAAGGGTATCTCAACTGCGGTGCTTTTGTCCCCCAAAAGCCATAAAGCCCAGACGAAGGCGGCAGCGAAGATAAACTGCGGAATGAGTTTTTGCCGCATCGATATTCCGTCATTCTTCTTCTTCACAGCCTTTGTGTAGTCGTCGGCGAAACCGAGCGACGAATTGAGAAGAGCAAAAACAAGTCCTGCAATGAGTTTATAGAGGTCGTTATTATCGCTTCTGAGGGTGAAAGTCCCACCGAAAACGATATACAGCACCATCCCCACGGCAAGGGCAGTGATCGACGCGATAATGAACATAAACCCGCCCATCATCGGCGTTCCCTGCTTTTTGCCGTCGATGGAGGTTATATATTTATTTATAGTCTGCTTCATGCCAAGCTTTTTTAGCTGCGGAATTAAAATCGTTCCTATGGCAGCAGAGAGCAAAAATGCAAGAATCGGGACTGTAATCTGAATCCAAAGGGGCATGAAAATCTCCCGTGTTTTTTATTTACGCGAAAAATTCATCTATCAAAGTTTCAAGGTGCATTCCTCTTGAAGCTTTGAAAAGAATTATATCATCGGGTTTGAGCTTAAATTTAAGGAAGTTTTTGATAACGTTTTTATCGGCGGAATATCCCGAATGCATTCCGAGTTCGTCCGCTTTTTTTGCGATATACTTCGCATCGTTGCCGTAACAGACAAGAAGATCAATTCCGTTTTCGACCACCATTTCGCCGACACGCTCGTGAAGTTCTCTGGCGTGTTCGCCCGTTTCAAGCATATCACCGAGCACCGCGACACGTCTGCCGCCTGATTTCACCGGCATTGAAGCGAGCATCTTAAGGCTTGCCTCCATCGACGACGGCGATGCGTTATAGCAGTCAACGATTATGGTGTTTAGTCCGCGTTTTTCGATATGCGACCTCATGGGGAGCGGCTGATAACAGTCAAGCATCTGCCCGGCTATTGCCGGGTCAGCACCTACAAGGTCTGCGACGGCAACAGCGGCAAGTGCGTTTAAAACATTATGTTGACCGGGGATGAAAATTTCAACCTCTGATATGATTTTATCTCCCCTCGTTATTCGGAATTTTGTACAGAAAGGAGACGGCAGTATGTCCGAAGCGTTGTAGTCAAACTCACCGCTGTCCGATATACCGAAGGTAATAATCTTATGATTGCGGCTGATGAGTTTTTTTGCTGTCATAAGGAGTGCATCGCTTCCGTTTATGAGAAGCGGAGCGTTTTTTGCTGCACCGTCTAAAATCTCAAGCTTCGCTCTTAAAATATCTTCTTTTGAATCAAAAAATTCGATATGGTTAAAACCGATATTGGTGATGACGCAGATATCGGGGCAGGCGGCGTGGGACAGGCGGGATATTTCGCCTGCATGGTTCATGCCCATCTCAATTACAGCGGCGGTGTGTGAGAAGTTTATGCCAAGCAAAGCTTTAGGTACGCCTATTTCGTTATTTTGATTACCCTCTGTGAAAAACACCGACTTTGAAGCAGAGAGTGCGAGAGCAGTCATCTCTTTGGTGGTTGTCTTCCCGACACTCCCGGTTATGCCGATAACAGGCAGCGAATATTTTTTACGATAATTTTTGGCGATATCAAGCAGTGCTTGTTTTGAACTTTTCACGACAAAACAGGGGTATCCGGTGTAAATCCGTTCTGTCACCGAAGCCAAAGCACCCGCTTCGGTTGCCTGCGGAATAAATTCATATCCGTCAAAATTTTCGCCCTTGAGTGCTATATATAACCCGTGCCGCTTTGGTGTGCGGGTGTCGGTGAATATATCGGAGTATGGAAATTCGCGGAGAAGCTCCTTGACATCGCGAATTGAACCGTTCACAACATCTGCAAGCTCCGAAAGCCGCATCTTCCCTTCAGAGCCTTCGCGAGGGAGGGGTGCGGAATATCGCGAGAGCATATCGGCACAGACTTTTCGTTCGTCAAACGGGATAGTAAAGCCGTCTGCCAAAATCTGGTATGTTTCGTGCCCCTTGCCCGCAAGAAGCAGAACGTCGCCTGCTTTGCAGATAGAGATAGCGTGGTTTATAGCGGATTTTCGATCGGTTATCCGAATGATCGGTTTTGAGTTATCCATTCCGACTATAATCTCGTCGATTATCACATCCGGGTCTTCATCGCGCGGGTTATCGGAGGTTACTATCGCAACATCGGCGATTTTCCCCACAACCTGACCCATGAGCGGACGTTTTTCTTTATCTCTGTTTCCGCCGCATCCGAAAAGCACAATAAGCCGCTTTTTTGCGGTCTTTTTTAAGGAATTGCACACCTGAACGAGAGCGTCCGGGGTGTGGGCGTAGTCGCAGATAATTGAAAATCCGCGTTTGCAGGGGATAACTTCGCATCGCCCCTTAACACCGTGAACCTTTGACATAGCACGGATTATCGCCACAATCCCCATTCCCAAGGTGTTGCAGGTTGCAATTGCCGCCCCGGCGTTGTATATGTTATATTCACCGACAAGGTTGGTGGTAACCATGAAAAACTGTCCGCCGGCTTCCATCCGAAAATGAGTGCAGTCCGTCTCAAACTTAAAACCGTCCATGATGATATGACAGTTTTTTGACGAGCCGTAGGCATAGACGTTTTTACCGCCCGTTTTTTCGGAGATATCTTTCACCATACGCGAACCGTAGCTGTCGTCGGCGTTTATTATAGATACCTTTGTGTGGTCGGTGAAAAGACGAAGCTTTGCCTGATAGTAATTCTCCATCGTCTCGTGATAGTCAAGATGATCCTGGGTTAGGTTCGTGAAAACCGACACATCAAAGACGATAGGTCCGATACGTCCCTGTTCGAGGGCGAAGGACGAAACCTCCATCACAACAACATCAACGCCGTTGTTATAAAAATATGCCAAAAGCTCAAACAGCTCATATGCAAAGGGGGTGGTGTTGTCGGGGGAAGGCACCTTTCTTTCTTCGTCATATCTTACGATATATGCACCGGTTGTTCCGATAAGCCCGATTTTTTTACCGCCCGCAGCCAGGGTTTGTGCAATAAGCGAGGTGGTAGTTGTTTTGCCGTTCGTTCCTGTCACCGCCGTAAGATGAAGCTTCTTTTCGGGAGAATCAAACCAAACTGCACAGAGTTTCCCGTAAAAATCACGGGTGTCAGAAACGATAATCTGACGTTTCAATCCGAGATCATGGTCGCAGACAACGCAAAACGCCTCTGCGTCACTAAGCATCTGATCGGCTATGGTGTGACCGTCAAATCTGTGACCGCGAATGCACACGAATATAAAGCCGCTCCCACACTTTTCAGAGTTGTCGGTGATACCGGAAATCTGAAACTCACCGTTAAAGAGCCGGGAATTTATATTGATGCCGTAGGCGGAAAGTGCTTTGGTAATTTCTTTGAATTTCATAATATTATTCTTTAATAATAGGAGCTAACCTTGGTCTTTGATTATAAAGTATACTTCAACTATCGTTCCGGCAGGGACGACTTCGCCGGGAGTATAGTTTTGCTTCATTGCCGTTGAACCGCTGTTCGCCGATGCACCGTCACCGAGTTTCAGGTTGAGGCTTGCGGCTGTTAATATGTCGTTGACCTGTGAGGGTGTCTTGCCCGCAAGGTCAGGCACGGTGACATACTCTTCCTCCAAATCCTCTTCGGTATAAAGAATAACCTTACCGCCGCGGGGGATTGAGCTGCCGTATGAGGGAACCTGTGTGATAACCGTTGAGCCTTCGCCTAAAATCTCTGTCTCAAGCCCTAATTCCTTGATGGTTTCCGAAGCGGTCGAAGCGATCTGACCCTCAACGGACGGGATTGTTATATCCATTGTTGCCAGTTCTTCGGCGGTATATTCGGGGTAGTAGCCCAGGTAGGGGAGGGCATCCTTGAAGATATTTGCTACACAAGGAGCGGCAATAAGGCTTCCGTAATAAATATGCCCGTTATTTTCGTCATGAGCCATCGGTTCATCAACCATAACAAGACAGATTATTTCGGGATCGTCGGCAGGGGCAAATCCGCAATAGCTTGAAACATAGAGGTCTTCTCTGCCTTGAGCCCTGTTTTCGTCGATTTTTTCGGATGTTCCCGATTTTCCGCCGATAGCATAACCCTTTATGTAAGCGTTCGAGCCGTTTTTAGCGTTTACAACGTCTTCGAGGATCTGTCTCATTGTCGCAGATGTTTCTTCCGATATAACCTGACGCTTTATCTGTGTGTCGAAGGACTTAATAACAGTTCCTGTGGAATCAACTATCTTGTCTGCCACATGAGGTGTAACAAGATATCCGCCGTTAATGACCGCCGCATATGCCGTGATCATCTGCAGGGGGGTTATCTTATTTGTCTGCCCGAAAGCAGAGGAGGCAAGCTCGATAGGTCCGTATTTGGTGGTGTCAAGCGACAGCCCTGCTACCTCTCCGGGAAGGTCTATACCTGTTTTTTCGGTGAAGCCGTATGAAGTGAAATAGTTATTGAATTTCTCCGAGCCGAGCCTTAAACCTATCTGAATGAAGACAGGGTTACAGGAGTTTGTCATCGCGGTGGTGAGGTCTTGGGTGCCGTGGACCCTGCTCGACCAGCAGTGCATGGGTTCGACGCCGTCAACAACGGAAATGCTTCCGGTGCAGGTGAAGGAGCTGTGAAGATCGACAACCCGCTCTTCAAGTGCCGATGAAGCGGTAACCACTTTGAATACCGAGCCTGGGTGATATATCTCGGTTATCGCCTTGTTTTTCCATTGTTTTTCGCGAAGGATAGCGTACTCTTCGTTATAAGCCTCTTGGTCGCTGATAAGGTCTAAAATCGTTTGGTCTTCGGGGTTATAGATACTGCCGCGGTCGTTAAGGTCAAAGCCGGGCGTTGTCGCCATGGCTAAAATCTCGCCGGTGTTGCAGTTCATCATGATTGCACAGCCGCGATTACCGGCTTCGTTTGTTAAAACCTGTTCTTCAAGATATTTTTCCGCAAAATATTGCAGGTTCATATCTATAGTAAGGAAGATATCGTTGCCGTCTTTAGCTTCGTATATCTTGTCATTTTTATAGTCTGTGCGATTACCGAGAGCGTCCTTTGCAGAGATTATTTTGCCGTTAACGCCCTTGAGATAGTCGTTATAATAGTTTTCAATGCCGTATGCGCCGTCACCCTCGAAGTTCGTGAAGCCTATGACAGCCGCCGCAAGCTCGTTTTGAGGATAATAACGCTTGGTGTCAATTTCGTTATAGACGATGTTTTCCTTGACATTCATTTCTGCGAGCCTGCTCGTGATAATATCAATCACAGGCTTTTCAATCTTCTTAGCCACATTTGCCCAACGCTGTGATTTATATTTTTCAAATGAAGCGACAATGTCGTTCGCGTTCACCCCCGCAAGTTCCTCCGAAAGGACAAGTGCAATTGCATCTCTTTGACGTTCAAACTCTTCCTGACTTTCGTCTTCGATGAGTTCATAAAGGGCTATGGGGTCGAGAGTAACATTAAAAACGGTAGCGGACTGTGCCAGTATCTTACCGTTTGCGTCGTATATTGTTCCGCGTTTGGCATTGACCGTGGTGCTCTTGAACTGAGCATCGTTTGCCATTGACTGGTAACGTGCGGAATCGGTAACGGATGTGCGAAACATTGCCAAAACTATGAATATCGGAAGCACCATGAGTACAAACACAACGATTGCACTCCGCCGTTTCATGCTCCCGCCCGGCTGATATGACATATGCCACCGCCCTTTTTTATGAATGCTTTTATAGAAATTCTATGAAATATCTGCTGTAACTATTACCCCTTGACATAATCTATAAAATCAAGGAAGTTATTATAAACGCTCGTGAAAAAGCCGGGTTCATATTCGGGGATAACAACCTCACTGCCGTTTTCAGCAGAGATATATTCAACCTGGCTCTTGTCAAGCTTTTGCATACCCAAAACATCCGAAGCATATGTCTGAACTTCTTTAATCGCGGATTTGCTCTCTATGTCGGTGAGAAGACGTACATTTTCGCTCTTGAGCTCTTCAAGCACCGCTTTTTGGTCGGTAATCTGCCTTGAAAGCTCTGTGTACTGGGCATCGCTTAAAACGGGGAGCGAAAGCATCCCCAAAATCGCAAATGCCGTGATTACCGCCTTTGCAATGCCTCCGGTTTTGGCAGGGTCAATTGAACGTCGAAGAATGGCAGGCTTTTTTGCTTCCTCTTCTCTTGCCGCACCCGTTTCAAAGCGGTCGAAATCATATTTATTTTTTCTTGCAGTATTACTTGTTGCCATTGTCGGACCCCTTTCATGCAGTCTTTTCTATAATCCGCAGTTTCGCACTTCTGCTTCTGTTATTTTCAGATATCTCCGCTTCTGCGGCGGTAATAGGCTTTTTTGTTATTAATATTCCTGATGAAGTCTTCCCGCAGACACATTTGGGAAAGTCGGGAGGGCAGGTACAGCCTTTGGTAAACGACAGAAAACGCCTTTTTACGAGCCTGTCTTCGAGTGAATGGAATGTGATTATCGCAAGTCTGCCGCCAGTTTTAAGAAGATCAAACGCAACTCCGATACCGACGGAAACGTGCTCAAGTTCGTCATTTACCTCCATGCGGATCGCCTGAAAAGTTTTCCGGCACGGATTTTTATCTCGCTTGAATCTGCCCGGATAGGCATCTGAAACTATCTTTGCAAGTTCGGATGTTGTCCTTATCGGCTTATCTTCGCGTTCTGCGATAATTCTGTCTGCAATGCGATATGCAAAACGCTCCTCGCCGTATTCAAAAAGAATCTTAACAAGCTCGTCGCGTGAATAATCATTAACGACATCGGCGGCAGAAAGCCCCGACTTTGACATTCTCATGTCAAGGGGAGCATCGTCGTGATATGAGAAACCCCGTTCCGGGGTGTCAAGCTGGTGTGAAGATACCCCCAAATCAAGGAGTATTCCGTCGGCAGAGGAAACCTCATATTTTGCGGCAATCTCCGCCATTTCGTCAAAATTCCCCTGCGACACAACAGCTTCATAGGGCTCAAGCCTTTTTTCGGCAATCTTCACAGCATCGGGGTCTCTGTCTATTCCGATTAAAAATCCGCCGCCAAGCCCATCAAGCCTTGATGCAATCGCAATCGAGTGCCCTGCACCTCCGCAGGTTCCGTCTATATATGTGCCGGAGGGGTTTATATTCAAACCGTTAATCACTTCATCAAGAAGCACCGGCTTATGTGAAAATTCCATTTAATTTTACTCCAAAGCCTTAAAACGCAAATTCGTCTAAAACTTCGTTCAAGTCGTTTTCGACAACGCTTGCCGTGAATCTGTCATAGGTCTCGCTGTCCCAGATTTCGGCGTGG
The DNA here is from genome assembly GCA_031262225.1 of Ruminococcus sp. GTDB lineage: Bacteria > Bacillota > Clostridia > Oscillospirales > Ruminococcaceae > JAISGY01. The sequence goes on along the minus strand of JAISIC010000080.1, from coordinate 4,648 downwards.
TTTATCACCCCGACAACCGTCACATCTTTTGAAAGCCCGGCATAATCGCGAAGATCCTTTGAAAGAAGAATTCGTCCCTGTGCATCAGTTTCAATGTCAACGGCACGGTTTACAATCAGCCTTGCAGCATTTGCTTTACCGCCCGCAAGCCCTCGAAGTTTTTCACAGTAGTTGTCCCATTCGTCGTTTGAATAAACATTAAGGCAACTTTTGCCGATGGTGACAATAAAACTTGTACCGAGCTTGTCCCGAAGCTTCTGCGGAAACGCCATACGCCCCTTTGCATCAATGGAGTGCAGGTATGTGCCTTTAAGTGTTGAATTTATCATATCTGCACCTCCTTTGCAAAGTTTTCAACATGTGTTGAAAGCGATGTTGAAATTTCACCACTCGCCGCCATCGGAATACCGCTGTTCACCACTTTTTTATATTATACAGTACTTTTAATAAAATAGCAATAGTTATAACCCATTTGTAACTATAAAAAATTGTATGAAACTTATGTTCTATTCTTGTAGAAAATGTCAGAATGAATTTTATAAAATTTAATTGCAAAAAATCCCCCGCTTGTTAAGGCGGGGGATTTTTGAGATTTTATGAACTATATCTGCGATAAACCGTATTGCAGATCTGCGATAATATCGTCGATATGTTCTGTGCCTATCGAAAGGCGAACGGTTGTCGGTTTAATGCCGGAAGAGAGAAGTTCCTCTTCGTTCATCTGTGAATGGGTGGTTGAAGCCGGGTGGATAACGAGTGACTTCATGTCGGCAACGTTTGCAAGGAGCGAGAAGAGTTTTAAGCTTTCGGTGAATTTCTTCGCGGTATTGGCATCACCCGCAATCTCGATGGTGAAGATTGAGCCTGCACCATCCGCGAAATAGCGGTCATAAAGCTCTTTTTGCTTGCCTCCGGCAACAGAGGGGTGGTTCACTTTTGTAACCTTGGGCTGGGATTTTAAGAAGTCGATTACCTTTATGGTATTTTCAACATGACGTTCAACGCGAAGCGGGAGTGTCTCAAGCCCTTGAATGAGCAGGAAGGAGTTGAAGGGCGATATCGTCGCGCCCTGATCTCTCATGAGCGTTGTGCGAATCTTCATAATGTACGCGATAGCACCGCAGGCATCCGCAAACACCACGCCGTGATATGAAGGGTTCGGTTTTGATATGCCGGGGAATTTGTCGTTTTGTTTCCAGTTGAAATTGCCGCCGTCAACAATCACGCCGCCCATAACAGTGCCGTGACCGCCGATAAACTTAGTCGCCGAGTGCACGACAACATCCGCACCGTGTTCAATCGGGCGAAGCTTATAGGGCGTTGCAAAGGTGTTGTCAACTATGAGCGGTATGCCGTGTTTATGAGCAATCGCCGCAACGGCTTCAATGTCAAGCACGTCGGAGTTCGGGTTGCCAAGAGTCTCCGCGAATATCAGCTTTGTGTTCGGCTTGATTGCCGCTTCAAAATTTGCGGGGTCGGCAGGATTAACAAATGTTGTGGTGACGCCCTGTTCGGGAAGGGTATTGGCAAAAAGGTTGTAGGTCCCGCCGTAGATATTGGTGCTTGAAACAACATGGTCGCCTGCTGTCGCGATATTCTGAACGGCGTATGTAATCGCCGCAGAACCGCTTGCAGTCGAGAGTGCCGCCTTGCCGCCCTCCAAAGCCGCAATACGCTGCTCGAAAACGTCAGAGGTCGGGTTCATGAGCCTTGTGTATATATTGCCGCCTTCGGTCAAAGCAAATCTGCCTGCCGCCGTCGCGGAATCCTTGAAGACATACGAGGTGGTCGCGTATATGGGAACTGCTCTTGCATCGGTTGCGGAATCGGGCTTCTCCTGCCCTGCGTGTAAAGCTAAAGTTTCAAATTTCATAATAGTATACTTCCATTCTATTTATAATAATTATTCAAAAAGTGCAGTGGATAAATATCTTTCGCCTGTGTCGGGGAGGAGTACTGCTATGTTTTTGCCTGCAAATTCGGGGCGGCCGGCAACCTGTGTGGCTGCCCAAACTGCGGCTCCCGAGCTTATCCCGACTAAAATTCCGTCCGACTTACCTACAAGTCTTCCTGTCTCGAATGCGTCTTCGTTTTTAACGGTGATTATCTCGTCATAAATTTTAGTGTCGAGGGTGTCGGGCACAAAACCTGCTCCGATCCCCTGAATCTTATGTCCGCCCGCTCTGCCTTCCGATAAAACGGGGCTGTCGGAGGGTTCAACCGCGATAATCTTAATGTCGGGGTTCTTTTCTTTAAGGTATTTACCGACACCGGAGAGTGTTCCGCCTGTGCCTACCCCGGCAACGAAAGCGGCAATGTCGCCGTCGGTATCTTCCCAGATTTCGGGACCGGTCGTGGCATAATGCACAGCGGGGTTTGCAGGGTTCACAAACTGCCCGGGGATGAAAGCGTTCGGGGTAGAGTTTTTGAGCTCCTCTGCCTTCGCAATTGCACCCTTCATGCCCTTTGCGCCCTCGGTGAGCACAATCTCCGCACCATATGCGGCAAGCAGTTTCCTGCGTTCAATACTCATTGTCTCGGGCATGGTGAGGATTATCTTATAGCCCTTTGCGGCGGCGATTGCCGCAAGCCCGATTCCGGTGTTGCCGCTTGTAGGTTCGATTATTACTGCACCCGGTTTCAGCGCGCCCGTCTTCTCGGCATCTTCAATCATAGCCTTTGCGATACGGTCCTTGACACTTCCCGCCGGATTGAAATATTCAAGCTTTGCATATATCTTTGCGTTAGGAGCACGCATTCGTTCATATCCCGCAAGTTCGATCAACGGAGTTCTTCCGATTAGCTCGGTAATGCTTCTTGAAACTTTCATAATACACCCTCCATGTCATATATAAATCATATATGTTTAGTATGCTATTAGTATATACTATAACTCTTCATTTGTCAATACCTTTTTAAAATTTTGTATAAACTCACAAAAAGGGCTTGACAAATAAGAATTTTTATGTTAATATTACATTTATAACATATATGAAAAGAGGGATATATATGCGTATATCTGCAAAATGCCGATACGGTATAGCCGCTTTAATCACACTTTGCTGCCGCGAAAACGAGCTTACAAGCATATTAAAAATTTCCGAAGAGCTTTTAATATCGAAGATATATCTTGAACAGGTGTTCGGGAAGCTCAAACACGCAGGTGTAATAGCTTCTGTGAAGGGTGCACAGGGGGGATACAGGCTTGCGAGGGCGGCGTCGGAAATAACCCTTGCCGATATTGTCTATGCTCTTGATGACGGGATGTCGGAAAACTCATACGAAACAACGGCGGAAAGTGCGAAGGAAATTGATTCCGTCATTTCCGATACGTTCACCCGACTTGATGCGGTTATAAAAGAAAAGCTGTCCGAAATCTCACTTGAAAGCCTTGCAAAAAAGGCGAGCGAAAGAAAAAACGGACAGGCGTATATGTTTTATATCTAAAACGTTTTATACAAAAAGTACTGCTAACTTTAACCCTTGCCTTTAAGGAACACTGAAAGCGGTTTGTATGTAAACATTGTCAGTATAACCGAAATGAGAGCCTTCAAAAGGGTGAACGGCAGGTTGAAAAACAGCAGGCATTGCCATAATGACGTCAGGCGGAAGTTTGTAATCGGCTCGATGACAACGTTATATGCGGCAATGATCTGATCCGTTGTGAAAAATGCAACTTCATAGATGGGGTAAACAAGCCACAGATTGGATGGGAAGCTGACCGCCGCCATGACCAAAGCACCGATTAGGGCTGCCGTGACAGCTCCTTTTTTCGTGCGGTTGAGCTTATAGATAAGCCCTGCCGTGAATGTGAATGCAGCACCCAAAAGGAAGTTTGAAAGCGGACCGATGCCAAGCGTTGAAGAAAATCCGCCGGTCAAAAGGTCAATAACGTTTTTTATGAAGCAGACAGTAACGCCGGATACAGGACCGAACGCGAATGAAGCAAGGAGTGCCGGAAATTCGGAAAAGTCAAACTGTATAAATGACGGCATGAAGGGGACGGGGAAATTAAGTAACTGTAAAACTGCGGCAATCGCCGAAAGAATGGCAGTTACGGTGAGTTTGCGGACATTTATAAATTTGCGAACGTTGTCGGATTTGCCCATAGCAGATCTCCGTAGCGGTTATAAGTTTATTCGTCAGCTTCTTCGGAAAGGTCAAATTCAAGGAGTTCTCCGCAAGCGGGGCAGCTTATAGAACCTTCGGCTAACATTTTTTCGTTAAGGTAGATGGAATCGTTGCAGGACGGGCAAACAACTTCATAAAGTTCTTCGTCTTCAAAAGCGTCGGTGTCTTCATCGTCGTTTACATCTAAAAACTCATCGAAGATGGTTTTGTCTTCTGCAAAAATGGATTCGTCATCGCCTGTGTAGGGCGGGAGCGAGATAAGCGAAACGTCTTCGGTTTCGTCGTCAAAATCGTCATCATCTTCGTCGTCGCAGTCGCACTCGCATTCGTATATGTCTTTTTCGAGTTCGCCCAAGTCTTCGTCGATTTCGTCTACAGCCTCGGTGATTTCGTCAACCTGGTCTTCGAGGTCTTCAAGCTGGAGTGCGAAATCATCTAAAATATCGGCAATTGCTTTAAAAAGCTTGCCCTCTTTTGTGGAGGTATCAATCTCCATACCATCCATAAGCCCTTGCAG
>JAISIC010000076.1 GCA_031262225.1 Ruminococcus sp. | reverse complement strand
AGCTTCGCGGGTGTAGTTCAATGGTAGAATTCCAGCCTTCCAAGCTGGTCGCGTGGGTTCGATTCCCATCACCCGCTGTCCGCCATATTCTGGTTACTCGTTCCCCTCGCTGTGTGAAGCTCTTAAACGGTGCGGGTGTGTTGTGATAAAGGTAGGGCATATTTTGCGTCTTTAGCTCAGCAGGATAGAGCAACTGCCTTCTAAGCAGTAGGTCACTGGTTCGAGTCCAGTAAGGCGTGTCAAGCGTGCACTATGCACGTGCAGAGTATTCTGTTTGCTTTAGGGCTATCTTTGTTTTAAAGTCATGGTGGGTATAGCTCAGTTGGTTAGAGCGTCGGATTGTGGTCCCGAAGGTCGCCGGTTCAATTCCGGTTATCCACCCATTCAGTCAAAAAGCATCCCGGTTGTGGGATGCTTTTAATATTTATGACGTTGCCCAATCCATAAATGATCTGACATTATAGAGTGCGGCAAGCGAATCCCAAGTCTTATCGTCGATAACCCCGTTCACAGGAAGCCCTGCCGCTTCCTGTAATTTTTTTACCGCCGCTTCGGTCGCATCATCGCAAACCCCTGTCACAGGCACCGTCGGTATATTATCATAAAACTCTGCCACGGCATTAAGGAGTGCTTGAAGTATAAAAACCGTCGCACCGGAATCGCCTGCACAGACCTGAAAATCCCTGTCCGGGAACGGCGAAATCGCAGTCACCGCCGAAAGATACGCCTCAATTTCCTTATAAACGGCGTAAATTTCGTTCCACGTCTCCTCATCAACCGCCCCTGTCACCGGCAGATTATAAAGCGACTGAAACATTGTCACAGCCTCGCGGGTTCGGTCGTTATAAACCCCCGTGGGTTCAACCCTCGGAATCTCCTTATTTTGAAATGAAATAAACCTCAGATATGTTTGAAGCTCTTGGATAACATTTTTTTGCTGAATTTCTGAAAACGGCATATTATCACCTATGAAATCGTATATCCCGGGAACTGCCCGGGGCGTTTTGTGTAACCGTATTTAAGCTCTGTGTAAAGCGAGGTTATCGCATCCCATGTCGCAAGCCCGATATCGCCGGTCACAGGCAGCCCGAAACGCTGTTGGAATGCCTTCACAGCCGCTTCTGTCTGCGGTCCGAAATATCCCGTTACCTCGACCTTCGGAATATCTGTATATGTGTCGGACAGGAAGTTCAAATACTCTTGAATGATTCTTACATATTCGCTTGTAATCCCCTGTGTAAGATATTCCCCGGGGAAGAGCGGCACATTTTCACCCAGATATTCAAGCGGCACATTATCGGCAATGCCGCGATATGCGGAAAGGAGCTCCTGCCATGTTCTGCTGTCAACAATCCCTGTTTCGGGAAGCCCGAAAAGCTTCTGAAAACTCTTCACCGAAGCTTCGGTGTCGGCGTCGAAAATGTCGTTATTAGCAGGCAGGGTTTGCACATCGCGATAGTATGAACTCACCACCGCAAGAAGATAATCAAGGCGGCGAATCCACACACCGCTGTCGCCGAGTTTCATCTCCGGCAGGCGTTCAACGGTGTTTTCCGCAAGGGAAGCCCCCAGCGAATCAAGCTCCGCAAGCTTTTTAACACTTGTGTAGATATAGATTATCTTATACCATGTCGCACTGTCGATAACGCCCGTCTGCGGAAGGTTGAAAACTTCCTGAAACTTTTTCACCGCACTCTGTGTTGCAAGATCATAAACGTTGCTCACAGGGGTTATCTTCGGTATAGCGGGGTAGTTATTGCTGATTGAGTTGAGCCGCCTTTGCATACGTTCAACGGGCGGTCCGCTTGAACCGAGTGTCAAAGGCTCGCCGGGATATGAAGCGACATTATCGGGAGCATGAACGGGTGCATCTGTGACGATGTTGATATCGTTTCCGTAAAATTTTGTCAGGATATCATAGGGACCGAGCCCTTGATTCGCGTATTCCACGCTTCCCCATTGGGTAAGTCCCTCACACTGCGACTGCCTTCCGTCGCAGAAACGAGCCGCCATCGGGACTATCGAGCCGTCGCGGACGATATATGAATTGAAGATCTCGTCAACAATCTCCGAAATCGGCTCATATATACTGCGGTTTTCAACAAACGCCTGGTCATATTGAGTGGTATTTGTAATGTCGAAATCATAGCCTCTTGAGCGATACCACTCGGTGTAATATCGGTTTAAGGCAAAAGAAATAATCGCATAGATATTTGCACGCAAAGCCGCCTCAGGCCATGTCGGGTACAATTCGCTTGAGGCGACATTTTTCACATAAAGCGGAAAATCCATCGTGACATTTTTTGCCGATGCGTCGTCCGGCCGTCCGAGATGGACGGTAATCTGTTCGGGAATAAAGGGTTCACCAACCATTTTTAAGCACCGTCCGTATTAATTACCCCACATTGCCGACCGGGGGATTTTCAAGTTCTTCGACTGTAGCAGGGGCAACTGAGGTTGCCTCCGGAATAGTTGCTGCCGTCGGAGCAACAGCAGTTTCAGCCGACGCGTTCTGTTCTCTGATTGCATCTGCAAAGGGCTTCGGCAGGATATTAATCCGCTCTTCATTTTCACGAAGCGGCACCATCTGAATCGGCTGGAGCGACTTAACCCCTGCAAATATCGGGATTTTGACCTCGGGCACGATATAGTAACCCTCTTTATAGACCGAAAGGCGATAGTCGCGATACGGTTTTTTATTCGGGTCGGGGAAATTATCAAGGTCATAAACGGGAACGGAAAGCGGTACGGTGTCGGTATAGCCGCTCTCGTCGGTGACAAGCATACGAACAAGGTCGGTTCGCCCGCCCGGCTTCACCTCTGTGATAAGCACCAAAGCACCCTCAATGGGAATCGCCCTGTTTGAAGCATAGACCTGTGTGCGAAGATAACCGACACCTTCATTCCCTTTCGGTATTTCGATATAACCGGTGTCGGGAACCTGAATATCGGGCTTCGGTGCTTCAATATAACCGGTGTCGGGAACTTGAACGTCAGGAGGAGCGATCGGTGTCGGTGATATTTCACCTGTGTCGGGGATCCCGGGGAATTTCGGCACTTCAATATACCCCGTGTCGGGAATATAGGCAGGGGTGCCGGCGTTTGAAGGTGCGATATCCGCCGGAAGTGTCCTCGCTGTTTGCGGTTGCACCTGCGGCGAGGCTCCGGAACCGGAAGTGCGGTACATATTCATCATATCTTGTTTATATCTCTCGATATTATCGGGGCTGATATTCATTTTAAATCCTCCGAAAAATATTATGCTAAAAGATTTTATGTTTTTCGGGCAAAAAAAAGAACCACCCTCAGATTTTTCTGTGGGTGGTTCCGTAAGATTTTATCTTCGGACCATTTCACTATTTTTCGCTGTAATAGCTTTCAATTTCGGGCAGAAGCTTTTTCGGGTCTACCCTTGCAAAGAGCACTTCGGGCGTTCCGACCTTGTCTCCCTGCTTTAATCCGCCGTAGTTTGCAATCGAATCAAAGTCGGAAATAGGGTTTCCGAGTTGTGATATTATCTTCCCGCAGGTTTCGGGCATTAAGGGCTCTGCCATTACGGCGATAAAGCGAATCCCCTCAAGCAGATTATAGAGCACTGCACCCAAACGCGGCTTTGTTTCCTCCGACTTCGCAAGCACCCAAGGTGCGGTCTCGTCGATATATTTATTTAAGCGTATGGCAAGTTTTATAATCGCCTTGCAAGCTTCGGAAAGCTTTAATTCTTCAAAAGATGTCAGATATTCATCACGACATTCAAATGCAGTCTCTATCACGTCGCGGTCAATCTCTTCGGTATTTTTCGGCGGCTGTATCACACCGTCAAAATATTTTTGCTGCATCGTTATGGTGCGGTTGACGAGGTTTCCGATTGTGTTTGCAAGGTCGGTGTTGAAATTTTCGATCATCAGCTCATAGGTTATGTTCCCGTCGGAGGTGAAAGGCATCTGCGAAAGGGAATACCACCTTACGGCATCAACGCCGAAAAATCTTATCAGGTCATCGGAATAAAGGGTGTTGCCCTTCGATTTACTCATCTTGTCGCCGCCCGAAAGGAGCCATTGGTGCCCATAAATCCGCTTCGGAATCGGGAGGTCAAGACAATGCAGGATAATCGGCCAGTAAATCGAATGGAAGCGGAAGATATCCTTACCGATAACATGGATATCCGCCGGCCAATATTTATCAAACTGTTCTGTGCCCTTTTCGCCGTCAAAGCCGATCGCCGTGATATAGTTTGAAAGTGCATCAAGCCAAACATAGACAACGTGGTCGGGGTCGGATTTCACCGGTATACCCCATTTGAAGGACGTCCTTGAAACGCAAAGATCGTTGAGCCCGGGCTTTAAGAAGTTGTTTATCATCTCCTTCGCCCTTGCTTCGGGGTATAGGAAGCCGGGGTGCTCTTCGATATACTTTTCAAGCCACGGCTGATACTGCGAGAGTTTCAAGAAATACGCTTCTTCCTTCGCGGGGGAGACATCACGCCCGCAGTCGGGGCATTTGCCGTCGATAAGCTGGGAAGCAGTCCAGAAGCTTTCGCAGGGGGTGCAGTACATCCCCTCATAGGCGCCCTTATAGATATCGCCTTTTTTAAGGAGACGTTCAAAAATAACCTGAACCGCCGCTTCGTGGTCGCTGTCGGTGGTGCGGATAAACTTGTCGTAGGTGGTGTTGAGGCTTTCCCAGACCCTCTTAACTTCTGCAACGGTTTTATCCACAAATTCTTTTACGGAAAGTCCCGCTTCCAAAGCTTTAAGCTCCATCTTCTGACCGTGTTCGTCGGAGCCTGTCAGAAAATAAACATCAAAGCCTGCCTTACGTTTGAAGCGTGCAACGGCATCTGTAAAGATAATCTCATAACAGTTGCCGATATGCGGCTTTCCGCTTGCATAAATTATCGCTGTGGTTATATAAAACTTGTTCATTTTATCTCTTCTTTTACTATCTTTTTAATTATCTTAACCGTCGATTTTGTCACCGGCGGCAGTCTGAAATATCTGCCCAAAAGCTTATGAATCGCCGGAGCTATCTTTTGAGGAGAGCCCGGCTTGCTCATCTGCCATAGCCAGTTAGTTCCGCCGACAGTTGAGGGCGTGTTCATTCGTGCTTCACTCCCGAGCCCCAAAAGGTCTTGCATCTGGAATACAACGAGGTCGGAGGGGGAAGCCGCTAAAACGCGGATTAAAGCTTCGGAGACGGTCTCATCATCCGACTTGTGGATATATCTTTTTACACGCTTTTTGGTCTTTTTGCTCTGTGAGGAATACCATCCCAAAGCTGTGTCATTGTCATGCGTTCCGATATAGCTTACAGAATTTGCGATGAAGTTATGCGGGAGATATATCGAATCGTCGCCCCCGAAGCCAAACTCTAAAACATTCATTCCGGGATAACCCACAGCCGCAAGCATCTCTTGGACATGAGGGGTCAAGAAGCCGAGATTTTCAGCGATAAAAGAGGGTATCTTAACGCCGTTATCAGAGGCGTATTTTTCAATGACCTCAAAGAGTTTCGCCCCGGGACCGTTTTTCCAGGTGCCCTCTTCGGCGGTATCGTTCCCGGCAGGGATGGCATAAAAACTTTCAAAGCCGCGGAAATGGTCGATACGGATCGTATCAAAAAACTTTCCGGCGGAGATAATGCGGGATATCCACCATTTATAGCCGGTGCGAAGGTGTTCGCCCCAGTCATAGACGGGGTTGCCCCAAAGCTGACCTGTTTTTGCGAAGTCGTCGGGCGGGCAGCCGGCAACATTTATCGGACGAAGATCCTCATCAAGCTCGAAAAGAGCGGGGTTCGCCCATATGTCGGAGCTGTCCATCGAAACATATATAGGCATATCGCCGACAAGCTTTATGCGGTTTTTCGCGGCATACCTTTTCATCTCTGCAAACTGCAAAAAGAAGATATATTGACAAAACTTCCAGAAACCGATTGAATACTCCGCTGTCGGGTTTTCGGAATCGGCTTTTATAACCTCTGCAATCGCTTCGGGGTCGCGTTTGCGAAGATTGTCTTCCCACATCGTCCACATCTTCATGCCGTGGGAATATTTTATATTCATATAAAGAGCGTAGTCGTCAAGCCAGAAAGCTTCACCCTTGCAGAAATTTTCGTAGTCGTCGGGGACTTCTTCGATAAATTTCAGGTATGCTCTGTGAAGCACCTTTGATTTTATCGCGAAAAGATTATCGTAGTTTGTAAACTCACGGTTTGAAAGCTTCGTAAGATCGGGGTCGGAAGCGGATACCAAGCCGTCGTCTATCAGCTTTTCAAGGTCGATTATATTCGGATTGCCGGCGAATGCGGAGTAGGACTGATAGGGAGAATCGCCGAAACCTGTCGGACCGACGGGAAGCATCTGCCAGACAGAAATCCCCGCAGATTTAAGAAAATCTATAAAATCGGTTGCGGCTTTTCCGAGCGAACCGATACCGTAGTTGTCGTAAAGGCTGGTAATATGTAACAAAACACCGGCTTGACGCATAATAAACCTCCTGCGGGATACATTAATTTCATAAATAAAGCTTTTAAGATAGTATACCACAATTAATGTGAAAATGCAAGCAATTAATGTTAAAAATTACGGAGTGTAAATAATCATGGCTTATAACTATTCTAATGACTATTCAAGCTATAACACAAAGAAGTGGGCTGATATGTTAGCTAATCAGTCTGCACAGCAGACATCTGCACAGCAGACCGCAAATCAGCAGACTTCTAATCAGGCATCAAATCAGGCATCAAATCAGACATCTGCACAGCAGACATCTGACTGCGGCAACAGTGTCGGCAACCAAACATCAAACAGGCAAACCGCCAATCAAAACTACAGTCAGGCTTTCACAGATTTTTCCGGCGATGACGATGCTATTGATTTTACAAACGGCGTTACAAACAATCGTCAGTCTCAACAGACAACCCCTCCCGATCAGGTCTAATTAAAGATTTTATTTTCAGCTGTTGTCAGTAGACAACAGCTACATATTTTCAAAGTTTTCCTTTAAACCCGGCACATCGCAGAAATCTTCTGCGAACTGTTTGCGAAGCAGTGCGGGCGGAACGTATTTATTAAATTTGCCCGGAACCTGAAACTGTTTCGGGATAGATTGTTTCGGGTCGAAGTCTGACCGGTCTTTCTGCTCTTTCGGGATATGAAACTCATAGGCGTTAATGTCGGAAGCGACAACCTCGTTTATGATCGCCGCAAGTTCTGCGGCGTTTCCGTCAAAATCACACTCAATATAAAGGTTATTTTTCGGAATTATCTTCATTCCGTCATATTTCGCCGCCAAAGCATATGACAAAGTATAAAGCTGTCGGGTTCCCACCCACGGGAAGACGGCGTATTTTCCCGCACCGATTTTCGCGATATTCTTAATGTTTATTTCCGCCTGTCCGATAATATCGCGAATCTGCGAAATTCTGCCTCTGCAAAACTGCGACAAGAAAGGATAGGGGTATTCTTTGCTGTCGATCGGCGGCAAATCTCTCGTTATAATTTCGCGGATTTTTCTTATTACTTTAATATGAAACGCGATCGGCTGTTCGGCAAGCCAGAAGATTCGAGCCGAACCTTCAAGCGGAAGCACGCTTATAGTTTTTGCTTTTTCGTCAATCGCTGTGACCTTCCATGCCCGCCCTGCAAGGGCAAAGGAGCTTCCGGGGGTGAAGAGTGTCGCAACCGAGCCGATAATCTCGCCCTTGCATTTGACGATGAACTCTTCCTCCGCCTCAAAAACCGAATAAAACTGAAAGTTATCGACTATCGGTTCTGCCTTAAATCCGACTGTAAGTCGCGAGTCTTCGTCCTTTGTGATATGCCCGATTTCAACAAGATTTTCAAGGAAGAATTTATATTCATCTTTTGGGATAGACGCAAACGCAGGGAGGGTTAAAATCTGTTCCGCAAGCTTTGCCGCGGTGACAGAGCCCGCAGTGCAAAGGCTGCTCATGGTTTGGTGATATAAAAGACTGTAGTTATAACGCCCGGGGTCGAGCGGCTCAACCCACCGCTCCTTGGTGTATATCTCAATAATCGCGATGATAAAAAGCATATCCCAGTTGATTTCGTCAAATGAGCTGGCATAGCCCTGCTTCTCCTCGTCGATAACGCAGAAAATCATTTCGGGGACTTTAGTTTCAAGCCGCCCGCTTCTGCCGAGCCTTTGAACAAAGCTTGACACCGAAAATGGCGTGCCGATCTGAATAATCCTGTCAAGTTCGCCGAGGTCAATCCCCAGTTCAAGGGTGACGGTCGCGGCTGTGACAATGGGGTCATCTCCCGATTTCATCTGCTTTTCCGCCGATTCGCGAATAGATTTTGATAAGCTTCCGTGATGAACGCGATACAAATCGGGCAGGTTATTTCGCTCTGCATAGCGTTTACAGCCACCGGCATAGATTTCCGCTTCTGCACGTGTGTTGCAAAAGATTATCGCCTTTTTGCCCTGTGTCATCTTCACCAAAAATTCGGATATCTTCGTGTAGTCATAGTCGTCAACAAGCTGCTCTTTCCCCGCGGTATGACGTATTACAAAACGCTCCGCCATGAGCCTGACACGCTTTGGCGGCTCATTAACTTCGGGGGTTATGGTTCTTATTCCCGTGTTCCCGGTGATATAGCTTTCCGCGCCCGAATAGTCGGAGATGGTCGCCGAAAGCCCGATACGGCGGGGGATTACAGGGGCTTCTTCCGCCTTTTTATTTGCATTAATAATCCTTGTGATGCGTTCAAGCTGACATGAAAGCTGTAAACCTCGGGGCGAATCAAGAAAATAATGCACCTCGTCAATGATAATAAAACGCAAATCCGAAAAGAGTGCGTGGATCATTCCCGAGCGGTTCATCAGCAGACTTTCGAGTGATTCGGGCGTTGTCTGCATAACACCCGAAGGGCTTTTTAAGAGCTTGTTTTTCCTTGCATAGGAAGCATCGCCGTGCCATTTGGTGACAGGGATATACGCTTCTTGCAAAAGCTCTTCAATACGCCCGAACTGGTCGTTAATGAGGGCTTTAAGCGGACTTATATAAAGTATCCCCACACTTTTCGGAGGATTATTAAAGATTTCTGTAAGGGCAGGAAGAAATGCCGCTTCCGTCTTGCCCGAAGCGGTCCCCGACGGCAGCAGCAGATGGCAGTCGGTGTTTTTTATAACATCAATTGCGGCAATCTGAATAGGGCGAAGCCTGTCCCAGCCTTTGGCGTAACAGAAATCGCGTATGAAGGGGGCAAGTGCTTGATAAGCTTCGTTTTCGGTCATAGTAAATCCTTATATTACAATTCAAAATCGGTAAATTCGAGGGACACTTCTTCCTTTTCGGGCTCTGCGAAGGTGAATCCGGCAGAAGAAAGCACATCGCCGATCCGCAAATTTTCACTCTGCGAAACGATATTGAGTACTTCGATGAAGTCGCGGATTATTTCACGCGGTGTAATCTGTTCGGAAGCCCCCACACGCGAATATTCGGCTTTGAGGAAGTCAAGATATTCAGCTTCTTTAATATCCGGCTCATAACCGTAAAGAGTGCCGTGCAGTGCGGCGAGCTTCTCAAGGAGCACATACATTTCTTCCATTGAAAGAGGTTTCAGTCGGATTATCGGAGCAAGCAGGTCGCGGGTGTCACCTCCCGAAAATTTGCCGCCCGAAAGCCTCGAACGAAGCGCCCCATAGCTGAAAATTCCCTTTTCGGTGTCGTCTATACACTGCGGAATCGCACCCATTAAAAAACCGATATGCGGTGCCTTGCCGCCCAAAGCATCGTTATACATGGCAAGGATTTTTTCATAGTTATTCTGTCGGGTCGTCCGATTGTGAAGATTGTAAAGATAGGCAAGCTCGTCAATCATCACATACAAGCCCTTATATCCTGCACGGACGAGGAAGAGAGCGAAAAGCTTTATAAAATCATACCAACTCTCGTCGGAGATGCAAAAATTAATACCGCAAGCAGTTTTAGCCTCTGTCTTGGTGGAATATTCGGCACGGAAGAAGCGGAGAATCGCGGACTTCTTTTCATCATCGCCGTTTTTATATGCTTCATAGTAGGCGGCAAGGGCTTTTGCGAACTCAAAGCCGTTAACCATACCCTCTATTTCCGACGTCACCGAATATATCCGCTTTTTGAGGGCGGCGGCAAACTCGTCAGAATCGGGATCAAAATCCGCCGCTACATCTGCCATAATCGCCGACAGCCATTTTTCTAAGATAAGCGGCAAAGCCCCGCCTTCGGGACGGGTTTTCACCGCCATATTTTTAATCAGTTCGCGATAGGTTGCAAGCCCCTGCCCCTTTGTGCCCGAGAAGCGGCGTTCCGGCGACAGGTCGGCATCAATCACAACAAAGCCGCGATCCATGACATGGTTGCGGATTGTTTGCAAAAGAAAGCTCTTGCCCGCTCCGAACCGCCCGACAATGAAGCGAAACGCCGAGCCGCCGTCTTCAATAAGCTCGATATCGCGAAGCAGAGCGTTAATCTCGTCTGCACGCCCCACCTGAACATATTCAAGCCCCACCCTGGGAACAACGCCGCCGCCGAGAGTATTGAGCACCGCTCCGGCAATCCTTTTGGGTATTATCATAACAATAAATCCTTAACTTCGTCCTTATAGTCTTCGATTATCCTAAAATCTTCAATTATTATGTCGCCGATTATTTCAAGTGCCGCCTCGTTTATGCTTTCGACCGCAACTTCGGGGAGAATATTTTTATCCCGCAGATATGCCATATAATCGCCGCCGTCCGCAACAAGCTTTAAAACGGTTTTCAAGTTTTCATCAAGTACGGAAACAGGTTTAGTTTCAATTACAGGCTTCGTTTCTTCGGGTACAATAAGCTTTTCTGTTATCTCATCGGCGGTTTTTCTGACGTCAACAAGCTTGCTAAAATCAACCTTAACTTCAATAGGCTCGGGTGCAGGTTCGGGCAAGACCGTCTTTACCTTTTTAGCAGGGCTGTGTTTAATATGCGAAAAGTTTTCTTTATATATAGAAACTGCGGTATTTCCTATCATCTCTGCAAAGCCGTCAGACAGGAAATATTCCTTTGAGGATTGCCAAAGCCGGGTCTGCCTTGCCATATAAACGCCGGCTCTGTAACGCAGGTCGAGATTGCCGGAGAATTTTTGCTTGAAAATTTCAAAGCTTTCCTGTGTGTTTTTTAATACAGATAAAGTCTTTTTGCAAATGAACTTCAACACGAGCGGGAACAGCTTTTTCTCCGGATTGCCGCCCTCAAAAAACAGCTCGTCGGGAGGGATATCCAAAGCGATTAAACTTTGTCGAACTTTGTCGAAAACTGCATTTACAGCAGTGTTTACAAACGGCTTTGTTTCGTCTGTAATAAACTTGTCCTTTACCGCGGCGATCCGCAAAATCGCTTCTGCACGAAGGTTAAGGTCTGTCGAATGAATAAAAACATCGGGGAAATATTCGGTTATACCATATTCTCTTGTTAAGCTTTCAAAGTTTTGCCCCGAATATAACTTAATCTTTTCGGGCAGAGTTTTAACGATTTCCTTTGTCGGGATATTTTTAAGAATCAAACATAGCTGCCGCAGGCTTTCATCATTGGGGGTCAGGCTGTTTATATAAAGACTGACAAAGGGCGACTCCTCATATATACCCCTTTCGATTTTCGCGTGCCACAAAAGATATTCCGCATATTCGCTGATGCTTAAAGATGCAAGGGGAGAGCCTTTTTTTATTTCCTCGCGGAATGATTTTATCGGCTCTTCGTCTATATGCGAAGCAAGGCTTTTTGAGGTTTCGGTTTGGATATCAACATCGCCCGAAACGGAAAAGTTAA
Organism: Ruminococcus sp.; assembly: GCA_031262225.1. Classification (GTDB taxonomy): domain Bacteria; phylum Bacillota; class Clostridia; order Oscillospirales; family Ruminococcaceae; genus JAISGY01. Next base: position 1,326 of record JAISIC010000076.1, on the reverse strand, counting down.
TGCATATTTCGGAAACGATATCGCGAAGGTAATGGGAAGAAAGAAGCTTTGAAAGGTTTTGGCTGTCTCCGGAGAGGCTTTCGATAAACTGATATCGGTATTCGTAAATACGCCGGAGCTCCGTTTCAATAAGCCTTATCAGAGCACTCGAAAACTTGCGGACATAGGACGGTGTGTAAACAACGCTTCGCATAAACCAGCTTCCCCGACGGACATAACGTTCCGCGGGTGTTAAAAAGGCTGTCGTCTGTCGGGTGAAATCCCCTGCATAAAAAACGCCGGTGAAGGGATAGTAAAATTCCGTTTCGCCCGACTCTCCGCGAATTAAGGTTGTCGGGTCGATATCGTAAATGGAAAAAAGCGGCGAAAGGTTTTCTATAACCGCCCCGAAAATATCGGGCAGAGCCTCGCGGACTTCGGGATAGGCGGTCAAGAAACTGCTCTTTGATGTGTCGTAGTTCCCTGCGGTGAAAAGCTTTGCAACCGTGTCGTCCTCGGGCGGGCTCATATATGAAGGGAAGAAATTTTCCGCACCGATTCCTTTTATATATTCGACAAAATCGATTTCAATTTCGTTGACAATATAATAATCTTTGATATATCGACAGAGGTCGGATTTTATATTCGGATATCGGTTTGCTGTGTTTGACAGGATAAACGCAAGCTCGAAAGCGGCATTTTCACGCATTAGCACTTCGGCGATATAGACATAGATATAGGCGGGGTATTTCGTTGCAAACACACCTTTTTTGAAATCGGCACGATGATAAAAATAGCACCGAAGCTGATTTTCAGTCATGTAGTTAAAGGTGTTTGCACCGCTCGGAATATAAACATCTTCCGAATCGTAAACCGCGATATCCCAAGCGTTTTCTGACATCTTTTTAAAAGATGCCTTATCCGCACCGGGAATAATTATATCTGCAAAGTTGTCGTTAAAATCCATAATCACAAATCTAAATCTTTTTTAAACTCACCCTGTATTATACCATATATAAATAAAAAAAGCAAGTGTTAATAATAATAAAAAACACATCATGGTATGCTAAAACTCGCGATAATAAAAGAAATACAAAGATATATTAAGGAAATGCTATGTTTTTTTGAAATTATCTTAAAAATACCGCTTGACAATGATAAAAGAAGCGTATATAATAAAAAAGCTTGATGCAAAAAGAATAAAAGGAGAGATAAAGATGGCAACATATATGCCTAAGGCTTCCGATATTACCCGCAAATGGTATCTTATCGACGCTGAAAATAAGCCGCTCGGACGAGTTGCGGCTGCTGCGGCGACTATACTTCGCGGCAAAAATAAACCGACCT
>JAISIC010000053.1 GCA_031262225.1 Ruminococcus sp. | reverse complement strand
TTTTCTTCTTTTTGCCATTTTTTCATTCCTAAAAAGATTTACATAGTTATACAAGAATAGTATAGCATAAAATTATGAAAAATTAAAGGGTAAATGATGAATTGTAATGAAAATGTATATTTTTAATCAAAATTAAAACATACGCCCGAAAGCGTATGTTTAATATATCAGTAAAATCGTGTTTCGATTATTTTCGGAGCTTCATCTGTTGAATATTTCCAATAGTCAATATGCCCTGATTTGATAAAATATCGCAAGGGCGGCATAGGGCAGCCATCCTCACAGACCGAAACGATGTTAAGCTTTATCTTCATCTTTTCGGGGATTATCGCCTTAATATGTACGCTTGCCCTCTCCCCCACAGAGGCGGGAAGGAGCGGATTATGGTCGGCAAGCCCCGCAAGGTTCGGAGCAAGCTCGATGAAGATACCGTAGTTTTCGATTGAGCGGATTATTCCCGAAACGGTTTCATCGGCGGTAAAAGAGGCGGCATTTTCTTCCCAACTGCCCAGAAGCTCTTTGTGGGATAGGTTTATCTTTCCGTCATCCTTAAACTCGCGGATTACAACAAAGATGTCTTGGTTTTCCTTAAAGCGATCTGATGGATGAGAAATCCTTGAAACGGATATGGCGGCGATCGGGATAAGCGACGGTATGCCGCAGCCGATATCAACAAACGCTCCGAATGAATCCATGTGGGTTACCCTTGCGGGTATTACATCACCGGCAGAAAGTCTGTTGACATATTCTGTCATACACTCGTCTTGGGCATCTTTTCGCGAACACTCTGCAATGACAGTACCATCTTCCGCTATTTCAACCGAAATAACCTTAAAAGCAACCGCTTTGTTGACCTTTGTTATCAGAGCGATCGGCTTTGTAGTACCCTCTTTAATGCCGATTGCACCGTCAACGTTTTTTATTATTCCTTTGCCGCACGGAAAATCAACGATAAGATTTCGGTCTTTGTCGCAAAGACGCACCCTTGCCTCAACAATTTTTCCTGTCTTTGCCGCTTCGCGAAGACCTTCGGCAGTGCTGATATAGTATGAATTTTCGCGGCTTTCAAATAGTTTACCTTCGGGCTCGTACCTGTTCATTTTCTATTCCTCCGAAAAGTTTTTATCCTCTAAAGATTATGAGGACAAGCGAAGGAATAGAACATCACTTTCAGTTTACGATTTTATTACCCGAATATTTCAAATCGGCAGAGTCTTCAATCGCATATTCTCTAAAATATTCTTCTTCAAGCGGAATCCATCGTTTTTTGAAGGCTTCCGCCGATTCCGGATCACGAAGTCTGATTCGTTTTAGCTGTTCGTCCGATTTTACCGTCATGAATATTTTCAAATCATAATACTCAACAAATCCGGGGTATAGGCTATACGAACCCTCGATTATAATAAGCTTCCCGGGGTTTACAGACACCGGCGATTCAAACTGCCCGGTACTACAGCTGTAGGGCTGATATTCAAACGGCTTTCCGAGCCGGATTTTTTCTAAAACATCCGACTTGAAGCGTGTTATATCAATATTTATGCCGTCGGTTTTTTCCTGCGGAAAGAAGCTGTCCATAGGGATTATTTCGCAGTCATAACAAAGAGACAGCATAGCAGCAAGGGTGGTTTTCCCTGCGCCGCACCGCCCGTCAATCACGATAACAGCAGACCTTTCGGGGTTTTCTTTTTTAATGCTGTCGATTTTTGAGAAAACGTCAAGATAGTCGCAAAACTGTCTTTCGACAACCCTGTAAGCAGGGTGATAGTTTTCTCGGAATATGTCGGAATGTCGGAACAGCCCTCCGCCGCCCGCTTCCCACATCGAAACTGCCGACACGATTGATTCTTCTGAAAATTTCAAAGTTTTGTCTTTACATAATTTTTCAAGCAGTTTTACTTTACGAAGAAAATTTTCTCGGTTGCCTCGCGGTCTCACAGCGGTGAACATGAAGATTTTAGCGAAGGTTTGGGCAGATATTCCTGTCTGCAAAATCGCACGAAGATGAAGCCTTGCAAGCCCGTTTCCAAGATGCTCGACATAATCTCCTGTTTTTATATCTCCTTTTTTTTCAAGTTCCGCAGTCTCATCTTCAATCATCTTTAAGCAGACCGCAGGATCGGAGATCATATGCCCTGCGCCAAACTCGTTTTGATATATCGCCTTTAGAATGTCTATGCTCTGTGCTTTGGGATATAGCGACAGCTGGCTTGCCGCAAGCTCTTTAATCTCATTTACACCTACCGGTTCGGAGGGGAGAAGAATTCTAACCGCAACGACAAAACCCGGGATTAAAACGAGTTGAAGTATTATTCCGGGCACAGCTGTTATAACTGTTGCTTTAATAAAATAGTCAAACGTCATAGGGTCGCCGTAGTTGAATGCCATAGGGTTGCCGAATATACCGAGGATTGCTGCCATGACAATACCCCAGACAATTCTGCCGCCGATCATAGCGATAATAAGCGAAGCATAAAGTCCGATAAAACTTTTTTTGAAAACCTTTTGCATTAACCCGATAATCAGCCCGTATGCTCCGAGTTCAAAAGCCATGGCAACGGCGGTCGGAAAGAGCGGCGGCATACCGAATATGCTGCTGCGAAGGAGCGGCATGATTATACCGCAGACAAGCCCATACCACGGTCCGACGAATATACCGCAAAGGAGTGCCGGAATATGCATAGGGAGCATTGCCGAGCCAAAACTGGGAATCTGCCCTGTCAGAAAAGGCAAAACAAGACCTAAAGCTATGAAAAGTGCTGTAAGTGTTATCTTTATTAATATTTTCCGCATGGAAGATCTCCTGTAAATTTAAACTGATAATTCTGCCGTGTCGCCTAAAATATCGGCATTTGCATCTAAAACCGGTTTTATATACATAGCAACAAATTCACGTGTTTGTGTGCCGGAACGCCCTGTATAGAGTTCGGGTTTCAGGATATTTTTAATGTCATCTTCAGTTATTCCGAACATCGGGTCGGAAGCTATACGGTTAATCAGATCGTTATCAAGCCCTTCCTCCTTAACACGCTTGCCTGCCGCCATGGAATGTTCGCGGATACGCTCGTGCAAAGCCTGTCTGTCTCCGCCTTTTTTAACAGCATCCATCATGATATTTTCCGAAGCCATGAACGGCAGTTCCGCCATGACACGTTTTTTTATAACCTTCGGGTATACAACAAGACCGCTTGTGACGTTTAGCATGATGTTGAGTATCGCATCAACACCCAAAAAGCCTTCCGCCACGGCGATTCGCTTGTTCGCGGAGTCGTCAAGGGTACGTTCAAACCATTGTGTACCCGCCGTGAAAGCAGGATTGAGAACATCAACACAAACATATCTTGCAAGTGCACAGATACGCTCGGAACGCATGGGGTTACGTTTATAGGGCATTGCAGATGAGCCGATCTGGTGTGACTCGAACGGTTCTTCCATCTCCTTGAAATTTTGGAGAATACGAAGATCGTTAGCGAATTTCATTGCTGACTGTGCGATTCCCGAAAGGGTGGAAAGAACGTTATAATCTACTTTGCGTGAATAGGTCTGCCCCGAAACTGAGACAACCTTCTCAAATCCCATTTCTGCGGCAATCTGAGCTTCAAGCTCCTTTATCTTCGCTTCATCGCCATCAAAGAGTTCCATAAACGAAGCCTGTGTGCCTGTCGTACCCTTTGAGCCCAAGAGTGCAAGGGAATTAATGCGAAATTCAAGTTCCTCATAATCTGAATATAGCTCGGAAAGCCATAAAGAAGCTCTTTTGCCGACGGTCGTAAGCTGTGCAGGTTGAAGATGTGTATATGCCAGACAGGGAAGGTCTGCGTTTTTTATTGCAAATTCAGAAAGTTTCGCCATAACGTTGATGAGCTTGCGGCGAACGAGATTCAAACCATCACGCATAACGATAATATCGGTGTTGTCGCCGACATAGCAGGATGTCGCACCGAGGTGGATTATCCCTGCCGCATTCGGGCAGACTTGACCATAAGCATAGACGTGTGCCATGACATCGTGGCGAACCTCTTTTTCACGCTTTGCTGCAACTTCATAGTCTATGTTATCGACATTCGCTTCAAGCTCCGCAACCTGCTCCGCCGACACCGGCAGACCGAGGTTATGTTCTGCTCTTGCAAGGGCTACCCAAAGTTTTCGCCATGTGCCGAATTTTTTATCAGCAGAAAAGATATACTGCATTTCTTTACTAGCATATCTCGTACAGAACGGGGATTCATAACTTTTATAATCCATTTTAGCTCCTTAAATCTCACAACTGTTTTATATATTTATAAACCGCATTTGCGGTTTCTTCGTTAACACTCAAAAGTTTCATTATATCCGCTTCGGACAGGTTTTTAAGCTCACTCTTAGACTTCGCCGCATTGAAAAGTTTTTCTGCCTTTTTCTTTCCGATACCCTTTATGGCGGTAAGCCCTATCTGCAAGCTTTCGTTTTTATGCTTTTTTCGCTGATAGGTTATCGAAAAGCGGTGTACCTCGTCTTGAATCTGCGTTACGAGGAAAAATGCAGAGGATTTCGCAGGAAATGCTATCTCGCCGCCCCCCGTTGCTATGGCTCTGGTGCGGTGTTTGCTGTCCTTGACCATGCCAAACAGCGGAATATCAAGCCCTAAGTCCGAAAGTATCGGCTCGACTGCATGAACCTGTCCCATGCCGCCGTCAAGGAGGATCAGATCGGGCAGTCGCTTGAAACCCTCGTCAGTCTCGTCAGGGTCAAGGTAATGCTTGAACCGCCGCTCTATAACCTCTGCCATGCTCGCGTAGTCGTTTTGAATTGCCTGTGTTTTTATTGAAAATTTCTTATAATGTTTTTTATTAGGACGTCCGTTTTCAAAGACAACCATTCCGGCTACCATCGTTTGGCTGCCGGTGTTTGATATGTCATAGCTTTCGATTATCGATATTGGGGATTCAAGCCCCAAAAGCTTTTGAAGCTCTTCAAGTGCAGTTATCTCCTTACCCGTTCGCCCTAACCTCAAAGCAAGAGAGTCGGAGGCGTTGGCTTTGGCAAGGGATATAAGCTTGGCTCCCCTGCCGCGTTTACGGTTTGAAAGGTCAACGGCATGACCTGCACGTTCGCGGAGGAGCTGTTCTAAAATCTCTGCATTTTCAATATCTTCCGCAGTGATAATCTCCCTCGGTATCTCTCGCGGAATTGTCTCCCCATTAGCGTCGATAGTATCGGTATAGTACTGCAATAAAAAATCTTCATACATATCCGAAACGGATTCCGCTTCGCCTAAAAAATACTCGCCGCGATCGCGAAGTCTGCCGTCACGATAGCTAAGCACTGCTGCACAGATTTCATTACCGCTTGAACTCATGGCAATTACATCGGTGTCGAGCATATCGTCATCTATGATAAACTGGCGTTCTGCCGCCTTTTTAACAGCATTAATGCGGTTGCGTAAGACCGCCGCACGTTCAAAATCTAAGTTCTCTGCCGCGATGTTCATCTGCGTTGTAAGAAGCTCTACACTCGTTTCAGAACCGTTTTTGATATAGACTTTTGCCTCATCGACGGCTTCAAGATAGTTTTTCCTCGATATCTTTCCGGTGCAAACGCCCATGCAAAGGTTTATGTGCATATTAAGGCAGGGGCGTGCTTTGCCGAACTCCTCGGGGAAACGTCGGGTGCAGGTCGGGAGCATGAAAACCCGATTTACTTCATCAGTCGTTTGATGTGCGATGGTATAGCTCACGTACGGACCGAAATATTCGCCCGGTTTCTGTTCGTTCATCTCCGCCGTGAAGCGAGGATAGGGCTCATCTGAAATACGAATATAGGAGTAGCCGCGAACGTCTTTTAGCTTGATGTTATATTTAGGCATCTCCTGCTTTATCAGCGAACACTCAAGGACAAGAGCTTCATATTCTGTTTTTGTGACGATAAAATCAAAATCGTAAACAAGAGAAACCATCTTCGCGACTTTGGGTGAGTGGTCGGTGTCGCGAAAATAGCTTATGACTCTGTTATGGAGATTCTTCGCCTTGCCGAT
>JAISIC010000008.1 GCA_031262225.1 Ruminococcus sp. | reverse complement strand
GTAGTCTTAACCTCACCCCAAGCCGTAACAGGCTTCGAGGGATAAATAACCTCCCCGCCGAGAGCCTTAAAATGCTCCGCTCCGCAGTGGATTTTCCCGCGTTCGCTGCTATGAAGTTCGGTGAGACTGCGTGTGCCTTTGGTTTCAAGAACGAAATAGAGCTTTTCCGTTCCGTCCTTGTCCACATAAACCGCCCAGTCGGGGTTATACGTCCCGATCGGGGTTTCGATTTTGAATTTGTCGGGGATTTTGAAGAACATTTTCACGTCCGGGTCGTTGTCGAGAGCGACTGCAAACGGACGTTCAACGGTCGAGCTGTCATAGATAACGTGGTCGTAAACGCTGTTTTGAACGGTCACGGCGTTCTTGTCAAGATAACCGATAAGCTCCTCGCTGTCGAAGATTTCTTGCAGATAGAAATCCTCACCCGCAAGGCGGTGATAGCGGATTCCGTCAATCTCCATAGACTTTTGAACGCCCCTGATGGTTTCTATAAAGAGTTCGGTCATCTTTTGCGGATTAGCAAGAAAATCGCGTAGACGGTTGCTTTTTCGCAGAATATCTACAGCGGAAGTCCTGCAAAGGAACAGTTTATCATCAACCGCACGGATAAAATCGGGTAGTGTATGGCTCTCACTCGCGATTTTCGCGGCACGGATTTCCGTTTCTGTGAAGTCAACACCGGAAGTGGCAACGTCATATTTCGCGGTTTTACTGACGATTTGTGCTGTAGAAACTCTGTCGCACTTTTCAAGAGCGGCAACGCATTGTTCTTTCAGTGCGGTCTCGTCAATCGCAACACGGTATGAAGTCTTACCCTTGATTTTGTTCCAAAGAGCTTCAAATTCAGGGGAAACAATAACCTCTTTTTTAAGTTTCACGCGGACTTCTTTTGAAGCATCGTGAACAGGCGGTTTTGTATTTGCCTTGCTGATAACGTTGATGAATTTATCTCGTGCCGCTTCAAATTTCGCGGGAATATCAAGCGTTCCGTTAAGGAGCGCATTTTTCATTGTGTCCTTTACCGCACCGGATTTGCTGATGTAGCCTTTCTTCTCAAAGTGCGTCATCAGTTCGCTTGCTTCTTCGTATGTAATAGATTTTTCGACGGTTTTTGTTTCGGTGTAGGTAATCGCCGCGACTTTTTCGGGCGTAACTTCCGCACCCATTTTCGCCGCTTCTACAGCCTTTTCAATTACCGGGGCAAGGCTTGGTGTAATTGCCGGAGGCGGTGTTATAGCCGTTTCGGGAATATCTGTTTCTGTTTCTATCGGTTTAGCAATAATCGACTGAACATATATAGCTATTGCTTCTGCGGCTTCGCTGTCGGGTTGTTTTTCTTCCTCGATTTCCTCGGTAAATGTAATGCCGTTGAACATTGAAAGCTGCAAAACGCCGAATTTAACGCCGGTTTCGTTCTCAATCTCTTTTTGAAGATTATCCGCAAATTCAGCAAAACTCTCATTCGCCATTACGTGCAGAATGTTGATATTTCTGTCCTCAATCCGCTCACCGTTTTGATTTACGCAAAGACGTAAACCGCGTCCGACTTTCTGACGGGCGGTAAATGTAGACTTCTGTTCAATAAGCGTACAAACTTGAAATACGTTCGGATTGTCCCAACCCTCTTTGAGAGCAGAGTGGGAGAAGATGAACCTTAACGGACAATCGAAAGACAACAGCCATTCCTTGTCTTTCATAATCGTGTTGTATGTATCGTAATCCGCTTCTGTATCGCCCTTGGTATTCTTGTAATTACCCTTTTTGTCTTGTGAAAAATAGCCGTTATGTACAGCCCCGACAACGGGAAATTCGCCCTGTAATTCGGCGAATTTCGGGAGCAGAATAAGCTCATTATAGCACTCCTCAAACATCTTCGCATAAATGCCCTTGAAACCATCTGCCGTGCGGTATTTGCCTACTTCATCAATGAAGAAAAGCGACAAAACCTTTATGCCTTTGTCGAGATAACGCAGTTCCTTTTCAAGGTGGGTTTCTATCGTTCTGCGGATTTGGGCGCGTTTGATGATATTTTCATCAATATCTCCGATTGCTTTTCCGAGGGCAAGGGTTGTACTGTCGGAAAATTCTATGCACTCTCTGCCGTGGGTACAATCAATGCCGATAACGCTGTAGCCCTTGTACAGGTCGCGTTCGCCGGACTTTTCGTACAGGTCGGTGTTCGGCTTAATGGTAATCGTTTTTCGGTTCACCGTGCCGTCTTTTCCGGCTTGGTCTATCTCAATTCTTGCCTTGAAACCTCCGTCTTGTGAAACAGAAATTAGTTTTATATACGGGCGATTGAAATCGCTCTCTATCGTGTTTGAAGACACGCAAATTTGCTTCACAAGCCCCATTTGATAGGCATCAACAGGGGTGAGGCGGTATAGCAGATTGATTTTTTCTTTGTGTGTCGCGGAATAGCGAAGCTGAACAAGCGGATTAAGGCTTGCGATTGCTTCTTTCGATTTCGCGGTGTTATCAACGCTTTGCGGCTCGTCGATTATGACTATCGGGCGGGTCGCCTGAATGAGATTTATCGCGGCATCGCCGTTGAGGCTGTCGCGTTCTTGGTTGAAGATATTCTCCGCTTTTTTGAACGCGTCGATATTGATTATCATTATTTCAATATCGCTCGAAGTGGCGAAAAGCCTCACTTGCGAAAGCTTTTTGCTATCGTAAATGAAACATCTTACGGGCGTATAATCATACTGCAACGCAAAATGTTCGGCGGTAATCTGAAAATCTTGAAAACGCCCTCACGAATCGCAACACTCGGCACAACAATGATAAATTTCGTGAAGCCGTACTGTTTATGCAGCTCGTAAATCGTCTTTGTATAGACGTAAGTCTTACCAGTGCCGGTTTCCATTTCGATACAAAAGCTATGCGGCTCGTCGTTCGTGACAGGCAAAGAAAACCGCTTCTGAACGGCGTTCATATTCTCCGTAATTTTCTCATCGGAAATTTGCAGAACGTTCGCTGTTCCGACAATCGCGGAAGCCATTCCGTTTTCGTCCATTATTAGCTGTTTTTCGTTCGTAATGGTGAACGTATCGGCGGATTTTCGCTGTCCTTTGAAAATGTCCACAACCGCGTTTACGGCGGCGGTTTGGAAGGATTGGGATTTGAATTTAAGCTTCAATTTATGCCTCACAAAACATATTATTACTTTTTAGTTTCTCTAATAAGCCATATTAAGCCCAGTATCACGAAAACAACCGTAACAACTATAAAACTCATTAAAAATGACCATTTAAACTCTGTTTGAAGTACCTGTAAAGTACCAATGCAACTTATGTATGAAAGAACATATAACAGAATATTTAACAAAACAGAGTTTTTATTTCGTTGTCGCTCCTGTAATATTCTAAAGTAGTTAATTTTAAACTCCAAATTTGCTTTATTATTAATGTATGACTGTGTGCTTTTAATATTAGAGATTAAATTTAAAGTTATAATCGGATAATCAGTATAACCGATAAAAGCTTCCAATCGTACTTGATTATCAATCATCTCGTCAAGATCAGTTGTTATATCATAATCTACAAATTGATTAAGCAAGCAGTACATTTTTAAGGATTCTAAAATCATACAGTCAGAAGTAGTATTTACTGCTGTCTCACTATTCAATTTATCGACTATACCCATTGATTCGTGAGAATAATATTCAAAATCCTTAACAGAACTTAAGTTTTTCAATTTTAGATCATTGATTTGAGCACCTAAAACATTTTTAAAAAGGGTTTCGACATTTTTCGTTCCATCATTTATAACGAAATAATTATGTAATATACTGAATGAATCAACTTTAGATCTTGATATAGCAGGTAATAGGTTTATAACGTTGTCAAAAATAATTTGTGCTATATCCCTACTGTCTGTTCTAAAATCAGTTTCGTTAAAATATTTAATTTCATTTACTGGAATGATGTTGTAATTATTGTGTCTACCGTAAACATCACTCAAATGAATAGGTACACCTGTTTCATAATCAAGCAATTCGAATACTACAAAGTAATGAAAGTCAATAACATAGACTATTGAATCCACTTGAAAGAGTTTGTCATTTATCTTGACCATAAATGGATACATTTCATAGAAACAGTCAATTTGAAGCAAATCCGAATTTAAAACAATATTTATCGACTGTTTAAGAAATAAAAACCTTGAATTTAACACCTCATTTATTTCATTGTCTATAACATTTTCGTCAAAATTCTTATCTTTTGGTGTAAACTGAAACTTAATATCTTGAAGCGTATGATTATACTCCGTTGTATAATTTAAAACGCAGTTTGGACGAAATATCATATTCGGTGTGCATAGCATAGAAATATGCGACGAACTTAACAAACTTCTTAATTTTGGTTTCCGCTTAAAAAGAGAGAATTTTTTATTGATTTTTGTCAATTTATAAGCAGTCATAAAATATATACCGCCAGTGTTAAGTTTCTTTTTGTTAGTGCTCATTTTCCCCTCACAAAGTCTTAGTTCCGTTAATTTAATACTCCCCGGTATCAATAACCTTATTCACAACAGCCACATAGTCGTGTGCTTTGCCTGTGAAGTTTTCCGGGTTTATCGGGTGGTGCAGATTGAAAATGAAGCCTGTTTCGCCGTAACGTCCTTTGCCGCTTTCTTCTAAATGCTCCTCATCAACTGCTACATTCACAATTTCAAGGCACATCAAAACGTGATAATCGCCCTC
>JAISIC010000016.1 GCA_031262225.1 Ruminococcus sp. | reverse complement strand
CATATGAATGAAGCTATGTTACAGGCACAGGCATTAGTTCTTGCAGGTCAGGCAGTCGGTGCGGGTCTCGCGATGATCGCAGGTATCGGTCCCGGTATCGGTGAGGGTTACGCTGTAGGACGTGCAATCGAAATGATGGGCAAACAGCCCGAGATGAAGGGTACCTTCCGTTCAACCATGTTCATCGGCTGTGCTATTGCTGAGACAACAGGTATCTACGGTCTCTTCGTTGCAATCATCCTCCTGTTTACAAACCCGTTCTTAAAATTTCTCACCGGCACAGCGAGCTAAATTATCGCGCTAACCACGGAGGAAATGCCCATGGGCAATTTTGAATTTTTCTCATTTGATCTGACCAGTATTGTTGCGACAATATGCAACACTCTGATAGTCTTCCTTATTATAAAACACTTCCTCTTTGATAAGATTAACGCTGTTTTAGAGGAAAGAAACGCCGATATAGCCCGTTCCTATTCCGAAGCAGATGAAGCTTTACGCATCGCTTCCGAAAAGGAAAAGGAATACACGGAACGTCTTTCGGGTGCCCGACAGGAAGCTTCTCAGATTGTTTCAGATGCAACAAAAAAGGCACAGACGCGCTCCGATCAGATTGTTGCAGAAGCTAAAAGCGAAGCCAGAGAAGCCCGTGAAAAGGCTTTGGGTGATATTGAACGCGAAAAGAAACAGACCGTCAATCTCATTAAAAATGAGATATCCGATATGGCTATTACAATCGCCGCTAAAGTCGTTTCAAAAGAAATCGACCCGGCTGTTCATGCTGCCCTTATAGATAACTGCATATCCGAACTTGAAGAAGCGGTGTAAGGGGGCTTAATATGGCAGGTAATGCAGCTGATGTTTATGCCCAGAGTTTCTTTGAGCTTGCAAAAGAATCCGGCGTTCTGCCCGAAACGGCAAGGGAACTTACCGAGATTGCAGTTGTGATGGAAGGTTTCCCGGAACTCAAAAGGCTTTTAACACTTCCGACCATAACAGTTCCCGAAAAGCAGGATATTATCACAAAGGTTTTCGGCGAACATATTTCCGAACTTTCGGCAAACTTCTTAAAGGTGCTTGCGGCAAAGCGGCGTATCGGCGACTTTTCAAAGATTTCGGTTATTTTTCAAAAGAAATATAACCGTTCTCAAAATATGATTGATGTCTTTGTGACATCCGCCGCAGAGCTTTCAGATATGCAAAAAGAGGCTTTGAGCGAAAAGCTCACAAAGAAGTACAACAAAACAGTCAAGCTTCATTTTGTGTTAGATCCGTCACTTGTCGGCGGTCTGGTACTTGAAATTGACGGCAAAAAAATAGACGGCTCGGTTAAGACAAAACTTGATGAAATACAGACAATTCTCGCGGCAGCAACTGCCTGATTGGAGATGTTGAGTTGGATTTAAGACCTGATGAAATAACAGGGTTAATTAAAGAACAGATAAAAAACTATAGTAATAAGTTGTCGCTTTCAGACACAGGTACTGTAGTTACCGTCGGCGACGGTATTGCACGCATACACGGGCTTGACAAATGCATGAGCGGTGAGCTGTTGCAGTTTGAAAACGGCGTTGAGGCGATGGCTCTCAACCTTGAACAGGATTTTGTCGGTGCGGTTATGCTCGGTTCCGATGCTGAAATCAAGGAAGGCGATTCGGTTAAACGTACAGGACGTATCGTTTCCGTTCCTGTCGGCGAAGGTATACTCGGGCGTGTTGTAGACTCGCTCGGTCACGCTATAGACGGGCTCGGGCAGATATTCACCGATTCAGAGCTCCCGATTGAAAAGATCGCTCCCGGTATTATAACCAGAAAAAGCGTTGACAGACCCCTCCAGACAGGAATCAAGGCTATCGACTCGATGATTCCGATAGGCAGAGGTCAACGTGAACTTATTATCGGCGACCGTCAGACAGGAAAGACCACCATCGCCCTTGATACTATTATAAATCAAAAGGGACAAGACGTTATCTGTATCTACGTTGCAATCGGGCAAAAGCGTTCGACCGTTGCAAACGTGGTTGAAAATCTCAAGAAAAATGGTGCTATGGATTACACCGTTGTCGTTTCAGCGACAGCATCCGAGCTTGCACCTCTTCAATATATAGCACCCTATTCCGGCTGTGCGATCGGTGAATACTTCCTTTCAAAGGGAAGGGATGTTCTTTGCATCTACGACGACCTTTCAAAACACGCCGTGGCATATCGTGCACTCTCGCTCCTTCTCAAACGCCCGCCCGGACGTGAAGCATATCCCGGCGACGTTTTCTATCTCCATTCCAGACTACTCGAACGTGCCTGCAACTTAAATGCAGAATACGGCGGCGGGTCATTAACCGCCCTGCCTATCATCGAAACTCAAGCGGGCGACGTTTCAGCATATATCCCCACAAACGTTATCTCCATCACCGACGGTCAGATATTCCTTGAAACAGACCTCTTCAACTCCGGCATACGCCCCGCTGTAAACCCGGGTATATCCGTTTCCCGTGTAGGCGGTGCGGCACAGACAAAGGCGATGAAGAAGGTTTCGGCAAGTTTGAAACTCACCTACTCCCAATATCGCGAGTTACAGGCGTTTTCGCAGTTCGGCTCCGACCTTGACAAGGAGACTAAAGAAGCTCTGGCTTTGGGCGAACGCGTTGTTGCGGTGCTCAAACAGAACAAGAACTCTCCGCTCACAGTTCCGGAACAGGTTGCGATTATCTATGCGGTTACAAACGGTTTCCTTCACGACATTGAAGTAGAGGACGTTCCCGAGTTTGAAAAAGACCTTACAGACTTCATTAAGGAACAGCACCCCGACTGGAACGCTAAACTTATGACAGCCGGTGTTTTAGATGATGACCTGGCGGCGGAACTTAAAGACGCCATTAAGACAGCGGTAGATAAATTCCTGTCGGCAAAGTAGGTGTAATATGGCTTCCGGAAATATGAAGGACATCAAGCGGCGAATAAAATCTGTCGAATCTACAAAGCAGATCACCAAGGCAATGCAGCTTGTAGCGTCCTCAAAATTACGCAAGGCAAAAGATAAGGCAGATAACGCAAAGCCTTATTTCAAGGCACTTTACGACACAATGGTTGAGATTCAGTCCGAAAATGCCGACTTCCTTTCCGACTACCACAAAAAGAATGAATCGGGCAAAACTCTGCTCGTTGTAATTGCCGGTGACAGAGGGCTTGCGGGCGGATTTAACACCAATGTCTTCAAGCTTGCCGAGGAACGTACAGCCGCCCTGGGCAAGGATAATATAACAATCCTGTCTGTCGGCAAAAAGTCGGTTGAGTATTTCAAAAAACGCGGCTTTAATATCTACTCCGAATACCCCGGAATAGCCGAGACAATCCGTATGCCGATGGTAGTTCACATAGCCGACGGCATGACCGGTGACTTCAAATCGGGAAAGATTAATGCTATTGAAGTTATCTACACGACATACGTTTCACCGCTTACACAGACGGCAAAGTTACAGGAAATCCTCCCGGTAACAATTCCTGACACGATGGAAAAGCGTTTGCAGCTCCCCGATTATGAACCTAATCCGAGAACCGTTTTTAATCAGATTGTTCCGAAATATATCGCAGGGCTGCTTTTCGGTGCTATTGTTGACAGCTTCGCTTCGGAACAGGCGGCAAGACGCTCGGCAATGGAAAATGCCACCGACAATGCCGACACTATGATTTCAGACCTATCCTTACTTTATAACCGAGCAAGACAGGCTTCCATCACACAGGAAATAACCGAAATAATCGGCGGTTCAAGTGCGACTGTGTGAAATATCCCTAAAGCAAACGAGAGGTGTTAGATTTGGCAGAACAAAGAGGCAAGATAATTCAAATAATCGGTGCGGTTGTTGACATTGAGTTTGCGGAAGACGCTCTTCCCAGACTTAATAACGCCATTAAAATAGAAAGAGACGGCAAGACGCTCGTCTGCGAAGTTGCTCAACATATCGGCGACGATGTGGTACGTTGTATCGCTATGAGCTCTACCGACGGGCTTGTTCGCGGTATGGAAGCCATTGATACAGGCTCTCCGATTACCGTTCCCGTCGGTAAGCAAACTCTCGGACGTATATTCAACCTCTTGGGCGAACCCGTTGATGATGGTGCTCCGGTTGAGACCGAAGAACGCTGGGCTATCCACCGTGAAGCCCCCGCCTTTGACGAGCAGACCGCAAGCAATGAGATTTTGGAAACAGGCATAAAGGTTATCGACCTTATCTGTCCATATCTTCGCGGCGGTAAGATCGGTCTTTTCGGCGGTGCGGGTGTCGGTAAAACCGTACTTATCCAAGAACTTATAAATAACGTTGCAAACCAGCACGGCGGTATATCAGTTTTCACCGGTGTCGGTGAAAGAACCCGTGAAGGCAACGACCTTTACAACGAAATGAAGGAATCGGGAGTAATAGATAAGACCGTTCTTGTTTACGGTCAGATGAACGAACCTCCCGGAGCAAGAATGAGAGTCGGGCTCTCCGGGCTCACCATGGCGGAATATTTCCGCGATGCCGAAGGTCAGGACGTTCTCCTCTTTATAGATAACATTTTCCGTTTCACCCAAGCGGGTTCCGAAGTTTCGGCACTTCTCGGACGTATGCCCTCTGCGGTTGGTTATCAACCGACACTTGCAACAGAAATGGGTGCGCTCCAAGAACGTATCACATCAACATCCAAAGGTTCGATAACCTCCGTTCAGGCTGTATATGTTCCTGCCGATGACCTCACCGACCCTGCTCCGGCGACAACCTTTGCACATCTTGACGCTTCCACCACCCTTTCGCGTAATATCGCATCTCTGGGTATATATCCGGCGGTTGATCCCCTCGCTTCCAACTCACGTATTCTTTCCCCCGAAATCGTGGGCAATGAACACTATGAAGTTGCACGTTCGGTACAGACTATCTTACAGCGTTACACCGAACTTCAAGATATCATCGCAATCATGGGTATGGACGAACTCTCGGACGAAGATAAGCTCACCGTTGCAAGAGCAAGAAAGATTCAACGTTTCCTTTCACAGCCTTTCTCCGTTGCAGAACAGTTCACAGGCATGGAGGGTAAATTCGTTCCCCTCAAAGAAACAATCCGCGGCTTCAAAGAGATTATAGAAGGCAAACACGACAATCTGCCGGAAAGTGCATTCTTATTTGCCGGAACTATCGATGACGTTGTTGCAAAAGCTGCGAAATAGGGGCGTTTATGGCTGCTTTATTTAAGATTAAGATAATCACACCCGAAAAGGTATTCTTCGATGACGAAGGCACACTTCTCATCGTGAAAACGGGCGACGGCGAACGCGGTATAATGGCAAACCACATCAGCTATGTGGCGGCTCTGCCTTCCTGTCCTCTGCGAATACAGTTTGAAGACGGAAGCTGGCGTACCGCTTCCCTTTCAAGCGGGCTTTTGAAAGTCGGGCAAAACAAAGCAACAGTCATTGCAAACGCAATCGAATGGGCAGAAGAGATTGACCTTGATTGGGCCAGACGTTCCGAAAAGGATGCCCGCGAACGCCTTTCAAAACTTTCTCCCGATGAATATGAACACGAGCTTGCAAATCTGAAACTAAAACGTGCTCTAAACCGTATGGCAGTAAAATCTCAAAACAAATAGAAAAAAGGCTCACGCATAAGCGTGAGCCTTCGTTTTTTGTTATTCAGCCGCTGCCGGTGTGGTAAAGGTCAAAGCAGAGGTGTCGGACGCTTTAATATTCTCATTTACTGTTATACCTGCAAGAAGCTTTTCAAATTCCGGTATTATTCTCTCGTAATTTTCTTCATTGCATTGGAAAATCATATAATAAGCATCAACGCCGGAATAGAAGAATACCGCTTTCCCGCCGTATCTCATCTTTTCTTCCTTAATCTGCTCACCGTTTTCGTCGGTGAGATATTCACCTGCTTCATCCTGTAAAAACTCGTTCACAACAATTGTAAAATCATATACAACTGCATCATATTTTGCGGTTCCGACTGTGATGTGGTAAGGTTCATCAATCAGTACATCTGACTGATAAAGCATATTATTTATCTTATAAACCGCCATACAGCTGTCTGCAAAAGTATCAATGTCTTTGAGAGTATGATTATAGTTTATTCCCTGAATGTCAACCTGATTTTCCTTCGATAAAATAACCATCATGTTTTCATTTTTACCGAGAATCTCCCAACCCTCAGGCATATAACCGAACTCGAGTTTGTCAACAGCGTAAGCATCACCCTCGGCGACCGGTAAAACGGTGCCTAATACAGGTTCGGTTGTTGTACCCGTTGTGGTTTCCGTATTAACACCATCGGTTTTACATCCTGTAAAAAGAGCAATCATCATTGCGGCAGATAGTATTGCCGCCAAAAGTTTTTTCATAGTATCTCCGTTTTCTGTTTTGTTTTAACCCATAATTAGACTATACACTAACTGCCGTCTTTTGTCAAGCCATTTCACCGTACTTTTAGAAAACATTCACAATTGTAAATTTTTTATTAATTTAACCGTCTTTTTATTGACTATTCCTTTAATATATACTATAATTATATCCGTTG
>JAISIC010000039.1 GCA_031262225.1 Ruminococcus sp. | reverse complement strand
GTACTCGAAAACAGTTATCTTTTGAAAACCGATCTTTCGGGCGAAGTTATGGAAAAAATTCTTCTTTATTCCGAAGCAGAAGGGCAGGTTGAATTTTCATTCTATTCGGACATCAGTATTGCCGAAGACGGTACGATTTATCTCGTTCGGGTGACTGTAAAAAATTCGGATAGTGAAGAATCGGTCACAAAAACAGAAATCGTCAGCATAGAGGGTGAAACTCAAACCGTTTTAGCTGATGTAAGCGAAAGGCTTTTGGAAACAGATGCTGACGCAATCTCTATTTATTTTTCCGACTTTACTGAAAATGAAAAGAAGTCTATTCCTGATGATATTGACTTAAATATTGCAGATGGTGACGACAGGTATGAATATTACAGCTACAGTAATTCATCGATATATGGTTATAATGACGATGTGAGGATGCTTGTTGCAGATCTGTCCGCTTCGGGGGTTCCTCTTTCTGATATTACAAGGGTTATTCCCGTTTCCGACACACAGTTTCTTATTACCGGCTATACGCAGAATACAATCGGTTTTAACAAGCTTTATATGCTGACTAAAGTCGCTCCTGAGGATGTTCCCGATAAATCGATTATTACAGTTGCGGCGATTGCCGAACCGATTTATTTTGACGATTATATAAAAGAATTTTCGCTTACACACCCGTATTTTCAGGTTGAATATAAACAATATGCTGTTGACAGTAATACTACTTATGACCAAGCTTTAACCGCGTTTAATAACGACATTATTGCAGGGAATATTCCCGATGTGATTGTTATCGAACCTGAAATGCCTTACGGCAACTATGTAAGTAAAGGAATGCTTGCCGACCTTTATCCGTTTATAGACGAAGATCCCGATTATTCACGTGAAGACTTTCTGGAGCCCCTCCTAAAGGCTTTTGAAACAGACGGAAAACTATATTCAATCACATCGGCATTTTATGTTGAAACACTTGTCGGTAAGACATCAATTTTCGGTGAAAATGGCAGGCAAAGCTTTGAAGAGCTTCAAGCTTCCGCCGCAAATATCACGGGCACGGAGTCGCCCTATGCAACTCTTTTCGGAAAGGGAATTGATCGCGATGTTTTCACTGAAAGAATCCTGATAAGAATGGCAAGAGGATTTATTGATGATGTAAACGGTGTATGCAGTTTTGAAACACCGGAATTCATCTCGCTTTTAGAGTTTTCAAAAAGCCTTCCGGCACCCGCACCCGACGCCGAACCGTATCAGTTTAGATTCATTCCGGGAGAGACAAACGACTACAAAACGGATAAAGCATTAATCGAGCTTTGGAACTTTTCTGATTTCAGGCATATTGTTTCACTTGAAAAGACGGAATTCGGCGAGCCGGTTACGTTTTTAGGATTCCCGAACGAAATGGGTGGCAGCGGTGTCATAGCACGACCTATCCTTGAGACAGCGATTATGGCGAAAGCACAAAATCCCGACGGAGCATGGGAGTTTGTTAAAGGGCACTTTTCATACGGCAATTTTTGGATTGAAAGCATGGGTTATCCGCCGATGGGAACCTTCCCGACACTTATGTCTGAGCTTAACATTACAGCCGAAAATGCTACCATTCCGCCATATGAAACTTGGTATGGCGAACGTAAGCCGCGTGTGAACTGGCTCATTGCGGACCTCTCGAACCAACCTGATAACACCGAGGCTGATAACGCAAAAATGTTTAAACTTTTTGACAGTATCGACGGCATACACCGAACGATTCCGGCTATTCAAAACATAATTAAAGAAGAAACAGCGGCTTATTATGCCGGCGGCAAAACAGCCGAAGATACCGCCGCGATTATCCAAAACCGTGCTACTACTTATCTTGAAGAGACTAAATAGATTCGCGGTGTTTTACTCGTTCATAAAAAATTCACTTTGCAATACCAGTATATGTTTTCACCTCTCCCCCAACCCTTCATTCTGCACAGTGTGTTACTGCTGTAAGAAAGCTGTAATGCTTACTGTACTATTACAAATTGTGAAAAAACAGATATTTTATTGACACATTATGTTATGTATGATATAATCGGATTATAAGATACATAAAGGGATGTGCGGGTATGAGAGAGCGTTTTATTGCAGGGGTATTGGCTATAGCTTTAGCACTTAGCGGGTGCGGGAGTGATGAGGCGGCAGAAGTGGTGGCAACTGTCGCGACTACCACGGCGGCAACTGTAAGCATTGCTCCGACTATTGAAGCAATTGATTCCGAAACTGTGGCTGTCTTAACTGAACCCGAAACCCGCCCCGAACCGCAAAAATATGTTCCGGCAGTCTTTTCGGAGAATACAGACATAACCGATAGAATCCCAAACGCCATTATTCGTGCCGAAGCGAGGCGGCGGGCTGACATTGCTGCAAATGCTCCGATAATGAGCGACGATGCGGCGAAGGTTAAAAGCCTTTATCTTACAAACTGCGATCTTGATGATCTTGAGGGAATCGAATATTTCACATCTCTTGAGTATCTTGAATGCGATGGTAATAATCTTAAAATTTTGCCGCCGTTGCCGGACAGTGTTACGGAGATTTCCTGCGAAGGCAACGAAATCACCGAACTTCCGGAACTCCCGAAATCGCTAAAATATTTCTATTGTACCGGCAATTTGATAAGCTATATGCCCGATTTGCCGGAGAATTTGATTTATTTATACTGCAATAATAACTTGCTCACGAGTTTGCCGGAGCTTCCGCAAGATTTACAGCGGCTTTATTGCGATTCTAATTCGCTTACGAGTTTACCGAAGCTTCCGTTAAAATTAATGGAGCTTTATTGCAATGATAATCACATAACAGAAGTCTCCGAAATCCCCGATAGTTTGTGGAGATTTTATATCAAAAACAACCAATTAACCGAACTGCCTGTTATGCCCGAAAAACTATATTATTTTAGCTGTGAAGGAAATCCGATTAAAAACGCTGCTATCTACACCCGCGACGCAGCATACGCACGCAGCCACGATGAGCGATATACTTACACCCCTTCCGTAACTCAAACGCCGGCTGAACCTGAGCCGGTGCCGTTCCCTGTAATTGACGGTTCAACCTCTACAATTTCACTTGACGCTTATCTGCGTTCAAAAATCCTCGGTATAGATATTTGGGAAGCAAACGAAGAAACCAAACACAGCAAAACTTTTGAAGCGTTTGAAAACCTCGTAAACGGGAAGGCGGACATAGTGCTTTCCGTGCCGCTTGCCAAAGAACAAGAGGCATATGCCGCAGAAAATAATTTTGAATACGAAGCCGTTCCGGTAGCAATGGAAGGGTTTGTTTTCCTTGTCAATCCGAATAATCCCGTTCAGAGTTTAACGCAGGAGCAAATCAGAAAAATCTATTCCGGTGAAATCACCAATTGGAAAGACCTCGGCGGAAATGATGCACCGATTGAGGCGTATCAGCGCAATGTCAACTCAGGTTCGCAGACTTATATGACCGCATTTATGGGCGAAACACCACTGACTGATGCACCCGAAACAATGGTTCAAATTACTATGGGCGGCGTTGTTTCGATGTTCGCCGATTATGACAATTCTATAAACGCAATCGGCTATAGTGTTTATTCATATGCGGCGGCGTTTGCAGCGAATGAGGGAACGTTTAATTTCGCCACAGTTGACGGCGTTAAACCCTCGCGGAATACTTTCATTGATGGCAGTTACCCTCTTCTTTCGCAGACTTACGCTTTTTATAAAAAAGACACAACCGATACGCTTGTTAAAGATTATATTGAATTAATAACATCCGAAAAAGGTCAGATGTATGTACTTGAGGCGGGATATATTCCCGTTATGGACATTGAAATTCCGGCGGCTTATACCCTTTATGAAGCGAAAGGAACAGGCGAAGAGGCACCTGAAAACATTAATTATAATTATAATTATTATTATCTTAATTTCAATGCCGATTATAAATATGATACACGCCCGCGCGGATTCCTCAAAGACGCAGAATTTGAGGCAGAAATTCAGGCTTGGATTGATGAAGCAGAAGATTATTACAACAATATGTATAAATCGAAAGCGGAAATAATGGGTTTAAATTTCGGGTATTTTGCAGTAATTAAAAATGGGTATTTAGAAATAATTGTCGGCGATAGATATTTGGCGGGCGTTTGGGACTTTGAGGAATTATACGGTAAGTCGGCGGTTTTTGATATTGTTAATAAAAAGAAAATCGAAAACCTATCAGATATGTTCTATAAAGACACGGATTTTATGCCTTCAATAAACAAAGATATTTCAGCCGCAATATTGGACGTATATTACGGCGGATCGCTTGAGTTCTTTGGACTTTGCAGTGATTTCACGTTTGATTTATCGTATATTAATCTCTTGCCTGACAATGCGTATTTTGCATATCCGGCTTCGTTTGATTTGCGTTTGAGCGACAGAGAAGATTCTGTTGTTTCGCACTGTCGTGATTTTAGGGATTATATCACGCCGGAATTTGCAGACAGAATCAAATTTGTCGAAGTAAAAGATAGCGAAAACTATTATGAAAGATATTACGAAAAGAACGATCATCTCTATTCATATTTAGAATACCGAGGAGTGGAAAACAGCCGCGAACTTCCTGAAAACAAGCTGATTGAAGAGATGTACGATAAATATTACGCCGACGGCGGTTATGACAACGGGGGGCAAAGCATTACGAAATTCGGCACATTCATCAGACTAAGCACGGGGTTTGAATCTCCGACATATTACTACAGCTTGGCAGAGCGTAAATTCATTAACATTGAGGACTTATTCAAAGATGGTTTTGAAGAACATCTCGAAATAGATGTTGACAGAGATAATTCAAAAGAGCCGCCTTACGATATATATCAAAACGCATTTAAATCAGATGAAAGCTATGAGAATGAGAACAATCGTAATTTGGCGCTTTATGAGATTGTCAAACAACTTTCTGACGAACATAAAGACAATTATATTGTTATAACCATAACGTATAGAATTGATTTACGTATTGACGTAGTTTGGCTCAAAGATATTTATCAAAACCTGCCGTCTGAAATAAGGGTAGCTATATGAAAAAATCATTAATAATACTTACTGTAATTCTTCTTCTCGCGTCCTGCGGTTCGCCCGAAGCGGCGGAGGCTATTGCCACGCCCGCGACTACCACGGCGGAGATGATGTCGATGGAAACTATCGGGGAAAGCGACGCAACTATTATAAAAGTTGCACTTTACGGCAGCAGCTATGATGCTCATACCAAAGAGAATAATGCCGAAACAATCGAAATGTTTAACCATTCACAGAGCGACTACACAGCAGTTTTAATAAAAGCCGAAGACCTGGGAGAGGGTGAACTCCCCGATATAATCGAAGAACGGACGGCAGGCTCAATTTCACAATTCGCCGAAGAATCGGAAATTATTGACCTTTCTGAACTCTTTACGCCGGATAATTACGAAAATATTTTAAAAGATGAAGACGGAAAAGTTTTTTCCATTGCACCGTTTTTTGTGCTTGAAACATCTTTTGTGCTTACAGATATTGCAGGAGAAGAAAGCGGATGGAGCACTGACGACCTTCTTCGTATTTCAAAAAAACACCCGGGCGTTCAGCTTATCGACGGCGAAGGTTTTTATGACGGCGGTCTCGGTTATATTTCGGAAATCGTTTTGCGTGGCATTAATTTTGATGATTATAAAACCTCTGACGGCTATAATTTCGATAATCTGAAATTTAAGGAAACTGTCGATTTTATCGAAGCGTATCGCGATTATGATAAATATGATGCCGAATACGGCAGTACGTTTTACAGCACTACGCAGAAAGCAAAAATCAGAAACGGTAAATCCGCTTCCGATTTTAACTATGTAAAAAGTTCAAGCCTTTTGGGGTATACAACATATTTCGGAATGGGTGCGAATATCAGCGACAGCTATTTCGGCGGCAGGGACATTACGCTTAAGGGTTATCCCTCACCGGACGGGGAAAACTGTCACAGACCGATTTTTGCCTACAGCTATGAATACGCCATACCGAAAAGCTCTCCAAACATAGAGGGTGCAAAGGCGTTTATGACGTTTATCCTATCGGAGGAATACGGTGAAACGGGCGGTGAATTTGAATCGCGGCAAGGCGGATTTTCAATAAACCGAAAAGCGAATGAAACCCTCGGTGCAGCAGAAGTCGGCAAGGTTTATGAACACAATGACGGCACAGAGACAACTGTAACTCGTGAAGACATTGACGATTTTCTGGCGGCGTTTGAAAATACGGGCAACAGATATTTCTCGGCAGACTTAGAGGCAAGACGGATCGTTCAAAGTGAAGTTGATAAATATCTGCACGGCGAACAGACTTATAATCAGTTGATAAGAAACATAAACGAAAAAGTCGCCCCAAATTACGAAGAACAGCCCTACATACCGCTTTTTGACACCGAGAGCGGTACAGTCGAAGTGCCGATTTATGAGAAAATATCGCTTGAAGCGGAAGGGCTTCCCGAGCATTATCAGTGGTATCTCGTTGCGAATAAGGAAATCCATATATTCGGTTCGGCAACAGAAGACGGCGAGATTGATCGCGTGTCTGTTTTCGATGCGAACGGAAAATATTTGCGGCGTGAAAGCCTACCCGACCGTACCGACTTAAATAATTATTATGACAGATTCGAGGTTGACAATGCTTCGCAGAAAACTATTGATAACGCACTGTATACCGCTCGGGGGAATAATTTCCTCCCGGTAACAACCGAAGTCAAGCCTGTCAGCGAAGATATAATGTATTCAGTCGCCGAGCGTGCTGTTTATGTTGACACAGGCGAGCGGAAAACAAGAAAACTTATCACTGCCGTCAGCGGCGGCAATGACCGCGGATATACTTATAATGATATATACCCGACAATCCGAATGTTTAATCTTTCACAAGACGAATACGCCGCAGTTTTCCTTCTTGAAGAGGATAATAAAAATATAGTCCCCGATATATACTTAAACAGATTTTTCTCCCTTGAGGACTATGATTTACTCGACTTAACACAGTTTTATACCGATGAGCATTATGATTGGCTTCCCGAATATTATACAAACTATGTGGAACCGTTTTTCATACTCCAAACGGCGTATGCCTATGCCGAATATGCGGGAGATGAACCGGGCTGGACTTTAGATGACATTCTTCGGATTGCGGAGGAAAACCCCGGCGTTCAGGTTATAGAGGGTAACGACCGTCACGGCTTGTCGCTTGATTTTGTTGAGACAACACTTTTTGATGCGATTAATCTCGAAACATATAATAAAGACGGCGTTTATGATTTTGATAACAAGGAGTTCCGCGATATTCTGACCCACGTAAAGACATATAACGACCACGACCTGGACGGATCGTATAGTGGCTACTATTCCGTTATGGAGGAGAAAATCCGCACAAAAGAGTCTCTCTCAAACTTCGATCAATACAACGGTTCAGAATTTCTCAACCATACAACAGATTTCGGCAGAGCGGCATATCAGAGGAATGAATACTTCGGCGGCGAGGATATTACGGTAAAAGGCTTCCCGACCGTAGACGGCAAAAGCGGGCAATTTCATAACAGTTGGTTCAGTTATTCTTACGGCGTAAACAAAAACGCCCCGAATATAGACGGAGCGAAGGCGTTTATAAAGTTTATTCTTTCAGCTGATTATGGTGCAACGGCGGGCGATTTTGAAACAAGCAGAGGCGGTTTTTCAATAAACCGCAAGGCGAACGAGCGGATTGCAGAAGCGGCAATAGGCGAAATCGGCAAAACAAGCGACGGCATAGAATACGCCGTAACCCGCGAAGACGTTGACGACCTGCTACGCGCTTTGGAGTTTTCGGGAATCGGCAAAGAGGGCGGAATGCCTTACCGCGGTTTCAGTGAATTTATTCAACCGGAAACGCGTAAATTTTATGAGGACGAGCAAACCCTTGATGAGACGATCGCGAATATAAATAAAGCGGTGAATGCTGCTAATGAATAAGCGGAGATTTATATGAAAAAGATAATTGTTACATTAACAGCGATTTTGCTCTTAACGTCCTGTACGTCTCCGGAAACAATTGAAACAATAACTACGCCTCAGACTACCGCGGCGGAAACATTTGAGATATCAACTATCAAAGAAACAACAACAGAAGCTGTTACAACCACTGCTGTAATAATCCCCGAACCGAAAATAACTCTCCCCATAATCGACGGCTCAACTTCGACAATTCCGCTTCATGCATATATAAAAACAAAGCTTCTCGGCGGAGATTACAGTGGAAACCGCTATAATACCATTCACAGCAAGACTTTTGAATCGTTTGACAAACTTATTGCAGGAAAAGCGGACGTTATTTTAACCGTTCCAATAACGCCCGAACAGCGTGTTATTACCGAGCACACAGAGGGTTTCACACTCGGCGAAGAGCCAATTGCACTTGAGGGTTTTGTCTTTATCGTCAATCCCGAAAATCCGGTTAAAAATCTAACACAGGCACAAATCCGCGATATCTATTCCGGAAAAATCACAAACTGGAAAGAAGTCGGCGGCGACGATGCCGAAATTATCGCTTATCAGCGAAATGAAATAAGCGGCTCGCAATCGTATATGAACGAATTTATGGGCGAAACGCCGCTTGCAGACGCCCCGACAACAATGGCTATAAACGATATGGGCTATATGATTGAAGCGGTTGCCGATTACACAAACGGGAAGTATGCAATCGGTTACAGCGTTTATTCCTATGCCGCTTCAAGACAGGTTTCAGCCGGGAATGTCGCTCTTCTTGCCGTTGATAAAATACTGCCTTCACGCGAAAGTTTTACAGACGGTTCATATCCGCTTTTATCGCAAACAATGCTTTATTATAATAAGGAAACTGCCGATGAAGATACGCTCGCTTTCCGCGACTATATCATTTCCGATGAAGGACAGCTTGCGGTTCTTGAAGCGGGATATATACCGATAAAAGATATCGAAACACCGCCCATATATGAAGTCTACAATGAAAAAGGTACAGGCAAGGAAAAGCCGGCAGGTAAGCCGGAAAAATACGCGTATCTTTACTATGATACCGATAATCTCGGTGAAGTTAATTTCCTCAAAAACAAAGAGCTTGAAGCGGAAATTGATGCATATATATCCGAAGGTAGTTCTTGCATTTGGAATATTTACAATGGTTTTCTTTCGCTTTATGTAAGCAACGGTGATTATGCAGTTTGGGACCTTTTCACCGGCGAAAAAATCGAGGATTTTTCCGACCTTTTTTATAAAGATATTGATATTGCACCGATTATTGATGAGTACGTTTTGTACTATATAGACGGAGCGCGTTGGTATGACCTGCAACAAAAATGTGATTATTTCGGATTTCTCGGGAAGATTGATAAATTCAATGTTGATGAGTTTTTGATTCCGGACGATAACGCATATTTTGTCTTTCCGAAGGTGATTTCGAGCGGTTTAGTTACCTGTGAGGATTCGATTGTTTCGGAATATCGCGATTTTTCGGAGCTTATAAACTATCCGGAAATGCTTCAAAACATTAACATTCCGCCCTATGAGCGTGACGATTTTGTTATTGATGACCCGGACGATTATCGTTATTATTTTCAAATCAAATCAAACATAATGCCGGCTGATGAAGTTGCGAAAATCAACGCAGCTTTAATCAATGCCTGTTATTATTTTGATGAAAATAACCGCGAACTCATTGACGGCTTAAATCAGCTTGATTATAACTGGGATTTTGAGCTGACAGATGACGGCATACGTTTTTATTCATCCCGTTATGAAATGCTTTTTGACCTTGACGGAAATTTTATTACGCTTAATCATTTTGAAACTGCTGTAACCAAAAAATACCCCGACGGCTATAAAAATATGATTATTAATTTCCCGGAAATGTTTCTTTATAATCCGAAGGTGTGGGACGATTCGAGACCTACCGACAAAACGATTGTTTTCAATGATCAAAATGATCCGATTGCGGTAGAAGCCCGCAAACTTGCCGGAGACCTTGATAAGTTCGCAAAAAGCTATCTTGAAGCAAACTTTGCCGATACAATTCATGGCGGTAAAGCGCCGAACGAAAGAAACGGGCGTTATGTGACAACGGATGCGGTGCATATTTTCGGCATAGCCGATCTTGACGGTGACGAGCACCCCGAGGTTTTTACATATACAGAGCAGGACGATTACAGTTATTGTGACATCAGTTTTTTTGATATGTATGCTGAGAATCCGCTTGAACCGATTATTAAAACGGAGGTTCGGGGCTTTTCCAATGAAGGTACAACATTCTTCGCAAAAAATAAGGACGGAAATGTTGTTATGATGACAGGATACCTTCATTCCGCTCGTGTGGGGCAGATTGATTTTTATGAATTCACCAAAAGCGAATCGGGTGAAATCTTTGCCGACAGGTATTTTTATGCGGAGATAGATACCTATGATGCAAACGAGTTTCGCGTTGACCGAATGTATTATAACGGCGAAATGAAGGGCGACGTTTTTGGTTATGACGATGTCTCGCTGTCGGATTTTAATACGGTTTTTTTCCCAAACACAAAAACCGTTAATTTCGATTTTTATTGGATTTATGAAAACACTCTTTATCGCGGCAATGAAGAGGATTTTCGAACGGGAATTGAAGCATACGATGAATATTTATATGTGAATACAGCGAGAATACTCAAACCCGCAAGCCGTGAAGAATATATCGATAAGTATGCAGTAAATCTCCCGGACGTGTTTGAGCGTAAATATTGGGAGCCTGTTCCCGAAGAATATTACGATGTCGAAATCTCTCCCGAAGCACAGGAGTTTTACGACGAACAAAAAGCTATTGAAAAAGCGATTATAGGTGAAGATTTCAAGGATTTATATTTTATAAACGGAATGTATGTGTATCCGGGCGGGAATAACTATACTTTCGGCGTTATAGACATAAACGGCGACGGCAAACCGGAAACTTTCAAGGTCTGGAATAACAATCGCTACACCTACGCGGACATATATTTTTATGATCCGCAAAGCGAAAACCCGACCATGCCGCTTTCGGAAGATCCGTTTATCGCTTACCCCGAAGACGGCGAAACGTTTTTTGCAAAAAACGCTGACGGCGATGTTGTGATCTGGTCGGGTTATCTTCATTCATATTTTATGGGTTCGTTTTTCTGCTTTGATTTGAGTTATGAAAACGGTGAATTTTCCGCAACCGACTATTTCTCTGCGGTTTACGGCGACGACAACCATTATCCTTTAAATTTCGGCGGCGGCGTTACTGTCTGCTTCGGAATGACCCTTCGCGACACGGAATATAATCGAAATGTTATTGGAGGTATTTCTCCCGAAACCCACGACACTGTTTTTGCGGATGAATTTGCATCGCTTGACCTTGATGTATATTATATCTACCGCGACATTCTCTATCATGGCACAGAGGCGACGGAATACAGAGGTAAAACAGCGTATCAAAAATATCTGGAGTTTACAGCCTCCCGGCCGCCTGACATATCCAATGAATAAACGATGCCGTATTTCATCCTATTTCAGCAAGATAGGTCGAAACGCGGTTTTGAATCATCGCGGCGGTTTCTTCGGCGGATTTTTGACCCCTAAAATATAGGTCTGCATCTTCGCGGATTATTCGTAATAATTTTCTGTCGTTGCGGTTTACACGCGTGACGCCGTCGATAAGCTCAAATACCTTTGCGTTATCCTCCGGGGTGTTATTGGGAAGGGGAAGCACCTGACCGTTTATGTAGGTATTGTTTTTTTTGTAAACCCTTTCGCCTGTTGAAAAATCAGTGTAGTAAGGGTCATAAAGTGCATCGGCGGCAAGGTCGTCCATGTGTTTTTGCCATATCGGGAGAAATTTACTGTAAGATCCCTCTTGATTATCTTCCGGTCCTTTAAACTGCATAAACTCTTTGACAAATTCCCATGCACCTTCGGGATTTTTTGCATTTGAAAGGATTGCAACTTCATCCATCGTTACAACAAACGCACCTGCACCGCCGTTTCTTCTCGGATATTCAAGCAGTGTGACGGGAGCGTCAAAATATGTCTTTTCAATGTTTACTATATCGCGGAAGTCAGCGATGTAATACTCAAAAATCAAAGTTTTGTCATTAATAATAGAATTGAGGTAGTCATCAGGATTCGTTAAGCTATCACTGACTTCAATAGGATAACCCTTTGCCGATTCAAGCAGAGCGATAAATTCAGGCGTATCGAAATAACATTCGCCCGTGGTGTAGTTTACATAATCGGTCAGCGAATAATCTACAAAGCTCGCCACCAGATCGCTTGCACTGTTATTGTTATAAAAAAGCTTTGCATCGGGATAAGCCGCTGCGGCAGCTTCAAGTTCGGCGAGCGACTGCCCTTTCTTTTCGCCGAATATTTCCGTTTTGCCCATGAATGTATATATGCAATAGTTCGGGGTTATACTGTACAGCCCGCCGTTAGTTTCATGTGCTTTCATAATCGGTTGCACAAGGTCTTCTCTTTTTATATCCGGGGCCTCGTCAATAAGCGGATAAAGGTCAACAAACAGATTTTTATTTACATAGCTGTAATAGTCCATGTTTTGGTCTATTATCAGCACGTCGGGGGTGTTCCCTGCCGCAAAATCCGCATTGAAAGCGGTCAGTCTGTCACTATAGGACGAGCCTTCGGTTTCATATGTTTTGAGTTCGACTTGGTATTCTTTGTTTTTTTGATTAAATTCCTTGATGAAATAATCAACGTATATATTTGAGTCAACCGCCGCCACGTTTATGATTACTTTATCCTGCACAGTTTTAGGGTCCATTTTTTCGAGCATATATACGCCGTTAATATGCGTTGACCGGTCGGAGGCATAGACTGCGAACTTTTCGTCGGAAACGTAAACTATATCCCAAAATTCGAGAGATGCACTGCCGGATGCAAGAAGATCTGCTATGACAGTTTTTTCCGAAGTTTTCTGATTGATTCCGAAAATATTTGATGAATTGTATGTATAGTAGGGATATTTTTTGCCGCCGGAGATGGTTTTTTCCTCTGACGGGAAAGGAACAGAATCACCGAGTGAACCGTCATTAGTATCTATTTCGGCGATTACATCGGTTAGTTTTGAACCATCGGTGGTTGACGTTAGCTCATACATAATCAGATTCATCTCACCCGAGGTTGATTCGACAAATCCTTTTATCACACCGTTCACTTCTGTCGCTTTTTTGGTGAAAAAGAGATTGCCGGAAGCGGTATTAAAACCGTATGCATTCTCATTGGCAAAAATATAAATGTTGCCGTGCGAATCAGCTTTGAAATCCGTTATGTATGTATAGGTCGAATCCGATATAATTTCCGATATGTCAAGAACACGGGATACATTCAAATCCTCATCAATTGTAACGACATAATATTCTGATTCATAATTGGTTATGCCGTTACTATCAACTGATTCTTGACCGATTATTTCAACCGCATATACAGTTCCGTCTGAAGCCGAGTAAAAATTGCTGTAATATTCTGATATTTCAACCTTTTTGATAACACCGTTTTTTTCGTCGAGGGCAGCTAAATAGTTATGATATACATAGTTATCATAGTCGCTTCTGTCCTCCGGGTAATCGATGTCATAAGCGGCGATTATAAATTTATCGCCGTTATAAGCCATTTCTGAAATGCTTTCAAAATCTGTTCCTCCGCTTATCACGGGGACAGCTTCAAAACAATAGTCCTTCCACGTTCCGGTCACGCTCTGATTGCATCCGGCAAAAACGACGGCGACAATAATCGTACTCAAGATAACAGATAAAAATCTTCCTGTTTTCACTTTAACCTCCGGTTTCTTCAAGATAAGTAGTTGCCCGATTTTGAATTATTTTCGCTGTTTCTTCTGCTGTTTTACTTCCGGCAAAAAAGGCTTCTATCTCTTCGTCAATAATATTTATAATCGCAGTATTTTCTCTGTATATACCTTCAATACTGTCGAACACGGCAAACATTTTCGCATTGTCCGCTTCTGTATTGTCCGGCTGATTCGATAGATCTGCATCACGCCGCCAGTTCTGACGTGGATAACTCTCACCGAACCATGTTTCAATCGGCGGTACAGTTACTTTTTCTTTTGCAATGTCAAGCTCCGACATTAGAATAGGGAAAACCAACAGCTGCGGATACCCCCCATTTACAAGTACCCATCTCTCGTAGACTTGAAGCCCCTTAACAAACTCCCAAGCTCCGTCCGGGTTTTTAGCTTTCGCCATAATCGCTGTTTCAAGAGTTGGTCTCACTAAGATACCGCTGCCGCCGTAGTCGTTCGGGAAACCTAAAAACGTAACTGGTTCTCCGAACTCTATTTTTTCAAGTGAAACAATATGTCTGAAATCCCAAACGTTCATAAGCTCAATAAGCGTTCTATCCTCGCGGTAGTCGTTTGTCTCTCCCGGTGCGAATATAGATTCATATGGCTCTGCATCCGGTGCAGGTGTGGGAAGGCTTTTCGCATATTCAAGAAGTGAGATAAATTCATCTGAATCGAAATTACATACACCGGTTTCTTCATCAATAAATCCCCCCGCCATTCTTGTCAAAACCTCATCGATGAAAACATCGCGGTTAACTCCTGTGCCGAAAAGGTTTCCACCGGGAAATTTTGCAGCGGCAGTTTGAAGTTCTGTGAAGCTTTGCCCTTGTTTTTCACCGAAAATTGATGTTTTCCCGACGAGTGTGTCAAATTCAAACGCGGGCGCAATCGAATATAGCTTGCCATCTGTTTCAAATGCCTTTAGAATCGGCTCCAGAAAGTCTTCTCGTGAATAATCGGTGTCCTCATCGATAAACGGATATAAATCGGCAAGCATACCCTTTCTTACATAATTGTCGTATTGCATTTCCGGTTCTATTACAATTACATCCGGAATATTCCCGGCTATTATATCGTTATTGAATGCGGTGAGTGCTGAGGTATAAGACGTATTACTGTCAACGGCATATTGTTTATAATCAATCTGATACTGCGGATGCGTGAGTTTAAATTCTTTGATATAATCGGATAAATAAAGCGATCCCCCTACCCCCGCTACTGTTATGATTGATTTATCGGGAACATCTTCCGGTGCGATTTTTGTCAGGCTATAGAGTTTATTACGTCCTATTGTTTGCTGTGTATAGCCGGTAATGAGGAATTTTTTATCTGAAACGGGAATAACCTTTGTAACTTCCGAAAGGTAAACCCCCGATTCAGGCAGATCGGCGACAAGGACACGATTGCCGTTTTTATATCCGTATATCTTCGCTGCGGTGAAGCCGTAGTAGTCAAATTTGCCATCGCAAGGAGCTAAATTTGAGTTCTCACCGTCCGGAGCATCAATAATTTCTTCTTTTCCGTAATTTCCGGTTTTAGGGTTTATCGGGTTTAAAATCAGTTTGTTTAATGTTTCGTCGTTTTCTGTAATTGTATTGAATGTCAATACACATATTTCACCCTTTGCATTTTTATAAAGATCTCTTATATACCCGCCCTGCGGAACAGGTTTGTTTTCAAACACAATCTCACCTGTGGATAAGTCAAAAGCATAAACTGAATCCATACCTACCGTGATATAGGCGAATCCTTTCTTATCAACCTCAAAGTCTGAAACATACATTAACTCAGTGTCAACCCCAAGCGATTGAAGTTTTCCGTTTATATCTGCTACAACCGTTTCGGTGTCACCGGCTCCGGCTCGAATTACAATTTCTGTCTTGTATAGAGGCACTTCATCTGTTTTGTTTTTTCCCTCTGGGTCTCTCGGATCAACACCACTGGAAAAGACGAGCTTTGTTTTAGGACGTGCTGTATTTAGTGCTGTTTGCCTGACAAGATAAATGTCATTGTCACTTCCGACACTTATAGCCATGTATGTTTTATAACCTATATCAGCCTTCTGTGCTTCTGTTGCAGATGAAAGCAACTTCTTTTCGATAACATTGCCGTCAGTATCAGTTTTAAGCAGATAAAAGCTCTCAACAGCACCATTTTCCCCAGCTTCCATTTTATGCACAACCATATAAACAGTATCGTCGTCAAAAGTTAGACCGACGAGGAGGTCATAGCTAAAACCTATGGGCGTAAATTCCGAAAATTTGTAGATAACATCTTTCAGTCCGGGTTCGGTAAGGACATCTTCTGAACAACCGGCTAAGAGAGTAATACACAAAAATAACGATAAAAATGACGTTGTTATTTTTTTCATAATTAAAGCCTCCGATGAGTATGTATACTTTAATTATAAACTATATTTATCACATTCAGGTATCTTTTAGATAACATTTTCATCACATTTTTTGTGAATGAACCTTTTGGGACACTACAGCTGCTCCAAAGAAAATCATCGTAAATGCAGTCAGAACGAGAGCCGAAAACCAGTAACCGGAGGTGTATTCGCCGTAGGTGAAGGTCACGCCGAAGAGTTCGCGTATAGCTTCTGCAGCCGGAGGTGAAAAAACCGCAGAAAGTTCGTCATCAACTAAAGTCAGTTTAAGCATACTTGCCGCGTGTGACATAGGAAAGCATTTAATAACCCAACCCACGCCCTCCGGCAACTGCCCTATCGGAATATAGATACCCATGATAAAGCCGATGAGCGTACCGAGGACGGTCGAGAAAGCCGTAAATGCGTTCGCCGAGCGAATGAATGTTGAAATAAAATACACCATGGA
This sequence comes from Ruminococcus sp., assembly GCA_031262225.1. Lineage (GTDB taxonomy): Bacteria > Bacillota > Clostridia > Oscillospirales > Ruminococcaceae > JAISGY01. The sequence continues at coordinate 45,774 of JAISIC010000039.1, read as the reverse complement.
ATTAGCACAAAGCACCGACAAAACAAGTGCAAGAAGAATCTTTCCCCACTGCGAAAAAGCGGGAATTTCACCGCCGATAATAACAATATAAACTATCGAAAGAATGAGTGCCGCAACAGTCATAACGGCACTGCAAACGGCAGAGCCGACTATGTAAGAAAATACAGTTTTTCCGCGCGGGGCGGGAGATGTCAGAAAATCTTTCGCCGCAGTTGTTTTGTCAATAACGGCAATGCCTAAAGCCCCTTGCGAAGCCGTTACAGCGGTAACTGCGACCATTCCCGAAAGCATTAGCAACGAAGCGATAACGTCAAGTTTGTCTTTAGCATCAACCGACAACCCCGGTATTTCGGCGAGGCTGTCTTCCATCACCCCGCCTAAAAACAACGCGTACAAACCAATAATTATAAACACCGCCAAAAGCGAGAAAAACACATTTGCTTTATCACGAAAAAAGAGTGTGATATTTCTTTTAATTAACATCAATTTAATCCTCCTGTAAGGTTTAAAAACACATCATCAAGCGTGCCGTTTATGATTTCGATATTTTCAATTTCGTTTTGTTTTTCAATTATAAAAGGTATCGCATCTATAGTTCGAGGAATGTCGTGTTCTATTTTCTCGCCGTTTTTCATAAGCACTTTCAGCTTATCGGTGCAATACTTTTCTTTGAGCGAAACCGGTGTGCCCTCTGCTTTGATTTCACCCTTCTCGATAATGACAATATTATCGCTTTCCGCCGCTTCTTCCATGTAATGAGTGGTGAGAAAAACGGTCGTACCATGTTTTTTTTGAAGACCGCGGATCAGATCCCATATGTCACGACGGGTTTTAGGGTCAAGCCCTGTTGTTGGTTCGTCTAAAAAGAGGATTTCGGGTGTATGTACAAGAGCTCTTGCTATATCTGCTCTCCGGCGTTGCCCGCCTGAAAGTGCCTTATAGCGGCGGTTTGCATAGTCAATCCCGGTAAGCATAAGAACTCTTTTTGCCGCTTCTTTTACGTTCTTTATGTCGGGATAAAGACTCCCTCGAACGCACAGATTTTCATACACGGTCAGTTCTTTATCAAGAATACTGTCCTGAAAAACGATACCTATTAAATTTCGTATTTTTTCAGAATCTTTATCAATATCATAACCGCCGACATTAACCTGCCCCGACGTTTTCTGCAAAAGTGTTGTAAGCACACTTATTGTTGTGGACTTCCCTGCCCCGTTCGTTCCCAAGAACGAAAATAACGAACCCTTTTCAACCGAAAAGCTGATGCCGCTCACGGCTTTCACATCGCCGTAGTTTTTCACTAAATTTTCTACTTCAATAATCAAAAATAATCACCTCAATTCCCAATATACAAGGTTTGAGGTGAAAAGTCAAGCGATTTTCAGTGAGTTGCATTTTTGATATAGTAAGATGCAACTATTCTTATTTTTGGTTTTGATTTTTAATCTTTTCATTAATTTTGTCGGCAGTTTTTTTCTCATCGCGAAAGCCGATATAGGTAACGGTAAAAAATACTGCTAAAAAGAAGAGGATAAACCATATTAAATACGAAGTTTCAAGCCAGCCGTAAATAAGCAAAAGTCCTACCACGACGGCGGCGGTGAAGATAAAATGCAGTATTCTGCGAATGACAAATTCACGATGTGAGGGATTATCTTTTGAAAACAACACAAACGCCGGAATAATCGAACATAGAGCAAGAAGCGGTATCTTCCAGAGATAATCAATCGTGATGGTTTCTTGGGTTGACAAAGCATAAAATCTTGCTGCAATAAAAAGTGTTACACAGGTGTTTATAACGCAAAAAGCAAGAAAATACCATTTAAGTTTTATCATATCCCGAACCTCCGTTTTAAAGCAGGCACAAAAGATCTTGCGATTATTACCTTTTCGCCGTTATCAAGAACCGCTGTGAATCGCCCGCCGCCTGCCGGTGAAATTTCGCGGATTTTCGGGACGTTCACGATAGTTTGCTTTGAAATACGCAAAAAATCACCGGAAACAAGAAGTTCTTCAAGCTCATACAGACGCAAACGGCTCTGATAAACCGCTGTTTTTGCATAAACAAAAGTTTTCAAATCAACCGATTCGATATAATAAATTTCATGTGTATCAAGATAAGATGTGCCGTCTTCGGAAAAAACTGTGACGGCATCGGGGGATTTTAAGAGATTGAGTGCACGTGATACGTTTTCAGATACGCTTTTAACACGAATTATACAAGTCTCTTCTTCCCCCGGTGCGAGGTCTTCAATTATGATTTTCATAAAAACTATTTCTGATAAATTTTGCAGTTGTTTTTGCCGTCTTCTTTTGCTGCGTTAAGAGCTTCTCCCGCTTCGGCTAAAACAGCTTCGATCTTCTTTTCCTCATCGGGGATATAGAGGCTTATTCCGATACTCACAGTAACAGAAAAGCTTATTCCGTCAACTGTGAGTGCGGCTTTTTCGATAACATCGCGGATTTTTTCCGCCTTTTCCTCGGCAGCGTTACGGTCGGTATTCCACAGTGCGATACAAAATTCTTCATCATCATAACGCCCGAATATATCGTTTTCACGTATACACGTTTTAATCAGAGAAGAAACGTCGGAAAGTGTTTTGTCCCCGCCTTGGTAACCGAATGTTTCGTTCACTCGCTTGAAGTCGTCTATATCAACCATTAAAATCGCAGAAGTAACATATTCAATATCGGTTTTTTCTTGAATTATGTAAAGGTATCTCATCAGCGTGACACGGTTATATATGCCTGTCACTTCATCGTAGCTTGTTTTTTGATCAAGCTCGGTAATCAGCTTTTTAGTAGAGGTTATATCATAGAAGATAAACGTTTTACAAACGGGTTTTGAACGTTTTTCTATTACTCCTACAGAAGCTTTATAGAAAAAATCTCTGTCGTTTTTATTGACTGAAAATTCAAATTCATTACTTTCGGTATTGAAATACTCACGCTCATCATCTGGTATTTCACTGCCGAATTTTGCGGTTTTGAGGAACGGGAAAAGTTTTTTTGCGGCGATATTTGCATTAACAAAGCAGTTGTCGGCATCAAGCACCACAAATGCATCTTTCATTTCATCAACCAACTGTGAAGTCGCTGCAGGAAGGAACTGAAGATAATTAAACCGCAATGTGCATATGCAGATAATCAAACAAGTTGTAAATAAAAATACCGGTGTGATGTCATAACTCCATGGTGTAAGGCCGGCAAGATAGAACGAAGTTGTTATAATCGGAATGAAAAACGCAATCGCAATAGCAAATTCAGTATATCTTTTTGAACCTTTTTGCGCGAAGGCGTTTTTTGTAAGGATGATCGCACTTGTAACCAGCATTATGTAGATATATATAAAACAGATGTAGTAGATGGGAGAACCTTCAATGTACATATGGCTGAGTATTGGTGTCTCGGTAAATTCCATCTTGGTATAATAGAGTGTATGATACGGAGATGTTATAGCTAAAACACTCTGTAACATCGGAATGATAAAAAGCAGAGGTTTAACCGGTTTGGGAACTTTGATTCCGATATGTGAAAGTGCATAAAGAAATATCAACGGGGAAATAAAGGGGTAGCCTATATATTCTAAAATCAATCCGATAAAAGAAGCTTCAAAACTTTTCGCCGTTATTTCAAAACTGTAGCCGAGTATATAAACTGCTAAAAGAAGCGTTGCATTTGATATACAGCGATTCTGCTCGATCTCTCTGTGGTTTATTACCAAGAGGGATATAATCACAGAACCGAAAAGTGAAAGGTAAACTAAAATATGATAAATACTCATTAGATTGTCCTCTTAATTATTGATATTATACATAATTATAACACTTTTATTGAGATTTGTCAATAGATATACGATAATTTATCGAAAACCGTGTTCCGTCCTCGGTATTTTCAAAGCTATACTTAAATCCGTGTAAATCGAGTATGGATTTTACAATATAAAGCCCCAAACCGCCGCTTATGTCAGAGTCGTCGGTCGTTTCTTCTATATGAGTACCGTGATTTTCAATAGTGAATACAAATGTTTCATCAAAACATATGTTTATTTCCGTACCTTGAGGCGAGTGTTTCACGGCATTGCCGATTATATTCGATATGACAATTTCCATAAGTTTTTTATCGGCGGTAATCGGATTATCGGAAAATTTTTGATTGACAGATATATTTTTTTCTTTAGTCAGTTCTTCAATTTTCACTAAACATTCATTTGTTAATTCTGACAGGTTTATCTCTTCCGGTGTCAACTTTACAATATCAAGTTTCGCCGCCGTCATAATTTCTTTAACAAGCTGCTCAATTGCCTGTGTTGTTTCATAGGCTTCAAGCAGATATTTATCGCGATCCTTAAATTTACCGACACCGAGAATCATTCCGTCAAGCTCCCCTTTGAGGATTGTCACAGGTGTTTTAAGTTCATGAGAAATGGCTGAAAAGAAATTCCGCCGTCTGCGTTCTTCTTTTATATCTGCTTGAAGCTTCTCGTTGGCTGTTTGCAAATTCTTTATATTCATTAAAAAACGCGTATAAAAAAACGCGATAAACACCGAAATAATTAGAATAACAAAAATCGCTAACGGGAAAATTGTTTCAAATGTATTTTTTACCTGTTTTATTTCTCCGGAATCAAAGGTAAAAACCATAGTATAAGGGATACTTCTATCCCCGATAGTAACGGTGTATGTTGTGAAAATAGCATCTTCATTTTCTGCTTTATAATCATCATTACCGGTAACGATTGCTGCTCTGAAAGCAGCAAATTGATTGTTGTTCTCATCTAATATAACTGCACTTGCGTTGTTTTTAAGACAATATTGCATAAGCAATTTTGCCCACTCTGTCTTTGGCGCGCTTTCAAGTTCTATAACAAAAGCTTGACTGTTTATTGTAATCTGCTCTGTCGCTTCTTCCTCATAAATTTTCGGAATAAAAAACCGGAGAATACCGAATACCAAAAGCCCTACTGCAAGCAAGACACAGGTGCTGCCTGTAAAAATTTTTATGGAAAAGCTCTCTTTATTCATCGATTTTATACCCCATTCCCCGAACAGTTTGAATAAAATCTTCGCCGAGCTTTTTGCGGATTCGCATTATGTGATTATTTACGACCTTTTCATCGCCGATGTATTCATATCCCCATAGCTTCTGCAATAAATAATCGCGGGAAAAAACGCGGTTTTTATTCTCTAAAAAAAGTTTAATAAGCTCATATTCTTTATATGTAACAGGGATAGTATTTCCCGAAAGCTTCACTTCGCATGATTTCAGTAAAATCGAAACATCGCCGTGAGATAAAACACTTGCGGCGGGTTCGGATTCCGGCTGTATTTCGCGGCGGTTACGTCTGAGCACCGCTTCAATCCTGCGGAGTACGAGGTTCATTGAAAAGGGTTTGCTGATATAATCGTCGGCTTTAAGGTCAAACCCTTTCATCTGATTTTCCTCGTCTTCAAGCGCGGTAACGATTATCACCGGCACGTCGGAAGACTTCCTAATCAGTTCAAGGGTTGCAAAACCATCGATTTTCGGCATCATTATATCAAGCAGAACTAAATCGTATTTATTATGACTTTTCTTAATCTTGGCAAGCCCTGCGGCACCATCAGCAGCGGTATCAACGCTGTAACCATAATCAACGAGAAATTCCGTCAGTATCTCACGTATTTTTGCTTCGTCTTCGATAATCAAAATATATGGCATGGTGTTTTTCACCTCGGCGTATCATTTAATGATTATATACTAATCACATCTTTTAACTTTTCGATAAGCTCTCTGGCAAGTACGGCTGCTTCTTCAAACTCTGCAAACATAATCAGTTCTGAGATTTTATCTATAGTCTCCTTTGTCTTTGGTTCATAAGAACCTTTGGTGAGTCCGCCGATAAGCGGTTCGGCTATCGTTTCGTCATAGTTATCGCAAGCTTCGGCAATGACAGTAAGCGTACTTGAAATATTCGCAGTGTCATCAACAGGTTCTGCTTCTTCTTTCTTTTCTTCTATTTCAGCCTTAAGCTTTTTTATTGCCTCTGTCAAGTCATCAATGAAGGTTGGTAACTTCTCATTTATAACTTTCTTTTCATTGTTTTTCGCCGCAAATTCAATCAGTTTTGCATCTTCGGAAAGTTCTGTAAGTCCCACATTTCCGCAGGCAGATTTCATTCCGTGAGCGGTTATAGAAATGTTCTTTAAGTCTTTTTTCTTTCTTTTCAGTGTTTCAAGTGCAGACTCCGCGTCTTTCATAAAAAATGAAACAAGCTTTTTCCGAAGCTCCTTATCCATTTCGCCTTCGGTAGTTTCGGTAAAAGCACTGCTTTTGACTACTTCCGGGTTCTCGTTACGATACCTATCGCGAATAAACTTATTAAGTGCTGCATTTAGGTTTCTGAGGTCGATAGGCTTTGAAATAAAATCATCAAAACCGTTATCAAAAAACATCTTTGATGCCCCTGAAATTGCATTTGCCGTGAGTGCGATAATCGTTCCCTTATATCCGAATTCTCTGATCTTCTGCGTTGTCTCTATGCCGTCCATCTGCGGCATCATGTGATCCATAAAGATTATATCGAAAACTTCGCCGCTTTTAACAAGGTCAAGTGCCGCAAATCCGGATTTAACAAGCTTGATTTTAAGCTTATACGGCTTCATAAGCCCTTCTGCCACAAACAAATTTGTTTCAACATCATCAACAAGAAGAACCGAACCATAAGGCATAAGCTCACGGCGAATCTGTAGTTTTGCGGATTGTTTTTCACGCGAGAAGGTGAAGTTTGAAAGCTTTTCGGAAAGTTCCGGACCGATTTCGCCGAGCCCGACCTTCTTCTGACGTATACGAACGGTAAAGATACTGCCCTTGCCGTATTCGCTTTGTACATCAATCCGACCGTCCATCATAGCAACAAGCCGCTGTGTGATATTCATTCCGAGCCCTGTGCCTTCGGTGTTACGGTTTGCCGATGAATTAAAACGTGAATATTCAGAGAAAAGTTTCTTCAGATCCTCTTCCTTCATGCCTTGACCGGTATCAGAAACACGGAAGATAAGGTCTATTTCCCCGGTTTCAATGTCAGTAATTTCGTGTGAAACCTCCATTTTTACCGAACCTCTTTCGGTATATTTGAAGGCGTTTGATAAAACATTGTTTAATACCTGCTTAATGCGAAGCTCATCGCCGATGAGGTGAGCAGGAGTATATTGGTCAACAAAGAGTGAAAATTCAATCATCTTTGAGCCGATACGATACATATTAAGCTGTACAGAATCATTTATGAGACTGGGCAGATCGTATTCGGCAGGGTTTATTTCAAGCTTGCCGGACTCAATTTTGGAGAGGTCTAAAATATCGTTAATGATACCTAAAAGTCCATGCCCCGAAGAGTAGATTTTTTCGATCTGCGAAGCTATTTCAGGCGGGGCGTCCTCACGTCCCATAATCATCTGAGATATACCGATAATCGCATTCATCGGCGTTCTGATTTCGTGGGACATTGTCGCAAGAAAACGTGATTTTGATTCGTTAGCCGATTTTGCATCCTTCATAGCTTCTTCGGCAAGGTTCTTGGCTTCAACCGTCGAGGTAATATCTGAAATATTAATGAAAGTACCCTTTGTTTCACCGTGAAGACTGTCGCATATAACCTTAAACCAACCGTGTTCGCCGTGAAGATTTATTTCATAAATCTGCGAATAAAAGCCGTCTGTATCCATTATATCGGCGAGCATCAGCTTAAATTCACGATCGGAGAAAAGGTCTAAAAGCGGTCTGCCGATAGCAAGTTCCATATCTATTTCGGCAAGCTCTGACAGAGGCTTTGAAAGGTATTGCACCTTCTTTTGCTCATCAACGATAACCATCATATCGGGAGTGGTTGAAAGCATGGACGAAAAGGAATGAAGCCCTCTCTGTGCTGCACCCTCTCTGGCAGAGGACCGATATGAAAGCAGCGTTAAGAAGAAGAATCCGTAAAAGCACAAAAGCCCGTTGATAACCATTTCGTTAAATATCACAATTTTCGGGTCTTTAAAAATGGTGAAATAAAGCGGTATATTCGCCGCAACAGCGATAACGCAGAAACCGACAACCATCTTGAATTTCTGATATATGCTGACTACTCCGAGTACGCAGAGCAGAACTAAAAAATAATAGTTAAAATCCTTTGTTATATACGCACCGAAGATAAAAAGAACCATTAAAAGTACGCCGGTTATGAGCGGAACGGTTTTATGTCCGCGAAGTACCGTTTGAATGATTGTTATGATGATCGCTGAAACAACACACATTCCGAATGTAAGCAGAGCTGTCTCGACGGGGAAGTTTGTAATTAGCGGTTCAATAAGCCTTAAGGCTCCGTATAAAAGTATTCCGATACGCCCGATTGTATTCCCGAATTTATATTCCGGCGATATAAGACGGCGTCTTTCACGGCGATCGGTATTTATTTGTTCGTTCATATCACACCGCCTTTTGCTTTTCTTGCATCAATTAAAGCATCAAAGTAATTTAAGTATGTTATATTATCCGGAACAACAACCTTTACGGCTTGCGGGATAATTTCCATTTCAATTTCATTTGTGAGGTAGTATTCGCCGTCAAGTCCGACGTGTAAAATCCTGTCGCTTGAACATTTGAGATGCTTGCATTGAAGTGTAATGAAGTCTTCGGGATGCTTGCCGACTCGCCCGTTGACATAATCGGAGAAACGTATTATTGTTTTAAGTGCCGACATAGGCTTAATTAAGACTACATTAATAAGTCCGTCGTCGGGAACCGCATATGGGTTCGGTGCGTTTTTACCGCCGTTTCCGAATGTATTCCCTATGTTTATGTTTATATAGGTTCCGGAATAATCCACGCCGTCAATGAACAGCTTGTATTTTTGAAGCCGCAAACTTTTGTCTGTTATACACTTAAACCCGCCTGCATTATAGGCGAGAGGCGTCAGTTTTTTTATGATCGGTAAAGCTTCTATATATTTAACATATTTTTCGACAGCGGGAACTGCATTTGCTTCAAGCCCGATGGAGGTGTTCATAATGCTGTAGTTTGTTCCGCATTTAATAATATCGGTGAGAATTGTTCCCGAACGCGACAGAGCTTTTATATCTCTGAAACGGTTTACCCTATGTTCGCCGAAAGCACGCAGAAAATCATTAGCATTACCATACGGCACAGAAGCAATTTCTGCATTTTCGTGACCGATTACACCATTTAGACAATCGAAAAAGATACCGTCTCCGCCGACAGCGTAAACTCTGACCGTCTCGGTCTCTTCAACGCTGTCTATATAGCGGTTTACTGCCGCAATGGCATCACGAGGGTATCTTGAAACATAAACTTTATATTCTGCACGTTTGCCGGTTGAGAAACAATCCTCAACAGAAAGCAAAAATGCTTTAAGGCTCTTGAGATCAACAAAACTTTTCGGGTTAATCACAAACATATGTCGCATATCAGTCCACTCTTACCGCTTTTCTCCGCATTTTATCTTCATACATACGTTCATCGGCAATCGCAAACATCTCTTCATAGCTGTCGTTTTCTGTCAGCATCTCGGATGTTCCCCAAGAAACGCTCGGCGTACCGATTAGCTCGTCATTTATATTTTCAAGTGCTGTTGAAACTGTTGCTGTAAAGTCGTCCGCACCTGTCTGCCCGCCGCCCGGGATAAGGATAACGAGTTCGTCTCCGCCTGTTCGTGCTGCGAAGGCTCCCTTTGGCAGAACAGAAGTTATGGTATTTGCAATAACCGTTAAAAGTTTGTCTCCCGCGATATGCCCGAGGGTATCGTTGATGCGCTTAAGGTAGTTTACATCACCCGACACTATTCCGAGCGGCATATTTTCTTTTACACAAAGTTCGGGAATTTTGTTAAGATATGCATTTTTATTATAAAGTCCTGTCATGCTGTCTGAAAAAGCGGCATTTTGAACCTCTCTGAGGGAGCTTTGCGTTTCTTTGAGATTAATGTCGTTTTTGATATGTGTCTCAATCCGACGCAGAAGTACTGCGGGCGAAAACGGTTTGGTGATAAAATCAACCGCACCGAGATCAAAACCCTTTGTTTCAATCTCTTCGTCTTTATGAGCCGTCAAAAAGACGACCGGAACATCACAGAGGCGTTTGTCGGCTTTAAGTTGCTTTATTGCAGTGAAGCCGTCTGTTTCGGGCATCTCTATGTCAAGCAGAATTATATCGGGCTGTATCTTTTCGGCAATCTGGAACATTTTCGCGGCAGACAGTACCGTCAAAGTACGATAGATACCGTTCAGAGCATTTTTAGCGGCAATAAGATTCGTTTGGTTATCGTCAACAATAAAAACAGTTTTCATATGTACCTTCACAAATTAATATATATTCCATTATACACCACATTCATCTGAATGTCAAGTTTTTTTATCATAAAATTTATATTGACAAGTTGTTATCAATGTGTTATGATATATTTATGCATTTACGTTTAGGTAAATGTTAAATACAGGAAGGCAAGAAGTTATGCTTCATCTTTTCATAATCAATCCGAAATCGTTCCCCGATAAGAGGCAGATGAAATCATTTATCGACTCTGTTTCCGAGCACATCGGCGATGAAGCAACAGTTTTGATATCAAGATATCCCCGTGATGCCATACTTCGAGTACATACATTTTTAAAACACGCTGCCGGTGCCGGTGAAAAAGCACGGGTTTATGCGGTAGGCGGTGACGGAATACTCTTTGACTGCCTCAATGGTATGGTAGATTTCCCCGAAACCGAGCTTGCCAGCGTCCCATACGGCAATGCAAACGATTTTCTGCGCGCGTTCGGAAAAGAGAATGTTCCACTTTTCCGTGATATAAAAGCCCTCTCCGAATCTCCGTCCGTTGTCACCGATGTTTTCAGATGCAACGAAAATATCGCTGTTTCAATTGCGGCGGTTGGGCTTGAAGGTTCGGCGATTCTTATTACAGAGAAGCTGACGAAAAGACTTTCAAAATTCAAGTTTTTGCGAAAGCTGATCCCAACACTTTATACCCTCGGTGCAGTGGTTGTGCTTTTTTCCGAAAGGCTTCGTTCACAGTATTATTTTATTACCGTTGACGGCGTTGACTATTCGGGCGAATATATGGACATAAATATCGGTAACAGCTTCGGAAACGGCGGGAAAAACGCCTCAAATCCATATGCTATGCCTAATGACGGATATCTTAATGCTGTGTTCGTAAGGAAGATGTCGTTTTTTAAGAGCCTTGCTTCAGTGAGCCAGTTTACTAAAGGAAATTTTGAAAAATCATCAAGAAATTTCATTCATATAAAATTCAAAGAGATGACCGCGACAAGCAATGAACCGATTCGTATCTGTGCAGACGGGGAAGCGTTCTATGCAAGAAAGCTTGATATCGAGATTCGCCCCGCAGCTCTGCGTGTCATTGCTCCTGAGGGTGTAACCTATAAACCGTTCAAGGAATATAAAGGCATTCCGCTTTAAAGCGGAATGCCTTATTTAATTACATTATGTATTCCATCGGAAGATATAAAAATCCGTCTTTATGCTGCATTTCCGATGTCGCTTTGAATCCGAACTTTTCATAGAAAGGGATACCATACGGCGAGGAATTGAGCGTTACGGCGAATATGCCCCGTGATTTCAGATCGTCGATAATCGCATTCAAAAGTGCAGTTGCGATGCCCTTTCTGTGATATTTTTTATCTACAAAAAGCATCGAAACATGACCGCCGCCGCGTTCGTTAATCATCCCGATAACGCTTTCTTCATCTACTGCAACAAACATATTTTCGCTGCCCATTCCGAGTGTGAAGTTTGCAAAAGCCTCATCTTCGTAATCGGGCATTTCAAATTCGGTGAAGACTATCATAGCAAGTTTAAGAGCCTCCGCTATCTGATAGGTTTCAGGTCTTTTTATTTCGTAATTCAATGTTAAAATTCCTTTTTACTGTAAAAAATCCTTGACAGATGTAATGAAAAGTAACTGAGTAAAACAAGCACTCCCAAAGCTATTAAAGTAATTGAAATAATTGTCATCAAAACCGTTTCCGGACTGACTGTTGACGGATCAATCGGGTTTTTTACTGTATATGAAATGTAAATAAATGTGAACGCAATAAATAATGCAGTAACAAAAAATGAACTTATATAGCGACCTTTTGAAAAACCGAATGCGTAATAAATCGGAAAGCTGATTACAGAATAAATTTCACAAGTGAGGAAAATTCCTATAAAAAGCACAGCCGTAATAGCAATCCCCATTTTAATATCTGATAACTTCCCCATGGCAATCAGTATAGCAACTTCAATTATAAACGAAGCAACTGTAACTATAAAAGTTAAAATCAGGTTGGAAAGATATCTGCCGTAAACAACGGTTTTTCGGGGGATATTTTGTGTTATGTAAAATTCATTAATATGATTTTTCGTTTCAATAGAAAACAATCCTTCATTTACAAGCAGACATAATATGAAAAGTATAAGACCGAAAATTACTAATGACAACGGAAACGGCACTTTTTCGCTAATATCACTGATTATCGGTAAAGCACAGAGAATAATCCCGATAATAATCATTTTTTTAACGCCTAAAATGGAGATTAAAGACTTAGTGTCAAGTTTGACAAAATCAATTAGTTTCATTTTTTTCCTCCCCAAAATCACGATCAAAAAAGATTATTATTTCTTCAAGTGTTGCTGCTTCTCTGTTCAGATTTTCTGACAGTTTCATAGCCATCTGACGCTCTAAAAGTCCTTCAAAACCAAATTGATGTTCGCGATAACCGATTAGTTTATCTTTGTCCTCAAGCGACAGATCGGATTTACTGCCGGTAATGCGTATGTATTTTTGTCGAAGCTCGTCGGAAGGTCCGTTAAAGAGAATTTCGCCGCGATTTATGAAAATAATGTAATCTGCACATTTTTCAAGATCGGATGTTATGTGTGTTGAAAAGAGCACGCCTTTACCGCCGTCGATGATAAATTCGCGTAAAATATCGCAGACATCATCTCTTGCTGAGGGGTCAAGCCCGGAGGTCGGCTCGTCTAAAATCAGAATCTCCGCTTTGCCCGACAAAGCCGCCGCAAGCTGGAGTTTAACCTTCATGCCTCTGGAAAGTTCCTTAACCTTTTTGCGTTCATCTATATGAAATTTCTTAAGCAGACTATTGAAATTCTCCTTGTCAAAAAGCTCATTGCATAAAGCTATTGCATCGCCGACATCACTGCATTTCCATTCTTCAATATACATATGGTTATCGAGGATTACGCCAATTCTCGTTTTGTTTTCTGTTTGCTTTAGTTCTTGTTTGATAATAATATCGCCGCTGTCCGGAAAAATAAGCCCTAAAATTGATTTTATTACCGTTGTTTTACCTGCTCCGTTGGGACCGATAAAGCCGCAGATACTTCCTTCGGGGACAGCAAAGCTAACGTCTTTGAGACTGAAAAGATTATAATTTTTACACAGATTATGCACTTCAAACGCGTTGGTCATAGTTTTCCTCCGACATGATTATTTTGAGAGTTTCAAGAAATTCGCTTTCTGAAACCTTCCCTCTCTTCGCTTCTGCAACGGCAAGAGAAAGATATTCGCCGATCTTTGAAAGTGCCGTTTCGCGGATTACACCTGTTGACAGCGGCAGCACAAAGCACCCCTTGCCCTGTCGGTTCACGACAAAACCCTCCGCCTCTAAGTCTGAATAGGCTCTCGTTGTGGTTATAACGCTGACCTTAAGGTTTTGTGCAAGCTCTCGAATTGTCGGAAGCTGCTCATCGGGCAGCAGCTCACCCGAAATAATCGCATTGCGAATCTGCGTTTTAAGCTGTTCATAAAGCGGTTCCGACGAACGATTTGAAATTGATAGATTCATTTTTCACCTGTGTGTTATATAATCACTATATACAGTATAATCAATATAAACTATTTTGTCAATGAATATTAAATTAAATTATTATGAATAATATATTAACGCAATTGTAATAGTAGTCTGCAAGTTTTCATATACTTATAATGAATATCTTAATAAGAGGGCGTTTATATGAATGAAGCACCGGTAATGGCACAGGTTCAGATGACAAAAACAATTCACAGTAATTCGAGCGTTATTACAAGCGGTGAATTTACCTTTAATATGTACTCAAACGGAAGGCTTATCGCCACAACAAAAAATGATGCCGAGGGCAATATTATCTTTCCCCCTGTGCCCGTTGACACCGTCTCTGAGATGGATTATACAGTATTTGAAGTGCCTGACTATCCGCCCAAACCCGGTTGGACATACGATTCTCACCAATGCACCGCCCATGTTTCTGTCACACGCGACCCCGTTACGGGAGCTTTGACGGCAAAGGTTACATATAATCCCGCTGTTTCGCCCAACTTCGTTAATACTTACTATAACCCCGAAGCCCCTGTGACAATTCAGAATAAGGTTATCGGGCATGACGGAGGTCATTCCGCAAGCAAGCCAATTTCAAACGGTCAGTTTATTTTTGATATTGTTGATGATAATGGAAATGTTGTCGGTCAAGCTAAAAACGACAGCGAGGGGAATATTGTTTTCCCGGAGATGGACCTTCCCGGCGGAGACTATAACTATAAAATCATTCCGCCTAAAGACGCCAACGGCTGGACCTTCGACAAGAAAGAAATCCCCGTGCATATTCATGTCGGCGACAACGGCGACGGTTCACTCACCCCGACTGTTACCTATCCCTCCGACCCTAACTTTAACGCGACGTATAAGCCGAATGCTGCAACAACAGGCGACCTCGGTGCCGCCCATGCTGCAAAGATTGTTCGCGGCGGCACGCTTGAAGCAGGGCAATTTGACTTCGGGCTATACGATAAAAGCGGTAAACTTATTGCGACTTCAAAAAACGCCGATGACGGAACGGTTTTCTTTCCTGCGTTGTCTTTTGACAGCACAGGTATTTACGACTATACCATTAAGGAATTAACCCAAGACGGTAACGGTTGGACGACCGATAACAGTGAATATCCGTATAGAGTAACCGTAACCGATGACGGCAAAGGTCAGCTCCATGCCGCCGACAGCTATCCCAAAGGTACGCCCCGATTTACCAATACATATACCCCTGCTCCCGCTCTGACGAGCCCCGAGCAAACCCCGAAGGGTACTAAGACAGTTACCGGCGGGAGCCTCGCTGACAGTCAATTCAATTTTGGTATATATGACAGCAAAGGTAGTCTACTTGAGACTGCTACCAACGACGCCAATGGTAAAATTACATTCCCTTCCTTGCCCTTTAGAATGCCGGGTGTATATCACTTTACCGTCAAAGAATCAACCCCTGACGGAGGGGGGTACACTACCGACAAGACCGTCTATCCCTATACTGTGACGGTCACAGACGATGGCAACGGAGAGCTTCAGATAACGACCGACCCTTCAAACCCGAACTTCATATTTAATAATACATACACTACCGTCGGTTCTGAATCTGTCGTGGCATACAAGAGCCTTAAGGGTTGGAACTATGGTCAAATTATACCCGAATTTGGTTTTACTCTCACCGACAAGGACGGTAATATAGTTAAGACCGTTCAGAGCAAAGACGGCACAATCGACTTCGGAACTCTAAATTATGATGAGCCCGGAGATTATGAATACACCATCACCGAAAACTCGCCCTTACCTGCCGGCTGGAGCAGTGATGGAAAAAGCTATCGCGTTATCGTTCATATGGAAGATGACGGAGCAGGAAACCTTATTGCTTCTGTAACATATCCTGATAGCGTAACAAACCCTGTGTTTGTCAACACCTATACATCACGTCCTGCTAATGTCGGCAACGTTATTACTAACAATCCGAGCAAAGAAAATCCGATAAAAACGAGTGTCGGCAACAGTCAGCCTGTCAAGGACAGCTACTTTAACTTCGGGATATATGATTCTGATGGCAATCTTGTCGCTTTGGGCTTTTCAGACCCTTCGGGCAAGATTCGTTTTCCTGTATTTTTTGTATCTAAGCTCGGCAATTCAAGATATACAATGAAAGAAATTAATGTTGACGACAGGGGCTGGACGACCGACAGAACCGAATATCCCGTTGATGTGAACGTTACCGACAACGGACAGGGGCTTCGTCTGGCAGAGGTCACCTACCCGAACGGCACGCCCAATTTCATTAATACATACAAAGCTTCGGACGGCGAAGCGAATATAAATGCTAAGGTTATCGGTCACGGAAACGCTGTGAAAGACGGTCAGTTTGAATTTGATGTTGTTGATAATAACGGCAATGTTGTCGGTAAAGCGAAAAACGATGCTAACGGGAATATAGTCTTCCCTACCTTAACTTTGCCCGACGGCGATTACGATTTTAAAATCTTAGCCCCTGCTGATGGCGGAGGCTGGCGGTTTGATAGTCCCAGCCTCCCTGTGCATATCCACGTAACCGATAACGGCAACGGCACTTCAAACGCCGATGTCTCGTATCCGGCAGGTTCTGTTTTTAATCCAACCTATCCGCCGCTTCCTGCGAATGTCGGGCAGATTATAAGTAATAATCCTTCGGGAGAAATCCCGACAAAACGTTCAGCCGGCTTTAACATGAGTGCGGATGAGTTTATGTTCGGGCTATATGACAAGAATAATCGACTTGTTGCAGTCGGATTCAACTCCGCAGACGGTAAGATACGTTTTCCGCTCTTCTTTTCTGCGGCTCTGGGCGAAACTGAATATACCCTGAAAGAACTGACCATAGACGGTAACGACTGGATTACCGACAACAGAAGCTATCCGGTGAAGGTTAATATCACCGATCCCGGCACAGGGCGGCTTGAAGCGGAGGTGACATATCCCCTTGGCACCCCCGAGTTTATCAATACCCGAAGAACCCTTGACGGCGTTTTCGGGATAATTAAAGCAACAAAAAAGCTCACAGGAGCAGAGCTTGCGGCGAACGGATTTACATTCGGGCTGTATGATAGTGACGGTAACCTTGTAAATACCGCAACAAATGACGGGGACGGAAACATAACCTTTCCGCCGCTTGTTTATGACGAGCCGGGCAAATATCACTATACTGTGAAAGAGCTTGCAAAATCAAGCGATGGCTATGTTATTGATGAAACCGTTCATGATGTCACAGTGATAGTAACAGAAAATGAAGATTATAAGCTCACCGCTGATGTGGTTTATGACAATACCCCTATCACATTCAATAACGTCTATACAAAGGTGTATAAACCTGTGGTTGTGAAGTTTGAAGTATGCTGCCGGTGTAAGACAATGACCTTCAAAACGCCGGGCGTATACAGATATGAAATTGACGGTGTTATCGTTGATATCAACGTCTATGAAGACGGTTCAGGGCAACTGGGAGCTGATGTGAAATATGACGGGGGGATTTCCGGTGTTCGTAAATAAATTCTGCGAATGAAACTTACAATTAAGAAAATGTTGACGCCGGAATACTGCCGATAATATTATAAAGAAAAGTCAGCAGGAAAATAACGCCGAGCACGATAAGCTTAGCATATAAAGACACCTGTTTTCGGGAGTATCGCTTTATCTTTTCCGGGATTACATAATCGGGGATATTTTCTTTTAGTCTTGCGTGCGTTTTTTCAAGCAGTTTATTATGAAGTTTTGTATTGAATTTGGCTTTTTTAATGTTAAAAAGGAGATTCAGTTCACGTATAAGCAAACGGTCAAGCGTTTCACTAAACTGCTTTTCTGAAATTTCATTCAGTTCTTTGATGAATTCAACTATTATATCGGCGAAAGGCTGGTACAGCGGTTTATAAAATTCCTTTCTATTGCCGTTTCTGTCCCGCTTGCCGTATTGAAAAAACTTTTGTTTGAGTAATCTATCGAGGTTATTCGCAAAGTCTTCGATTAATATCTTATCTTCGGGAGTATCGTTCCAGAGTTCGCTTATGGCTGAAATTGAATTTTTCAATAATCTGATGCTTTCATAACGCAGGTTCATATCGGTACTGTCTCTGGTTAGGAAAACCTTTGCGAAGGGTTCATACAAAAGCGCTTCAAGGCTATGCGAATTATAACTTATTGCCATATGATAATATTCTCTGACACCATTCCAGTCGCTGTTTTTAAAACACCGCCTTGCGTTTTTTATTGCGGTGTCGTAAGCCTCGGAATAATCCAGTTTAACCTTACCCTCATGAACGTGTTTATGGTAATTGGAATCTTGATATTCCGTCCGACAGTTTTGGCAGATAAATATACCGTTATAGCGCTCAAAATCATTGCTTCCGCAGTTTTTACATTCCAATGCTACAATTGCCATAATTCCCCTCGATTATGTTTTATTATAACTAATTATACATTATTCTCGAAAGATTGTCAATATTAAATTTATGTGAGAAATAGCACTGCCTTAATAATTATTAACAAATTGTAAATTTTCAAATTTCCCCTTGACAAATTAAGTTAAGGGGTGTATTATTGTATTATGGCAATAATACATTAGTACATTAATACAAAATATAATAAGGAGATGATTATTTGAGTTGGAAATTTGATGACGGCACGCCGATATACCTTCAAATTGCAGAGCGAATCCGCGAACAGATTGCTTCCGGGGAGATTTCGCCCGGCGGGAAGGTTCCTACCGTTCGTGAAATCGCCGAATTGGCGGGAGTTAATCCTAACACAGTTCAGAGGGCACTTGCCGAGCTTGAGGCTTCCGCTCTTGTGGCGGCAGAACGCGGCAACGGAGGGCGGTTTGTCAGTGATAATCCCGATCTCCTCGCGAAGCTCAAGCACGACATGGCACGGACTGCGACCGGCGACTTTTTAGCGAAGATGCGAAAGCTCGGGTTTGAAAAAGCCAAGACGGTCGGATATCTGAACGAATATAAGGAGGAATCGTAATGGCACTTTTAGAAACAAAATTTCTTTCAAAACAATACGGCAAGAAATTCGCACTTCAAGATATAAACCTGAACATCGAATCGGGAAAGATAATCGGGCTTTGCGGACCCAACGGAAGCGGAAAAACGACACTCATAAAGCTTGCGGCAGGAATCTTGACCCCGACTTCGGGAAACTTAACCATCGGCGGAACGGAAATCGGACCCGAAACAAAAGCCGTTGTTTCCTATCTTCCCGATAAACCTTTCGTACCTGAATTTATGAAGATCAAAGACATAATCGCATTTTTCAAAGAGTTTTACGCAGATTTTGATATTAATGCGGCGAACGAAATGCTCACACGTCTTGATATTGACGGTAATGAAACGTTCAAAACGCTGTCAAAAGGCACGCAAGAGAAAGCTCAGCTTGTACTCGTAATGAGCCGTAAAGCGAAGCTGTATCTGCTTGATGAGCCTATCGGCGGTGTTGATCCGGCAGCTCGCGACTACATATTAAATACAATAATCAGCAACTATAACGCCGATTCAAGCGTGATAATCTCAACCCATCTCATCGCAGATATTGAAAACACACTTGATGAAGTAATTTTCATTAAATACGGCAAACTGTTTTTACATTCAACGTCAGACGATATACGCGAAACTCATGGTATGTCCGTTGATGCTTACTTTAGGGAGGTATTCAAATGTTAGGTAAAGTGATAAAGAATGATTTCAAATCCCAATGGAAACAATTCGCACTGCTTTTTTTCTCTTCACTTTTAATTCCGGTGGTTATCTACCTCTCGACAATTAAAGCTGACGAAAACCTTCAAACGGTGTTAAGACCAATGTCCGCTTCGCTGGTGCCTATGACGGTTACCCTCATGACATTTGTGTGGCAGGTGGCAATCTTCGGCAACGATTTCAACGGGAAGAATGCGTACCTTTTCCATACAATCCCCGTAAAGATGAGAACTCTGATTTTTTCTAAATGTGTTTTCTTCTATTTCTGGACGTTATTATCATTTATATTTGCTCTTTTAAGCGTATGTCTCTCGTTAATGGATTTTACGCCGTTTGAAGAAATAAGTTCATTTTTAGTTCGCAACTGGAACGAACTCATTACCCCTGACGACTATATCTTTACCGTGGTGACGATTATACGAGCGATTTTTGCTCCTGTCTGTCTTTTCGCCTTCATATGTGCGGCATCTGCATTCGGTCATCTTTTCGGAACACGAAGAGTTATCGGCGAAATCCTGTTTGTGGCGGGTATGTTTTTGCTCGCGGGAATATATCTGGGAACGGCGGTTGCGGAGGCGAGTAATTTAGGCTTGAGCGGCAATACCTTTTATTACTTTGACTGTGCTGTATCCTTAGGGGTGGCGATAGGGTTCTTCATCTTCACAGACTGGGTCTACACAAAAAAAATAAATATTCTGTAAATATCAAAAGGGAGATTATCTCCCTTTTTTTATTAAACTCAGTAAATTCGCTACTGAAAACACACAGCAATTTTAATGTCTGTGGCAATCGTCTTCGTTTTGACCATTTCAGTTGGGTTTATCGCAGAGAATGAAAACCATATGAAACCTCTTGACACATTGCGTTATGTGTGATATAATCGGATTATAAAGTACATAAAGGGATGTGCAAGTATGAAAGTTCGTTTTATAGTAGGGGTATTGGTTATAGCTTTGGGACTTAGTGGGTGCGGCACACCCGAAACTGCGGAAGCGATTGTCACAACCGCGGCTACCACGGCGGCAACATTTGAAATAACAACTTCCGCAGAAACTACAACAACCGCAACCGAAACGCTTATAACAACTACTACCGAGCCCACAACAACGACTGTTGGTAGGCTGTTAGCATATGAACTTAATCTAAATGAATTTTCTGATAATATCGCTGGATGGGATGATTATCAAAAAATCGAATCTGAATTATCATTTTTAAGCAGTGATGTTATTGAAAGACTACAGTTAGGTTATATTCTTGTGAGTGCAACATCATTTACCTATATCCCCCGGACCGGTGAATACAATTCCTATGTAGACGAAGAAGTAGGAATATTTCATTACGGTATTGATTACAAATCATTCGATTCGTATTTATCGTCGTTATTTACCGTAGAAATGAAAAATGAACTAATTAATAATCATGGGCTTATTCAAGATATAGATGGCGAATTATGTATGTCAATGGGTGACAGAGGCTCAAATGTGTTATATGACTACGGCGATTACTATGTGGAATATGCTGATTCGCAGAGAATTGAGATTGTTTTTCTTTCTCACGAACGTGACGGTGATATAATATACGAACCCATAAAGAACAACATTGTGCTTGTTAATGAAAATGGCGTTTGGAAAATCAGCGAATTTGAATATTGGATTTAATTCTATAAATTATTGAGAGTACAATAACCACTCCCTAAATAGCAATTGTGGAGGAAATCATTATTAGAGAGAATTTTGAAAACCTTGACGGCGGAAGAGAAGGAAAGATTAAAAAAAGCGGTAACAAAGTTATCCGCCCTGCAAATGTATGGTCATCAGATGTGCATAGATTTCTTGAATTTCTCATAAGTAAAGGGTTTGACCTTGTTCCAAAGCCATATGGCTTTACAGAGAATAATGAAGAAATACTTTCTTATGTTCCGGGAATGGCTTATAACTATCCGCTTCCGAAAATTTTTATGAATGACGAAATGATAATCGGTGCGGCAAAGCTTCTCAAAAGGTATCATGATATAAGCAGAGAATATTTGTATGAGCTTCGCGGAGATGAGAAATGGATGCTGCCGGAAGTTAAGCCCGCGGAAGTAATGTGTCACGGGGATTTTGCACCGTATAATGTTACTCTCATCGACGATAAGCCTTTAGGCATAATTGATTTTGATACTCTGCATCCCGGACCCGCATTATGGGACACGGCATATGCGGTTTATCGTTTCGTGCCGTTTACAAGCCCTGAAAATCCCGATCATTACGACGATTTAGATGAACAGATAAGAAAAATGAAGGTATTTTTAGATTCATACGGAGCAACCGCCGGGCAGCGTGAGGAGTTGCCTGCAATGATGGTAAAAAGGCTTACTGCACTTGTAGAGTTTATGACGGCCCAAGCAGATGACGGAAACGAAGACTTCGCAAAAAATCTCGAAGCCGGTCATGTCACTATATATAAGAATGATATAAATTATATTATCAATAACGAAAAGAATATTATTAACGGAATTAAATAAAATTTATTTTGTAAGCGGATATATTATTCATGCGGTTGAAGTCCGACATTGATATTGAGATAAAAAGACGGATAACCCGCAATAATTTGCAGGTTATCCGATTTCTGACTATTTCCGGTATCTCTTATTTTAAGTATTCAATCAAAAGTGCCATAAACGAGTCAACATCAAGAGGCTTTGCGACATGAGCATTCATGCCGGCGGATAAACATGATTCGGCATCCTCTTTGAATGCGTTAGCGGTCATCGCGATTATCGGTACTTTTTTATTGAATTTGCGGATTTCACGAGTTGCGGTCAGACCGTCCATAACAGGCATCTGCATATCCATCAGGATAATACTGTAATCGGCATTTTTGACCATATTAACGGCTTCTTCACCGTTTTCGGCTTCGTCAATAATACATCCGGTTTCTTCAAGCATTGCCGAAACAATCATTCTGTTGACTTCAACATCCTCAACAAGCAGAATCCGTTTATGACTGAACGCCGCGAATTTTTCGTTATCTTCATTAATTAAGATATCGTTTTCAATAATCTGACGATGCTTTTCGCTCCATATAATCGGTACTGTAAATGAGAATATTGAGCCCTTTCCCTCTTCGCTTTCAACCGAAATCGTACCGCCCATAAGTTCGATAATCTGCTTGCATATCGCGAGCCCGAGCCCCGTTCCGCCGTATTGGCGGGTGATAGATTTGTCAGCTTGCTCAAAGCTGTTAAAAAGCTTATCCATCGCATCTTTACTGATACCGATGCCGTTGTCGGCACATGAAACACGAAGCTTGTTATCTTCAACTATTTCGGTTGTCAATTTGATTTCGCCGCAGTCTAATGTGAATTTCACCGCATTAGACAGGAGATTGACAATAACCTGCGAGATACGAAGCTCGTCTGCAATTATAAACCTTGAAATCTGTGCGGTATAGATAACCGTTATATCAATCCGTTTATCAAGTGCCCTGTCGGCAACAACATTAACGGCATTTTCGACCATTTTAATATAGTCAAATTCAGTTTCGGAAATCTGAAGCTTGCCGCTTTCAATCTTGCTCATATCAAGCACATCATTGATAAGCGACATGAGACGATGTCCGGCTTCTTCTGTTTTTTCAAGATAACGCTTTATTTTAGATATATCATCTGTTTTTCGTGCAAGCGAAGTCATGCCTATAATCGCGTTCATCGGCGTACGTATTTCATGCGACATTGATGATAAAAACATTGATTTTGCAAGGCTTGCGTCGTTCGCCCTGCGCATTGCATCGTATAGATTCGATACGTCGGTTAAGACCCAAAGCTCGCCGTCTGTATCACGAAGGTCAAGCCAATATCCCTTTTGTATACACTCTTTGCCGTCCCTGAAATGCCAGATTGAATTTTGCGGTTCGTGGGTCTCACGGATACGTTTAATTGCTTCAATATGTTCGTCAACATTTGTAATCATCGAATCCCAATAACCGCAAAGCCATGCGAAATCTTTTTCGTCATCGCCGGTTAAAGCATTTTTATATTCATACTCCCAGTTCGGGAATACATCATAATACGCATCATTCGCAATAAGCGTGCCGTCTTTTATAATAGCAACTGCCGGATCCATTACGTTGAAAATCTCGTTGAATAAAAGCTTTGTATTTGAAAGCTCAGTTATATCGCGTGAAATCCAAAGCTCCGCGAACGACCCGTCGGGGAAATCAATAATTGTCGCTTTGAAAAGTATTTCAGTGCCGTCCTTGAGATGCCATATAATCTCTTGATCTTCATGCGTTTCGCGAAGTCTTTTTATCTGTTCTGTACAATCATCAACGTTATGTATGTATTTCCCGAAAAACTCTCGAATATCTGTATCAATGACCTGACCGAATTCATAAATTTTCTGCCATCCGGGAAGAGCTTTTGAATGTGCACTGTTGCCTATCGGAGGTCTGTCCGGTAAAAAGAGTATTGCCGGGTCCGGCATAGCTTCAAAGATATTTTCAAAAAGCTTATTCTGCGATTCAATATCGGTAATATCCCTTAAAACCCAGAGTTCGCCGTATTCATCATCTTTGTCTGTTTCAATAATAAAACCGCGGGTGGAAAAAGTCTTACCGGTTTTGAAATGCCAAATAGTTTCTTGAGATTCACGTGTGTCGCGAAGTTTTTGAATGGTTTCAAGATGGTCTTGCGGATTAATTGTGAATTTTTTGAAAAATTCATATAACCCTTCCGTGCTTTGTGTGGGAGTAAACACATCCTTCCAGCCGGGCATGATTTCACTAAATTTCGAGTTCCCGATAGCTTCACTATCCGGCATCAAAATAACGGCGGCATCCATTGTCTGGAATATGTTCATAAACAAACGTTCATTAAAAGATCTTTCGCTTTTGGTGCCCATCTTGTTCTAAAACCTTTCAAGTTTAGTATAATCCAAATTAATTATATCACACTTTTCATTGCTTTGCAAGATTATTTTAAAGAAAATTCATATTTTATTATGAACATATTACATATTAAATTTTAATATTATGTAAATTTGTGCAATTTTGTTGCTACTTTGTTGCTACTCTGTTGCTTCTGCCAAATCAAGTCTAACCGATGTTTTGAAAATCCTGTCATCGGCTTCAAATTTGACTGATCCATTATATTTTTCCGCAACAGAGCGGATGGAACGCAGTCCTGTTGCAATGCCGCTTTCACGTTTTCTTGAGAAGAAATCGCCTTCGGGATCGGACTTATACTCGCCGTCAAAGCTGTTATTCATGCCGATAACGAGCATATCACCCGAAATCATTGACCTCAGGCGTATTTTTTTTGCTCCGTATTCCATCAGTCGGCAAGCCTCAATCGCGTTTTCAAGCATATTTCCGATAATCCGCGAAAGGTCAACACCGGCAATCCGCCCTGCCTGGCTCGGAATTTGGAGTTTGTATGTAACTTCAATCCCTTCGCTTCGGGCAATATTGCTGTAGTATGTTATCAAAGCATTCACGGCTTCATTATCGCAAAAACGCTCGGGAGAAAACGAATCCATAAGTGCTGTTTTATCGCGGAGAAGTGCTGTAATTTCGTCGTGTTTTCCCGCCTTAGAAAGGGCAATTATTTTTTCAATTATGATTACCGTTTCGTCTTTCGTGCAGTTTGACGATTCAAGCGATTTTTCGGTATCGGCGTGAGTTTTCCTAAACGCATCGCCCACAGTTTTCATTGTATCGGCACGCATTCGAGCAGATGCTGTTTCCCGTTCTATATTCATAATGTCGGTCATCATGATTATGCAAACAATGAGTGCCGACATGGAAAATATCCTTGAGAGAATAAAAGACATACTTGTTTCATCGGTAAGTCTGTCAACAGTGCCCGAAATTGCAGTCAAAGTACAGAGAACTAAGGGTATCAGCCAAAATACTTTCCAAAACGGTTCAGTTTGTTTATCGTTGTTCCAAGTTGAAAATAACCTGTTAAAAATTCGTGTACAGAAAAGAAAAAACGGGATAAATATAATAAATTTTGTGATTATTGATACTTCATTATGCACGTCCGGCAGAATTAAACCCCCAAAACGAAATTCCATCCAGTTTCCGATGCCCAAGATAAACTGCATTGCACATTGTGAAAAGGCGATTATAAAAAGATTCTGTAAAAAACATCCTTTCAATAAATAGAGGACAAGCGGTATAAACGTTGCTAAATACATAACAAGCCCGAACATCTGCCCCTTACCGGAGTCGCCTGTAATCCCGGGGAAACTGAGGAAAAAAACTACATTCAAAGCAAGGATTCCAAGGTTTATTAAGATTGCTGTACGAGGTTTTGAACGCAGAAATTTTCTAAGAGGAATATAATCAAGAATAAGGCAATAGGTAGTATTAAGTAAAATATTAATTATCGCAAGAAAGAAACTGATATTCATACCGTTATCTCCGTTCTGTCAAGCTGTTCCAAAGCTTCGAGACAATAGCTTTCAAGTTCTTTTTCCATGCCCGATTCATTAAGTCCGGTTATTGCCGCTATGATCTGCCGCCTGTCGTGACGAAGGCGGTTTGTTTCTTCCGTTTGTGCAACAATTTCAGCGTATTCTTTTTCCTTTGCATTAACGGCTTCTTCTGCCGCCGCCGCACGTGCAAAAGCATCAGCCGATTCTTCCGCCTGACGTTTTGCAAGCCCCGCGATATAAAGGATTGCTACTGTCCCTGCAAGACAGATAAGCCTTGACGGGATTATCCCGGCTGCGGTGAAAGTACTCCCCGAAAAGACGTTCCCTGCGACAATTTGTGTCCAACCCATTAAAACGGTAATAATCCAAAGCCGCCGCCAAAGAACAGGATTTTCATTTTCAAAAAGCCCCGGGAATTTCTTTCGTGTCAACCAATAAAGCCCTGTCAAAATTAACGCAAAACAGGCAGACATAACAAATAAATTCAGTATTCTGCCGATGAGCTGATTCGGGGCGAATGAAAGCTCCGCAAGGTTTCCGAATCCGTGACCGACAACGGTCAAAGGAGTGCAGAGGCATATAAAAAAAAAGTTTTTATTCGGTCTTTTCGGATAGATGAAAAAAGCGGGCGGAAATGTGAAGATAAACACAAGAATTATGTACAGATCGAGGGCTTGAACAGAATCTCCGAATCGTCGCTCCCAAAAGGGATAGCAGGCGGCGAAAACCACGCCTGCCATAATAATGAAAGTTATTATTTGTTTTCGCGAAAAACGTGATTTTTCACTTCGCAAAAAGTATATCAGAATCGCAATAGTTGCATATGCCGCGGCTACAATCGCGATGTTTATAACTGTCATATATTGTCCCCCTGTATGCTGTCGAAAAGCCATTCGTCATAAAGGCTCATAATACGGCGGCGGTCGCGTTGCGTTATGTATGCAATATCGCCGTCTTTCATTTCAAAATCCTTGCCGTTAATGCGCTTAACCTTATCTAAATTGACGATAAAGGAACGATGGGAGCGGCAGAAACGCGGCTTCGGCAGCATCGCTTCCAAGTCGTTTATATTCAGTGTGGTTGAGGCGGTGACAAGCTTGCCGTTACCTATGTGAATTACACAACGCTGAACAATCAATTCTATAAAATAAATTTAATCATGCGGTATATCGAATAAAATCGACTCCGAGCTTATTGTTAAAATCTCGCTTTCGCGTTTGCTTTTCAAGGCTTCTGCAAGGGTGATAGTGTGAGCAATCATATCGGCTGTCACAGGCTTTTCAATATAAAGAAGCGAGCGATATTTATTCGCTTCAAAGGCATGATCGCGTGAAGTTGTCGTGAAAGCAAGCAAAACGCTCTCGTCACGCTCTCGAATGCGTCGGGCGGTTTCCATGCCGCTTATATCAATCATGTATATATCAAGATAGATGAGGTGATACATACCCTTGCGGAAACGCTCCAAAAGGGCTTCGCCGGACGGGAATATATCGCATTTCGCAGACGCGCCTGTTTCGCGGACGAGCGTTAAAAGCCGGTCGCGGTCTTTCTTCATATCTTCGCAGATTGCGATTCGCAGTTTTTGCTCCACCTTGACACTTCCCTTCATCATACATTATAGCATTTTCTGTTTTATTTTTCAACTGCTTTTTTAAGGAAAATCAGCTTAATTGTCGCGAAATACACGAAACAGTTCGCAAACCCTGTGTCACAGGTGAAGCAAGGTGTCGTGAAAGGATTTGAAAATGCGGCTGATTTTTGATATAATTATAAATGGTTAGAAATATGTCCTGTTTTGAAGGAGAATTATGAAAAGATTATATAAACAAATAATGGTAATATTGCTTGCATTTGCGGTATTGTTGCCGATTTTGCCGGCGATTAAGGTTTCGGCGTACGGGGATCCATTAACAGGAAACGTGACAATCACCGGCAACGCATTCACCAACAATACCTTAACGGCAGATATATCTGATATTGTTTCGCAAGACGGAATTGACCCCTCTTCAGTTTCGTATGTATGGAGATATACCACTCTTGAAGAACTCGGAACAGGATCGACCTACACTATAACTCCTTCCGATGTCGGCAAACAAATTATTGTGCAGATAACTTGCACGTCGGGAATGGATGAACGTAGTACGGTTTCCGGTGCAACATATACAATAGCGATGAATCAGATTGACGGAGGACAAACAGATCCTGTTAATTTGCAGACAAGAGCCGGCGTTGACGATACAATTACCTATGATATGTCAGGCAGTTCTTTTTACGGCGTTTCGCTTTATGGAAATCCTGCTACCGCTCTGACAAACCAAGACACCGGCACACGTACCTATTCTGCTGTAGAGGGTACCGATTCTAACAATATTATAAGCAGTGTCAGCGTTTCAGGCAGTACTGTAACCATAAACACAAATGCTACTTCAAGCATTGGACAGACTGCAACTGTGACGGTTACCATGAGTTCCCCGAATTATCAGGATGCCACACAAACGATTAATGTTGTTGCTACGGGTCTCTTAAGCCAGACAATCGCTTTTACTGAGACGGAAGATAAGGAAGTCTCTTACGGTGACGCCGATTTCACTAACACTGCATCGGGCGGTGCGGGCTCGGGCACAATTACATATTCAAGCAGTCAACCGAATATAGCATCGGTAGATGAGTACGGCACAGTTACCATTAATGGTATACACCGCATTCCCGGTACTTTGGGCGGTGATTACATAGATGGCCAAACATGGACTTCGTACGGAATAGCCACTATCACGGCTACAAAAGCCGCAGACGCTACTTATGCCGAAGCAACAACTTCTTACGATGTTTATGTTTATACCAGATACTTTGAGGTTCGAGCAGAAGATGTTACAATCTATGCCGGTGACCCGTTGCCTGATTTTGCCTATAAGATTTATTTTTATGAATATGAAACAGTTAATGATCCCCCTTCGCCATATACTCTTACCGAATCATCAACGCTTTACGGCACTGATGAATGGGTCGATGAACCGGTATTTACAGTTGATATTCCTAATACAAATACACCCGGTACATACAACATATATCTTTATGAGCATGAGCGTCCTACGGCGTGTAATTATACTGCATGGGAAGCGGAGCCGGAAAATGATGGCGTTCTGACTATTCGCCAAAGACCTGCGGCTCCCTCTTCATCCGATCCGAAGCCTCCGGCACCTTCCACCCCCTCATACTCATCCTCATATTCATCTTCATACTCTCCCCCGCCCGCACCCAAACCTGCTCCCGAACCGATAGATTATGACTTCCCGCCATGCATAAATAAAGACATAACCATTTCGCCGGATGGCAAAGAGGTTACTTCAAAAACGGGGGTGAAAGCAATGGTTATCGAAACGGCAAACGGAGTTTTCGTTAAAGCTGGGGTGAACCCGACCGGTTCGGTGAACACCCACTCCACAGCAGCGGCGGCTTGTTTGGGGGCGAGAATCGTCAAAGAAAAAGGATATAAATTCCTCACCGTGAATGTCCCGTCCGGTGCGAAAGGGCTTTCAAAAACCGCAGTTCAAAAGATCATCTGCGGTGCACAGGACACACCCGTAACCCTGTCTTTCGCTCTCACCCTTGACGGCGAAGAGATAGGCACTATGGCTCTTCCCATAACACGCGATTCGGGACAGATTTTAACAAGCGTAACCACCGACACAACACGCACCTCACAGATCGGAAATTATATTGAGAGCCGATGGAACATCGATGCTTTAGGCGGCTTTGAAACCGCTCAAAGAGGTGGATGGGGTGCGATTGCGACAATAACCCTTGACATTGAAAAGCTCGGAATCGAAAGCTTCTCCGACGAACTCCTTTATGCGGTTGTATACGACACAGCCGAAAAAAGGTGGTATGAATCACCTGTGACAGTCAAAAACGGCATGGCAGTTTTCAAGACATCACGCACCGGCATAGTCAGCTTCACGGCATATTCGGTAAATTAGTTTAAGGAGAAACTATGAAACATCTTTTCAAGAAAATTTTATCTCTGACTTTGTCGATAAGCATAATGCTAATGGCTGTGCCGTTTACATCGTTTGCGGCTGAATATACTGAAACACTTAATATAAACGATTATTCTATAACAACTGTTGATCAGCTTGAAGCGCCGATAAACAATGCTATCGGGCGTGCATCGGTTTCAGGCGGCACTGTTACCGTTACGGGTGAATTTAATTATGATCAAGATACATTCGATGCTCCCACCATATTACTACGTCCCGGCGTAACCGTCAAATGGCAGGCAGAATTAAACGGCACTTACATACGCATAGATTCTCGTTCAACCGGCGGTACATTTGAATTGGCTGACGGCGGGGGAATATATAACAACAGCTTTGGAATCTATAATGTATCAAAAGCTGTTAATATTAAAGTCAGCGGCGGAATAATTCATTGCGAAAACGATAATCTTTCCACCGAACCGGCGATTGAGACAAACGGTAATATTGAAATAACCGGCGGCGAAATTATTGCCTATAATTTTTACGCCATACGTATGGAAACTACCGGTAATGATGGCACCAGAGCAAGAGAAACACTTACAGTCAGCGGCGATGCCAAGATTAAGGCGTACGGAGCACATGATGCTATCTATGTTTCCGATTATAAAACCGTCAACATAAACGGCGGAACAATCACAGGTGATGCCGATAATGATGGCGTTGCAGTATACAGAGATGCAATTTCAGCGAATGATCATAACACAATAAACATTAACGGCGGCACTTTAAACGGGCAAATTTATCTCAACGAAAACAACGAACTGAATATAAACGGCGGTACAATATCAAATCACGGAGTTGCAGTTTATCTCTTTGACGGCGGAAATGTGATAAATATACGTAATGACGCAACGGTGACAAGCAGCAACAGCGGGACATTATTCACGAACGCATATGGTACCGGAAACACAAATATAGTGAATATATCGGGCGGAACGGTTACAAATACCGGCGATGGCTTCTTTGCTATTGACGGCGATTTCAAAGAAATAAATATTTCGGGCGGCGAAGTTTATGCACCGTGGGGAGCGATTTATACTGAAGGCGATGTTACGGTGAGCGGCGGAACTGTTAAGGCTTCAACTAACAGTCGTCCGGCAATTTGGGGAGCCGCAGGCAAGAACGTCAGCGTCACAGGCGGTTTGGTATATGCCAGCAAAAGCAATAATATAGTCTCGTATGCCACACTTGCAGTCACCGGTAATGGTATGGTTGTCGGCTTTAATCCGTCGACCGACAGGGGCTCCTATGCAAACGGCTATTCAACAGATATTTACTGGTTGCCGAAAACAGATGGTGTCAGGGCAGTTTGGGCTACAGTAGGAGAAGGAGCAGAAGAAACAACGGGTATCAGCTATACAAACGGAGCAAACACAGGCTTTATTCCCATAACCGGACAGAATGTTATCACGTCAAGCGATACAGTCATCATAAACGGTAAAACGTCAGCAGAGATTGCCTCTGCTGTTGCAACGGCTTTCAATACTTTCGATTTAGTAATGGTTACCGGAACTAACACTGCATTAGCGGAAGGCATTACACTTTCAATTCCGAATGAGAAAACCCTTAACTGGTCGGCAAGCACAGAGGCGGCAAGCGAATTTGATGCGGATTTACTTACCCTTTCCGGTTCCGGAACATTTAATATGAACGGCGGATATATCAAAAACGCTGACGGTGACGGTATTGCCGCAATCGGGACGGTTAAAATCAACATCAAGGGCGGCGAAATTTCCGTTGCCGATGATATAGGAATAAACAACGCCGGCACAGGGCTTATTGAAGTCACAAACGCGGCGATTGAAGCAACTGTCGAAGGCGGCAAAGCGATTTATTCCGCCGGTCAAATAAACATCAAATCCGGTAGCACAATCGAGGTCCCGTACGGAACAGCGCTTCAATCGGCAAGCAGAATCTTTATCTATAATATAGATGTTTTCTGTAAAGCTGATGCGGCAACCGGTTCAGGCGGTTTTGCCAACGCTACAGGCGGCGTTACATGTGCAAGCGGAGCTGTAATAGTCGCTTGGAACAGTAAAGCCGGTACACCACCCCCTATAACCTCATATGATCAATACAGCACCGAAAACCTTGATTTTGCCCACACAAATAGTTACAGCGGAAGTGTTCGTTGGGATATAAAAGACCGCGTTTCCGGTATTCAATTTACAGATAAATATTCAGCGGGCGATTCGGTGTTCTTCCCTGTATCGGGTGTTAACGTTACAGCACTTCAAGACACAATCGACATTTCGGGATTGAACGTCACAGATGCAAACGCGGAAATCGCGGCGGCGATAACGGCTCTTGGAAACGCAGGGAATAAATCTTTGCTTACAGTTATAGGCTCACCCTTAACAATTAATGATAGCATAGTTATTAATTTGAACGAAAAAGTCACAAGTGTAAACTGGTATGTTGACTTAACAGCCGCAGCAGGAATGACAAAACCGCTGATAAAAATAAGCGGCGGTTATGCGATTTATAATTTAGGTAGACTTATCGCGGCAGACGGTTACGCAATTCAAGGATCAAATATCACCAGAATTACTAATAACGGTTTGATATTCGGGTATTCAGATGCAGCAAACAATGTAATAGACAGACAACCCAACAGCGATGGTATAGGCAGCCCCTCGCTTCTTATATCATGGGATAAATCACAAGATACAACATATGGTGTCGGAACAGATTATGATATTAAAAAATCAAGTATGAGTGTAACCGCATTAGATAGTATCAACGTTTTGTGGGCATATGAAAACGGACAAAGCGGTATAAAATATTCTTATTCTGATGGAACACGTCAACAGGTCAACAACGGTGCTAGTGGATTTATATACTTCTATCATAACGGCAGCGGTTTTATCCCCGTTCCGGGGGTTACGGTTGTGAGAAATGCAATCAACAAAAACACACATCTCGAATTCGACATTCCCGACGATCATATTTACAACGGCTCTGCACAGGGTATCGGCGAAGTTACCTTTGACGAATTAACCGAAGCACAGGCAGGAACAATTACAGTTAAATATAACGGTAGTACTACAGTTCCGACAAACGCAGGGACATATACAGTCATGGCAGAAATAAGCGGCGGTTCGGAATATGCCGATACGACAATTGAACTCGGTAACTACACAATCGCTCGAAAAGCTTTAACAATCACAGGAGCAACAGTTGCGGCGAAAGCCCAAGACGATACATCTTCGGCAAACGTCACAAGGGTTACTTTAGACGGCGATATTGACGAATTAATTCCGTCAACCGACTACACCATGGCAGGCAGTTATGGTAATGATTATTTAGCCGGAACCGGCAAAACTGTTACTGTATCAATTACATTGCTTATCACGGCAAAGGCGAATAATTACCGCGTTGCAAATGAGTATAGTCTCACAGGGCAGACAATTAACGATCCGCCAACCGAAGTAACTTTCTATGATTTAGAAGCAAACGGCACAAGCGGAACGGCTGATACAACTGTTTTGACTTTGACATTTGACAGTGATATTACAGGTTTAGAGGCTTCGGACATAACGGTGACAGGAGCGACAAGAGGGATGCTTGCAAGAACCGATACCGGTGTTTATACACTTGAAATATCGGACATAACAGGCACGGATGATTCGATTTTTGAGCAGGGCGACACCGTTTCAGTCACAGTGGAAAAGGATGGCTTTATCATCAATGACGGCACCCAAAGCGTGACGGTGAATAAAGATAACCGCCCCGACGTCACCTTCACAGCAGAACAAACCGGCGGTGTTGTCGGAACCACTGACAGCACAGGGATTGTAATAACATTCAGCCAATCTGTAACAGGGCTTACTGCCAATGATATTACTATTACAACCGGCACAGGAACGGCAACAAAAGGCACTCTTTCCGGCTCGGGCACAAGATATACAATCGGGCTTACTTCCGTGACCGCGGCGGAAAATGTCACAGTTGAAGTTGCCGATTTCGGTGCTTATGATATCACAACAACAGGGCTAACGGTTGCGGTTTATAAAGACCTCACAAACGCACAGACACCGAGCATTACTTTACCACCGCAAAATGCAACCTATCCTATCGGCGGCACACCGACCGCTCTTTCCGTCTCGGCAAGCGTTTCAGACGGCGGAGATTTGACATATCAATGGTATTCAACTGCAACCGGCGAAACAGAGGACGGTTCAGAAATCGCAGGTCAGACATACGCAACCTATACACCGCCGACAAACACAGTCGGAACCGTTTATTATTACTGTGTCATAACCAACACAAACGCGGCTGTAGACGGCGAGACAATAGCAACGGCGACAAGCTCTGTTGCCGCGGTAATAGTCCTTGCAGATGCGACGGCAAGTGCAAGCTCTTCGACATACACACAGACCGTAAGCGGTGCAATTTATGTTACTGTCACGCCGAACGGACACACTTTCACAGGCATAACGGGGCTGACAGAGGGATTGGATTATACTGTAAGCCCCATAAACTCCAACGTTTACACAATCAACACTTCTTATCTTGATTCGCTTATGACAGAATCTGTAACTCTAACATTCGATGCAGACATCGGCGTTGATCCGCATGTTTCGATTACGATTACAGAAGCACCGACACCGTTTGTTCCGGTAACAGGGATAGGAGCCGTATCGTACATTGAATATATTTACCATAGCTACCCTATTTACGGATCTGTTATACCGGATAATGCAACAAATCAAACCATATCTTGGTCATTTGACGATGGAGGTACAGAAGCAACATTTACAGGAAATCAGTTCGATGCAGGAAGCGTGCCGGGAACAGCAACGCTCACTGCAACGATAGCGAACGGCTTAGGGGGAGGAAATCCTTATATCGAAATATTTACAATCATTATAATAGACCCCGATTTGTCGGATTATCCTCCCGAGCCGGCGATAGCAGAATCGGTTACAATCTCGGGCAGCAGCGAAGTGACAGTCGGCGAGCAAATTACACTTTCAGCAGATGTACAGCCAAGCGACGCTGTGAATAGAAACGTTTCATGGTCGTCGGACGATACGAATGTTGCAGTGGTAAGCAGTTCGGGCGTTGTCACAGGACGTAACCCCGGAAACGTTACGATTACGGCAACTGCGGTAACAGGCGTGACAGGAACAATAGAAATCACAGTCAATGCACCATACGTTGAGCCGACAACTATTTATAACGTGATAGTAGACGGCGGCACAGCTTCACCCTCTTCCGCCGCGTACGGCACGGTTATCACGGTTACAGCAACAGTTCCGAGAGGTCAGGAATTTGTATCCTGGACAGTTTCGGGTATATCGGCTCTTGGCGGCTCACCGGCTTCATTCACAATGCCGGCAGAAGATGTTACAATAACGGCGAATTTCAGAAGTGCTTCCGACCCTTCGAGCCCTGTAACTCCGGCGGCACCCTCGACACCGTCGGTTCCCTACTTCCCAACCACACCTCCCCCTGCACCTCCTACACCTCCTGCTCCCGCAACCCCTCCTGCCGCAGATAATCCTTATGTGAATCCGCAGATTGATATACAGGAGACAGACACAGGTGTCGAGGTCATAGCTCCTAACGGTGTAACTTCAACTGTTGAAGAAACTCCCGAGGGCGTTAAAGTTGAGGCGGGCGTAAACGAATCGGGTGCAGTAAACGCACAGGCAACGGCGGCGGCAGTATCCGAAGCGGCTAAAATCGCCAAAGAGAGCGGCGAAAGCGCGATAACAATTCAAATCCCCGAAAACGCACAAGGGCTTTCAAAGAACACTATTCAACAGCTTGTTGAAGCGGCAGGCGGCTTGGAAATAACTCTTGAGCTCACATCGGTTGCCGACGGGAAGGTTGTCGGCGGAGTGACACTCCCGCTCACAAGTGCAACAGGGCAAATCCTCACAGGTCTTGCGTTTGAAACAAAACGCACCGCACAGACCGAAAGCTATGTTGCAGAAAACTTTAACGCAAAAGTTTTGGGAAGCTTTGAAACAGCACAAAAAGGCGGCTGGGGAGTCAATGCGGCAACCATTTCCGTCGGACTTGATAAACTCGGGTTCACAGCTGAAAACGGAACAAAACTTCAAGCATTGATTTTCGATACCAAGGCGAAAAAATGGTATAAAGCAGATGCAGAAATCATTGACGGAAATGTAGTAATCATCACAAAACGAAGCGGAATTGTCACAATCGTGACCGAACCGGTGTAATAAAGCAAATGCCCTCTGCAAAAAAAGCAGAGGGCTTATTTTTATAAATGCAAATTCAGTTAAATACAATATAGATTTTTGTCCCCGTGCTTACAACGCTTTTAACGCTTATCTCCGCATTATGAAGTGCGGCAATATGTTTCACAATCGCAAGCCCGAGACCGGTACCGCCTGTTTTTTTCGAGCGTGATCGGTCTACACGATAAAATCTGTCGAAGATAAACGGAAGCGATTCTTCGGGTATACCGATGCCTGTGTCGCTTATGGTGACGATATTTTTTGCAGCGATAACTTCAACTTTTCCTCCGTCAACATTATATTTTACTGCATTTTCAATCAAATTAAAAAACAATTCATAAAGCATATTACGATCGCCGGTAACTGAAAAGTCTGTTTCACAAATTGCGATTGAAACATTTCCCTTTTCTGCTTTTTCGGATAGATTTTTCTTTACTTCACTTAAAATTTCATATAGATTAACCGATTCTTTTTCACGCAGTTCGGATTTTTCATCAAGCCGCGAGAGGTACATAATATCATCAACAAGGGTGGTCATTCGTCGTGATTCGTCATAAATTCGATTATAAAATTCGGGTTTGTCTGCTTCTGAAACTACTCCCGCCGCAAGCATTTCCGCGTTACCGGAGATGTTTGTGAGCGGAGTTTTAAGTTCATGCGAAACATTCGCCGAAAATTCACGCCGCAGTTTTTCCGATTCGTGTTTTTCTGTAATATCAAGAAACAGCAAAATCGCACCGCGGGGTTGCGAAGCACCCTGAGACGGCGAAAAACGAACATCATAAATACGACCGTTCCTGTTCATCAGTGCATCGGACGTTTCGCCTTCAACAGCCTTGTGCGCGTATTCGAGCAGCTTCAGTTCGCGTAAAAGCTCGATAATATTAACACCCTTTATCTCGTCTTTTATATCAAATATATTCAATGCAGAGGCGTTAGCAGAAACTATATCGGCATTAGCATCAAGCATTACAACACCCTCTGACATATTGCCTGTAATGCGTTTTATTGTGTCTTTGCGGTTTTGGAGTTTTTCAAGATTTTTTTCTGCCTTTTTCTGTTCGAGCTCTATCTTTCGCTTCAGAATCGCTATCTGATCTTTATGATAATCTACTGCCCTTTTTATAATATATATTACCAAAAGAATTGATAAAACTATAATAATAATGGTTATCTTCAATTTACGGAATGACCTCCGTCTGCTTTATAACCTACATTTCTGATTGTGATTATGTGGTTTCCCGAATCGCCGAGTTTTTTTCGCAAGGTTTTTATATGCATATCGACTGTGCGGTTCTCGCCGTCATAATCATAGCCCCAAATTTCCGTTAAAATTTTATCACGTGAGAGGACTAAGCCTTTATTTCTTGCAAGGAAAAGCAGCAGTTCAAACTCTTTGAAAGTGAGCGAAATTTCTTTGCCATTCGCAGTAACTATTCGTTTTTCCGGTAAAATTACAAGCTCTTCAAGTGTGATATTTTCATCCTTTTCCTCTGTTTTCGTTCTCCTCAAAACCGCCTTAATCCGCGAGAGCATTTCCATAACAGAAAAAGGCTTGCTGATGTAATCGTCCGCACCGCTGTCAAATCCCGTTACTTTGTCAAGTTCAGAACCTTTAGCAGTAAGCATAATAACAGGCAGTTTTGCGGTATTTTTATCATCACGAAGCTTCTTTAAGATAGTAATGCCGTCTTCATCTGGCAGCATAATATCAAGCAAAACCAAATCCGGGCGGGGAGCCCCCGCGGGCATGTCGCATGAGTTTTTTTGCTTCGTGATGTACTCTCCGTCAAAGGCGAGTGCCTTAAAAAGCTCTTTCCCGCTCGAAAAACCGACTGCTTCAAAGCCCGCTGTTTTAACGGCGTACGAAACCATTTCGCGGATATTGTCATCATCTTCAACTATATAAATTTTCATAGCACCAACTTATTTTTGTGTATGCCGGTAATAGAGAAAATTACCCATTCGGCGATATTTTCGGCGTGGTCGCCTATGCGTTCATAATACTTTGCGACTTGGAGGAGGTCGAACGCTTCCTCGCCCGAATCACTGTCATTTCTAACTGCTTTTATCAATTCTTTTTTTACATCGCAAAAAATCCTGTCAACAACATCGTCTGTGTCAATCACAGCATGGGCGAGTTTTTCATCTTTTTTAACAAACGCGTCAATGCTGTCGTTCACCATTCCGATTGTCGTCCTTGCCATTTCGCGGATATGTGCTAAAATATGTGAATAATTTTGTTCTGCTTTATAGTTCGCCAGATATTCAACGAGTTCCGAAATATCCGAAGCGTGGTCGCCGATTCGTTCTAAGTCGGTAATCATTTTCAGTGCAGAAGAAATTTGCCGCAAATCGCGTGCCACAGGTTGTTGCATTAGAAGCAGTTTAAGGCACATAGACTCAATTTCTTTTTCCTTGTCATCAATAATATTATCGTCATTAATGACCGAAAGTGCAAGTTCACGGTCAAAGTTTTGAAGGGCTTTCGCTGCACGCGCAATGGCATTTTCGATAAGCGAACCCATAAAAATCAAGTTGTTATTTAGATTTGCAAGTTCAGTATCAAAGCGGTTTCTCATTATCCGAACCTCCCCGTAATATAATCTTCGGTGCGGGTGTCTCTGGGACGTGCAAAGAGTTTTTCCGTGTCACTCATCTCAATCATCTCTCCGTGCAGGAAAAATGCAGTGCCGCCGCTAATCCTTGCTGCCTGCTGCATATTATGGGTTACAATTATTATACTATATTTTTCCCGAAGTTGCAATAGTAATTCCTCAATTTTTCCCGTGGAAATCGGATCAAGTGCGGAAGTCGGCTCATCAAGAAGCAAAACCTGCGGCTCGACTGCGAGAGCTCGCGCTATACAAAGCCTTTGCTGCTGCCCGCCGGAGAGCCCGAGAGCCGATTTTTTCAAACGGTCCTTAACCTCGTCCCAAATTGCGGCATTTTGCAAAGCGTTTTCAACTATTTCATCTAAAATGGCTTTTGAGCGGATTCCGTGAGTTCGCGGACCGAACGCGATATTGTCATAAATTGACAGCGGAAACGGATTCGGCTTTTGAAATACCATTCCGACACGCTTTCGCAGAAGATTCACATCAATATTGCCATATATATTTTCATCAAAAAGCTTGATTTCACCGTCGATTTTACAACCCTCAACAAGGTCATTCATACGATTAAGAGACTTTAATAACGAAGATTTTCCGCACCCCGAAGGACCTATCAATGCAGTTATCTCATTTTCGGGAATGTCCATATTGATATTTTTCAGAGCCTGATGTTCATTGTAAAACAGGTTCATATCTTTTATTGTAAAACAGTTCATCTGTAACCACCGACTTTCTTTGCTATAGCCGCCGATGCCGCATTAATAAGCACTACGACAATCAGCAATATAACCGCTGTTGCATAACCTTCGCCGACGTGAAGACCCTCGCTCGAAAGCGCGTACATATGTACAGAAAGCGTTCGTGCAGAAGCGAACACATTTTCGGGAATTTGTGCAACCGAGCCGGCAGTGTAGATAAGTGCGGCAGATTCGCCCACAATTCGCCCGACGGCAAGGATTATTCCCGAAAAAATGCCCGGTGCGGCGGCGGGGAGGATTATGCGCATAACAGTTCTGAGTTTCCCTGCACCAAGGCCGAACGAACCCTCACGCCAAGCATCCGGGACGGCGGTGAGAGCTTCTTCCGTGCTTCGCAAAATAAGCGGCAGTATCATCACCGAAAGGGTGAAAGCACCTGCCAAAAGTGAATACCCCCAGCCGAGGAAAGATACAAAGAATAACATTCCGAAAAGCCCGTAAACTATGGACGGAATCCCCGAAAGGGTTTCCGCCGTAATTCGTACAAGTTTAACAAGTTTATTCCCGCGTCGGGCGTATTCACAAAGCCATATCGCCGCGAAAATACTGACAGGTGCGGCAATGACGAGCGATAAAATTGTCATAGCAACTGTGGATATCAAAGCCGGCATCAGCGACACATTTTCGCTGTTATAAGAGAGCGAAAAAAGCGACGGTTTTATATAAGGAGTACCCTTTATCAAAATGAAAATAATGATAAAAAGCAGAACCGAAATCGTGATTATCGCCGCACCGATTGTGATTATTTTGAGGATAGTTTCAGATACTTTTTTCATTAGCTTTTACTCCTGCTCTTTAGAGCCTGAAAGCTTAGATTGATTATCAGAATAAAGACAAATAAAACAAGTCCTGTTGCAATCAAAGCCTGTCTGTGTAAGCCTTCAGCATAGCCCATTTCAAGAACGATATTTGAAGTGAGAGTTCGTACACCTTTGAAGATTGACGAAGGAATACGTGCTTGATTTCCTGCAACCATAATTACCGCCATTGTTTCGCCGATTGCACGTCCGATACCGAGGATTACAGCCGCGAAAATACCCGATTTCGCAGCCGGTAAAACTGCCGCGAATGTTGCACGATAATGCCCCGCACCGAGGGCTAATGCACCTTCATAGTAACTCTCGGGTACAGCACGGAGAGCGGCTTCCGAAAGCCCGATAACTGTCGGCAAAATCATAATGCCGAGCAGAATAGATGCTGAAATAATACTTCCGCCGAAAACGGGTAAAAGAATTGCCATTCCGAAAAATCCGTATACAACAGAGGGTATCCCCGCAAGCAAATCAACACCGGGTTTTATGAGTTTATATATCTTTTTGGGGCAACATTTTGCAAGGAAAACCGCTGTCAGAACACCTATCGGAACGCCGATAATGACTGCTCCCGCCGTCACATATAAAGACCCCAAAATCATAGGCAAAACGCCGTATGAAGGTGGAATATCAGATGGTTTCCAGCTTGTTCCGAACAAGAATTTCAGTACGCCGATTTCACGCAAAGCCGGAAACGAATTTGCCGCTAAAAATACGCAGATAAGTGCGACTGCCAAAATGGAGATAACCGCCGAGAGGGCGAATATCGACCGGGCGAAAATCTCTCCATCGATTTTCGCCCTCATAATCAGTTCTAATTTTTTACTCATTTTGAAATACCGCTCCAGTCGGTGATTTTACCGGTGAATATGTCGTTAATTTCATCAGAAGTCAAGTTTGAAATCGCATTTTCTTTATTGACAATTACGACAATCGCATCAATCGCTATCGTTGTCGGCATAAGAGTTTCAAGCTCCGCTTCCTTGAGCTTACGGCTTGACATTGCAATGTCGCAAAGCCCCTCTGCGGCGTTTGAAAGTCCCGACGAACTGTCAGACATCTGAATCTCTATTTCAGCATTCGGATTCACCGCAAGATATGCTTCTTTAAGCTTCTCCATAACAGGGTTTACGGAACTTGACCCGGCAACGGTTATCTTACCAGCCGCACCGTTTCCGACATAAGATGGTGCGGTATCGTTCACGGCGATATAACTTTTCCCGACAACCGCTTGACCTTCTGCTGACAGAATAAAGCTTATGAAATCTTCTGCTGCAGGAGATGCTGACGCTTTCGGTGTCGCTATGAAAAATTCTCGTGCCGCTTTGTATTCACCTGATTTTACATTCTTAGTTTCAGCAGAAACGCCGTCAATGCTGACCGCTTTTACTGTGTCATTAAGTGACCCGAGCGATATGTAGCCGATTGCATTTTTATTGCCCGAAACGTTTGTGATAACGACCTCTGTTTGGTTTGCGACAGTCGCTTCAAGTGTTGTGTTATCTGTGACTGTTCCGTCGTCGCCTTTAACGGTAATCTCAAACATTTCGGTGAATGTTGAACGTGTTCCGGAACCGTCCTCACGGGTAATAACCGCGATTTCATTTGTTTTGCCGCAAGCGGAAAAAGTCATCGAAGCGGCTATAATCACCGCAAAAATACTAAAAGCCTTCATAAATCTCAATTCCTTTGCCTCATTTCTATAGGTATGAGTTTATTATAAAGGCTGTTTATGTTTTTTTGAGTTAGTTTGTGTAAAATCTGTGTAAAATTTTTAACTTTATAATTTATGTTTCTCTTGACAAGCTTAATTCTTTATATTATACTTATAATATAATAGTGACAGTGTTAAGATAAACGAATAAAACTGAAATATGGAATAATAAATGAAAATTTTGTTAATACAACCGAAATCAAAACGACGGCCTATGGACACCGATTTAAAGTTAAGAATGTCTCCATCCCTTGCTTTACTGACCATAGCTAACCTAACACCGCCGGAAATAGAAGTAGTAATAATCAATGAAAACGTTGATAAGATTGATTATAATTTTCCGGCTGATTTAGTCGGAATAACTGTTACAGTTGATGCTTTGCCGCGTGCTGCTGAAATTGCGGAAAAATTCAAACGTAAAGGCAGAACGGTTGTTGCCGGCGGAATACATATAACAGCGTGTCCTAAAGAAACAGCGCCCTTTTTTGATTCGATTTGCGTTGGTAAGGCAGAGGGCGTTTGGGCAAAAATGCTTGAGGATTTTACCGCAAAAAAATTAGAAAAAATCTACCGCGATCCTGTTGACAGTCAAGTTTCCTCACCTCTTTATAACTTTAAAAGCAAGAAAAAATATATCTACAACAATGTTATTTCTACTTCAAGAGGATGCCCATTTAGTTGTGATTTTTGTTATAACAGCAACTGCAATATTCATTATATGAATAGAGAAATTGATGATGTTATTACCGATATAAAAACGATTAATCGCAGACATATATTGTTTATTGATGATAATTTTATCGGCAATCCTGTTTGGACTGAAAAATTCCTCAAAGAAATAATTCCGATGCGTCTTAAGTGGAGTGCAGCTATAACATCAAATGTTACAGATAAAATGCTTGATTTAATGGTAGAAAGCGGCTGTCAAAGTTTATTTATCGGATTTGAAAGTCTTAATCAAGACTCCCTAAGAGCGGTACATAAAGTACAAAACAACAGAGGAAATTTTGAAATTCTTGTAGAGCGTTTGCACTCTCGCGGGATTATGATAAACGCAAGTATAGTGTTCGGGCTTCCAAATGACACAGAGAAAATATTCGATGAAACTTTAGAATGGTGTGTTAAAAATCGAATTGAAACTGTAACGGCACATATTTTAACACCTTATCCGGGGACAAAACTTTACGAAAAAATGCTTTCAGAAGAGAAAATTATTGATTTTGATTTATCGCATTACGACACCGCACATGTTGTTATAAAACCGGATGGAATGACACCGGAAACTCTATACACCGGATATATAAACTTTTACAAGAAACTTTACTCATTCAAAAATATTATTAAGCGAATGCCGATTTCCAAAAAGCAACGTGTGCCGTTTCTCCTGTTCAATTTTATGTACAGAAAATTCGGACGTTTGTCGTCAGCTTTAGCGCGAATTATACCTTTAGAATATATGGGGAAAATCGCCGCAAAGCTGTCATATAAATTGTAATATCGAGATCATTCACCGAAAAGATTTTTCTTTCTGCAAGCCTCACTCGCTTCTTCAAATTCGCCGTGTAAAATCAGTTTTGAAATTTCATCAATCATGCGGAATACATCGTCACTCCATTTATAACCACGCAAAGATAACAATATTTCATTCGCTGAATCAGCATCATAGTTTTCGCAAGCGGCGGCAATTTCGGAAAGCGTTTTACCGAGCAGTTCGTTATCTTCCGGCAATAATTTTTTGTCATTTTCAGGTGTAATCTTAAGAATAAACGCATTAAGATTTTCAATAAATCCGGGCGTTTTTTCTTCGATGAATGCAGTATCTCCGGCACGTCCTGCTGCTTCAAGCGACTTCGCGAGTTCAGAGAGTTCCGCATTACCGACATTCGCGAGTGCGGATTTCATTGCGTGAGCAGTGATTGTGAATGTCACTAAATCATCTGTACCGAGTTTGGTCAGTATCGGAATTGATTTTTGGCTGTCACGCAAAAATACTTCAATCAGTTTTTCGGGAACACTCTCGTTGTTTTTGAAATCTGCGCGTAAGTTTTGTAAAGGTTCTGAAAGACTTCCACGCGAACCGCCAGCGGGGGCTCCCCGCCGGACAAAGCGATTAAGTGCGGCATTAAGCTGTCTGATGTCGATCGGTTTTGAGATAAAATCGTCAAATCCGTTAGTTTTGAACATTTCATCATTGCCGACGATAGCATTAGCCGTAAGTGCGATAATCGGTGCGTTATAATTCATACTCCTTATATTTTTAACCGCTTCAATTCCGTCCATTTTCGGCATCATATGATCCATAAAAATTATGTCGTAAGTTTTACCCTGTTTAATCAAATCAATCGCCTCAAAGCCGCTTGTGACAGTAGTTACCGCAATTCCATACGGTCGAAGCAGCCCTTCGGCAACATATAAATTTGTCTCAACATCATCAACCACAAGCACTTTGCCATAATTCATTAATTCGCGGACAATCTGCATTTTTTCCGCCTGTTTGACACGAGAATATGTACAATCGGAAAGGCTTGCTGCAAGTTTTTCGCCGATTGTTTTTTCGGAAACTTTTTCTTGCGGTATTGTAACTATGAACGTACTACCCTCGCCGAATTTTGAACGGATTTCCATTTTGCCGTTCATAAGTGCGAGGAG
Source organism: Ruminococcus sp. (assembly GCA_031262225.1). GTDB lineage: Bacteria > Bacillota > Clostridia > Oscillospirales > Ruminococcaceae > JAISGY01. Next base: position 976 of record JAISIC010000039.1, on the reverse strand, counting down.
GCGTTTTGTTATGTTCATACCAAGCCCTGTGCCCTCTGTAGTGCGATTTTCATCAAGGTTAAAACGCGAAAATTCTGCACCGAGTTTCTCTAAATCCTCGGTTTTTATACCCTGCCCTGTATCTGCAACAGATATAATCAGGTCAATTCCGATTTCAGAATTTTTTGAATTAACGCTCATTGCCACAGTACCTTTATCGGTGTATTTAATGGCGTTTGATAAAATATTATTGATAATCTGTTTTATCCGCATTTCATCGCCGAGAAGTGCGGCAGGGATATTTTCGGGGATATTCAGCCTAAAATCAATCGGTTTTGAGCCGATACGAGAAATATTAAGTTGAATTGTATCGTTAATGAGCGAGGGCAAATCATATTCCGCCGGAATAATTTCAAATTTGCCTGTTTCGATTTTTGAGAGATCCAAAATATCGTTTATAATACCGAGAAGCCCGTTTCCGGAAGCGTAGATTTTTCCGATAGCATCAATACAATCAGGCGGCAGATCCTCCCTGACCATCTGCATCTGCGAGATACCGATAATGGCATTCATCGGTGTTCTTATTTCGTGTGACATTGTCGCAAGGAAACGGCTTTTTGCACGATTAGCTTGCTCGACTTCATCAAGAAGATAAAAGTATTCAGTAACATCAGAGATTGTTACCGAATAGTTTTTCCTGTTCTCGAGGTAGTGAACCCCGAACTTAAACTTCTTCTTGTTCTCCCCATCGCCGATAACAAACTGTCCTTCTGTTATACTATGATCGGGGGAAAATAGATTTTCAGGCTCATATTCCGAAACTCTTTCTCTTAAGTAGCCTAAAAAATCGATAATCGTTGTCTCCCCTACAGTAAGCTCGAAATCGGGGAAAAAGGTTTTCATTGTCTTGTTGGAATCCTGTAAAACTCCGCCTTCGGCACATAGCATTATTGCTTCGTGGTATGAGTCGAAAATGCTTGTTAAGAGTGCAGTTTTA